>CAYYZC010000275.1:0-4502 GCA_964475605.1 uncultured Chelativorans sp.
CCGTCCCGCTGCGCGGGCCACCTCTCCCCCTGCCCGGGGAGAGGAAGGGTGCCAAGCGGCCCGGCCGGCGCTTCCTCTCCCCCGTCGAGCGGGGGAGAGGTGGCCCGCGCAGCGGGACGGAGTGGGGGTCGACCAGGCTTGCCGACACCATCGCGCTTGCCGCTTCTGCCGCCAAAGTCTAACGTAACGGAAGCTTGAGCAGCGCGGGCCGGGGACCATGGCGCGCAGGGGTAGACGGGCGGCAATGCGGATCAGCGCCACGGAGCTGGAGCTCTCCAAGGCCGATGTCCGCAAACTTGCCGATTTCTCGCGGCGGATGATCCAGGTGATCGCCGGCGTGCTGGCGCTCGGCTTCGCCTGGGTGGTGGTGACCGAGAGCCAGGTCATCACCATCCTCAACCAGTCCGATCCGGGCATCTTCTACAAGATCGGCCTGTTCCTCTACTATACGAGCTGGATATTCGGCGCCAAGTTCGACGTCGATATCGAGGAGCGCGTCTACATAGCCGATCTCGCCCGCGGGCTGATGGACTGGAAATCGCTCGGCGTCCTGGCGCTGTTCACCGTGGTGATGGTCTTCTTCTTCTGGCTCCACCAGTATGAGCGCTTTTTCGGGCTCGGCCTGCTTGCCTTCGTGCTCACCAACATACTGGGCTGGAAGGCGGTGTGCCGGCGCATCGCGGGGACGATCGACGATTCACGGTCCCGTTATCGCGACCTCAAGGACCATTTCGGCCTGGAGAAGCTGGCGATCGTCTCCGAATATATGCGCGGGCGCTGGCAGGTGCACCGCTTCGCTGCGATGCTCGCCATGGCGGTGATGCTGATCGCGGCGACCAATGCGCTGCTTTATTTCCAGCTCGACCGCACCGTCGCCGGCCTCGTCGTGCAGGGCCTGCCCGCAGAGCGGCTCGTCCAGCTCGCGCCGGCCGCGCTTTTCGTCGTCTATGTGCTGATCGCGGAGGGCTGGATCTGGCTGAAGCGCATGAACGCCTATCACGCCGTCAACGTGCTCGACGAGCTTGCGGAGAAATTCAACCTGCGGCCGCGGCGCGCCATCCGTGCGACGGCGCCCGACGGCGAGCCGGACGCGGCGGCGGGATAGAACTCAGCCGCCGAAGATGCCGGAGGGCGGGGCGCCGCTCTGTACGCCGGAGATGAGCTGGCCGATGAAGGTCTGGTCCCTGCCGCCGGTCGGCGTCGTGCGGGAGATGAAGTCGAAGACCTTGCCGTCCTGCAGGCCGTAATTGGCGATGTTGGTGACACGACCGTCCTCGCCGAAATAGACGGCGAGCACGCGCTGGTCGACGACGCTCGGCTTCATGAAGGCGACCGGCCGCACCCGCGTCTGCGAGATGTAGTAGAACACCTCGTTGTCGAAGGTCGCGGTCGTCGAGGGGGTGCCGAGCGCCAGCAGCACCTGCTCGCGGCTCGAGCCGACCGGCACCATGGCGAGCGTCTCCTCGTCCATCACATAGCCGGTCTGCAGCGTCTCGCCGACGGAAAGATTCTGCGCCGTATTGCAACCGGCGAGCAGCGCGACGACGCTTGCGCCGAGCACGGCCTTCACGCCGGTGCGGACGAGACGCGACTTGAAATCACGAGCTTGCAACGACAACTCCATTGCCTTGGCGCCTGCGGCATGCCTTGCGCGGGACGGCAGAAGCGGTAAACCAGCTTTCGGCACGATGCAACCGCGCCTTCGCTCCTCCTGTCCGAACGGATGGCCTCACACCATTTCGACCAGATTCATGAATCCACGACCTGACCCGACCAACCTTCGCGGAACCGCCCCAATGCTTTCACGCCTGCTCCCGTTCGGACGAAGCCGCAACCAGACGATCGCCGATCGCATTTATGAGCAGATCGTGGCATCCGCGCGGCAGCCCGTGTTCTTTTCCGACTGGGGCGTGCCGGATACGCCGCTCGGGCGCTACGAAGCGCTCAGCCTGCATATGTTCCTGTTCCTTCACCGCGCCCGCGGCGCGACCGGCCCGCTGGAGCGGCTGGCCCAGCACGTGACCGACGAATTCTTCCGCGACGTCGATCATTCGTTGCGCGAGCTAGGCATCGGCGACCTCGGAGTACCGAAGCGGATCAAGAAGCTCGCGCGCATGTTCTACGGCCGCGCCAGATCCTATGGCGAGGCGCTCGACGACGACGATCGGCCGGCGCTGGCGGCCGCGCTTGCGCGCAATGTCCGCCCCGAGGCGCAGGACTGGCCGGGCGCGGCGGCGCTTGCCGACTATGCGTTCATTGCCCGCGACGCGCTTGCGGCACAGGACGAGGCGGCGCTGCTCGGCGGCTCGATCCGCTATCCCGACGCGGCGGAGGCCGAGCGGTGACCGGCGCTCGCAGCCCGATCTCCTTCGAGGTCCATGTCGCGCGATTGCCGAAGAAGGGCATGCCGGTCGTCATCGACGCCGACGAGGCGCAGCGCGCGGCACTCGCCGCCGCGCACGGCCTGCTCGAGGTCCGGCATCTTCATGCCGATCTCATGGTCAGCCATTGGAGCCGCAACGGCGTGTCGGTGCGCGGCCGCGTCGAGGCGGGGATCGTGCAGGAATGCGGCGTCACGCTGGAGCCGCTCGATGCGCGCATCGAGGAGGAGATCGAAACGACCTTCGTTCCGGCCGGCTCGCGCCTCTCGAAGCCGCAGCATGCCGAGACGGGCGAGCTGATCCTCGATGCCGAGGGCCCCGATGCGCCGGAAGTCTATTCGGGCGAGCGCATCGATGTCGGCGCTCTCGTCGAGGAATTCTTCGCGCTCGGCATCGATCCCTATCCGCGCAAGCCGGGCGTGGAGCTCGATTCGGCTCGCGACGATGAGGACGAGGCGACGAATCCATTCCTCGAGCTGCGATCGCTCCGGAACAGGCCCTGATCGGCCCGTTACGCGCGAAAGCGAGTTGTCTGCCGGTCGAAAACCGGTATTTTCCCCCCACCCGACCCCCGGGCAGGGGCATTCCACAGGAAGCAGTACGCACTTTGATACGCATCGCCATCGACGCAATGGGTGGAGACCACGGGCCTGAGGTGACGCTACGCGGTCTCCTCAAGGTCGCGGAGCGCCGTCCCGATGCGCGTTTCGTCATCTTCGGGCGCGACGACAAGGTGCGTCCGGTGCTCGACGAGCTGCCGCAGCTCGCCGCGGTCAGCAGCTTCACCCATTGCGACGTCGCCGTGCGCATGGACGACAAGCCGAGCCAGGCGCTGCGCCAGGGGCGCTGGAAATCGTCGATGTGGAAGGCGATCGAGGCGATCAAGATCGACGAGGCGGATGTCTGCGTCTCGGCGGGCAATACCGGCGCGCTGATGGCAATGTCGAAATTCTGCCTGCGCACCATGGCAAGCGTCGAGCGGCCGGCGATCGCGGCGATCTGGCCGACGGTGCGCGGCGAGAGCGTCGTGCTCGACGTCGGCGCGACCATCGGCGCCGACGCGCATCAGCTCGTCGATTTCGCCATCCTGGGCTCGGCCATGGCACGGGCGCTTTTCTCCATCGACCGACCCTCCGTCGGCTTGCTGAATGTCGGCGTCGAGGAGATCAAGGGCCAGGAGGAGGTCAGGGAGGCGGGCCGCCTGCTGCGCGAGGCCAAGCTGCGCTCGATGGACTATCACGGCTTCGTCGAGGGCGACGACATCGGCAAGGGTTCGGTCGACGTCGTCGTCACCGAGGGCTTTTCCGGCAATATCGCGCTGAAGACGGCCGAAGGCACGGCGCGGCAGATCGCCGAATATCTGCGCGCCGCCATGGGCCGCACCCTGATGGCGCGGATCGGCTATGTATTCGCCCGGCGGGCCTTCCAGCGCTTGCGCGAGAAGATGGACGTGCGCAAGATCAATGGCGGCGTCTTTCTCGGGCTGAACGGCATCGTGGTGAAAAGCCATGGCGGTGCCGACGACGAGGGCTTCGCCGCGGCGGTGGAGCTTGCCTATGATATGGCGCGGAGCAGGCTGCTCGATGGGATCAAGCTGGAGCTTGAACAATTCCATGCGCGGAACGTTGCATTGCGGGGTGCCGAACCGGCCGACCCCGTCCAGGGTGAGGAATAGGAACAGGCATGATCCGATCGATCGTGCGCGGCGTGGGCACGGCGCTCCCGCGGCGCAGCATGAAGAACTCCGAATTCGAGGGCGTCGTCGAGACCTCCGACGAGTGGATCGTCCAGAGGACGGGCATCCGCGAGCGCCGCATCGCCGCCGATGACGAGACGACGGCCTCGCTTGGCGAGGCGGCGGCGCGCGCAGCGCTCGACAATGCCGGGCTGACCCCTGACGAAATCGACCTGATCCTGCTCGCCACCTCGACGCCCAACAACACCTTCCCGGCGACGGCCGTCGAGATCCAGCAGCGCCTCGGCATGCGCCACGGCTACGCCTTCGACATGCAGGCCGTGTGCTCCGGCTTCGTCTTCGCCGTCGCCCTGGCCGACACGCAGCTTCGCACCGGCATGGCCAGGCGCGCACTGGTGATCGGCTCGGAGACCTTTTCGCGCATC
>CAYYZC010000276.1:0-4466 GCA_964475605.1 uncultured Chelativorans sp.
TCCTCGGCGATGCCGAAGGCGGCGACCTTGTCGAGCGCCGTCGAGACGGCGGCGAAATGGTCGGAGACTGCATCCTCGCCGAGCCGGTCGGCGAGCCACATGCGCGCCGTCGCGGCGTTGGTCATCGTCTCGACGGTGGTGAAGGTCTTCGACGCGACGATGAAGAGCGTCGTCTCCGGATCGAGCCCCTTGACCGTATCGGCGATATGGGCGCCGTCGACATTGGAGACGAAATGGACGCGCGGGCCGTCATGATAGGGCGCCAGCGCCACCGTCGCCATTGCGGGGCCGAGATCGGAGCCGCCGATGCCGATATTGACGATGTCGGTGAACTGCGCCCCGGTGGCGCCGCGCACGCGGCCCGAGCGGATGCCCGCGGCGAAATCCTCCGCCGCCGCCAGCACCGCACGCACGTCGCCCATGACGTCGCTGCCGCCGATCACCACCGGTCGCTCGCTCTCGTTGCGCAGTGCCATATGCATGACGGCGCGGTCCTCGGTGAGGTTGATCGCCTCGCCGGCGAACATGGCGGCCCGGCGCGCCTCCAGCCCGGCGGCCTCGGCCGCCTCGACCAGCAGCGCCACGATGCGGTCGCTGACGGCGCATTTGGAGAAGTCGAGGAGCAGGTCGTCGAGCCTTAGCGAGAAGCGTTCGAAACGGCCAGGATCGGCGGCGAAGGCTTCCCGCAGCGAGGCGGCGGAATTCTCCTCCCGCTCTCGGCCGAGTTCCGAGATCGCCGCGGCAAGCCTCGTTCTGTCCATCTTCGTCTCCATGATTCTTGTTGCGGACAGCCCTGTCGGGGCACTTAAGCCGGCGGGCCGCGCGCGTTCAAGCGCGGATCGGCGCAACCGGTTGCGCATGGCTCAGCCGCTATCCATCACTGGTACAAAATGGAACAATCAAATTTATTCATTGGCGCAAAGAGTTGGACCAGTCTTGAATGCGGGCTCTGGAGGTAATGCCATGTCGATGCGCAATGATCCCGCAATCTGGTCCAGCCTGTTTCGGATTTCTCCCGATTCCGGTCAGACGCTCCAGGCCCAGATCAGGCAGGCGATCGTCGCGGCGATCCTCGACCGCCAGATCGCGCCGTCCATGGCGCTGCCTTCCTGCCGCATCCTCGCCGACAAGCTGGGCGTGGCGCGCGGCACCGTGGTGCTCGCCTTCCAGCAGCTCGTCGACCAGGGCTTCCTGATCGCACGCGAGCGCCGCGGCCATTTCGTCAATCCGGAGATCCTGACCCAGCCGGTACGCCCGCATGCGGTCGAGATGCCGCGCCGCACCCAGCAGCGCGTCGACTGGAAATCGCGGCGGCGGATCGCCGCATCCGAGATGCCGGAGCCGTCCAAGCAGGAGAACTGGATCAAATCCTCCTATCCATTCGTCTACGGCCAGTTCGATCCGGCGCTGTTCCCGACCGCCGAATGGCGCGAATGCAACCGCATGGCGCTCGCCGTGCTGGAGATCCGCAACTGGGCGGCCGACATGGTCGACCGCGACGACCCGCTGCTGATCGAGCAGATCCAGGCCCGTCTGCTGCCGCGCCGCGGCATCTTCGCCAGCCCCGACGAGATCATCGTCACGCTCGGCGCCCAGCATGCGCTCTACATGCTGGCGACGCTGCTCATGACCAAGGGCTCGCGGGTGGCGATGGAGGATCCGGGCTATCCGGATGCGCGCTCCATCTTCCGGCTCGCCGGCGCCGACGTCACGCCGGTACGGGTCGACCGCGACGGCATCGACGTCGAGGCGATCCCGCCGCGCTCCGACTTCGTCTTCGTGACCCCCAACCACCACTGCCCGACCATGGTGCCGCTGAGCCAGGCGCGCCGGCAGCGTCTGCTCGACGATGCCGAGCGGCACGACCAGATCATCATCGAGGATGGCTATGACAGCCAGCTCATCGACGATGCGCCGCAGCAGGCGCTGCGCAGCCTCGATCGCTCGGGACGCGTCGTCTATGTCGGCTCGATGTCGAAGACCCTGGCGCCGGGCCTGCGGCTCGGCTACATCGTCGCATCCGCCGAGCTGATCGCCGAATTGCGTGCTCTGCGCCGCTTCATGCTGCGCCATCCGCCGGCCAACAATCAGCGCGCCGTGGCGCTGTTCCTGTCGCTCGGCCATCACGAGGCGCTGGTGCGGCGGCTCTCGGCGGCCTTCGACGAGCGGCGCCAGCGGCTCGACCAGGCCATCCGCGCCTACCTGCCGGACTGGCGCGCCACCGAGACGCCCGGCGGCACGGCGGCCTGGCTCGAGGGACCGCCGGGAACGGACGCCGCGGCGCTGGCCGAGATCGCTGCGGCGCGCAGCGTCCTGATCGAACCCGGTGCACGCTTCTTCGACTGCCCGGAGGAGAACGGCCGCTTCCTGCGCCTCGGCATCTCCTCGATCTCGCTGCAGCATATCGAGCCCGGCATCCGGGAGCTCGCGACCGCCGGACGGCGTTCCGTCGCGGCCTGAACAGGCCGGGCGGAGCCGCAGCTCCGCGCCGCGTGGACAAGCGCCGGGCCATGCGCTAGACCCTTCCGGTTTTCGCGAGAGAGGGCGCAGACGACATGGCGATGATCATCGAGGGTGAAGAGCTGATCGAGGCACCGATCGAGAAGGTGTGGGCCGGCCTCAACGATCCCGAGGTCCTGCAGGCCTGCATCCCCGGTTGCGAAAGCCTGGAAAAGTCTTCCGACACCGAGTTCGTCGCCGTCGTGGTGCTCAAGATCGGCCCGATCAAGGCACGCTTCAACGGCGAGGTCGAGCTGCAGGACCTGAACCCGCCGCACGGCTACCGGATCGTCGGCGAAGGCAAGGGCGGCATCGCCGGCTTCGCCAAGGGCGGCGCGGACGTCCAGTTGAGCGAGGAAGGCCCGGCGCAGACGCGGCTGAAATATGAGAGCAAGGCCGATGTCGGCGGCAAGATCGCCCAGCTCGGCAGCCGGCTGATCACCTCGACCTCGAAGAAGCTGGCCACGCAGTTCTTCTCCGAGTTCAACAAGAAGGTCAGCAAGAGCTGATCTCAATTCATCCGTGGGCTGTATGCAGATGCCCGGGACGAGCCCGGGCATGACGGAACAGCCGTCGCGGCGCGTTTCTCAGCCCTTGCGGCTGCCGCGGAAGTCGGCCGGGCGTTTTTCCAGGAAGGCGCGAACGCCCTCCTTGTAGTCGCCGGAGCGGCCGGCCTCGCGCTGATAGTCCCGCTCCAGGTCGAGCTGCGCGTCGAGATCGTTGATCGCGGCGGCGTGGATCGCCTTCTTGGTCAGCGCATAGGCCTGTGTCGGGCCGTTGGCGAAGGCCTGCGCGAGCTCGCTCGCTTCCTCCATCAGGCGCTCGTCGTCGACCGCCTTCCAGATCAGGCCCCAGGCGGCCGCGTCGGCAGCCGCCAGCGGCTGTGCCGTCAGGGTCAGCGCCTTGGCCCGCACCTCGCCGAGATGGCGCGTCAGCCAGTAGGTGCCGCCGGAATCCGGCACCAGACCTATCTTCGAGAAGGCCTGGATGAACTTCGCCGACCGCGCGGCGAGCACGATGTCGCAGGACAGCGCGATATTGGCGCCGGCGCCGGCCGCAACGCCGTTGACGGCGCAGATCACCGGCATTTCGAGGCCGCGGATCTTGCGGACGAGCGGGTTGTAGAACTTCTCCAGGGTCGCGCCAAGGTCGGAGCTCTCGCCGCCCTTCGCCGGATCACGGTCGGACAGGTCCTGTCCGGCGCAAAAGCCCCTGCCCGTCCCGGTGAGGAGGATCGCCCCGCAGCCGCTGTCGGCCTCCGCCTCGTCGAGCGCGGCGCGCAATGCGCGGTGCTGCTCCTCGTTGAAGGCGTTGAGCCGGTCGGGACGATTGAGCGTGATCACATGATAGCCGTCGCGGCGCTCATGCAGGACTGTGGGCTCGGGCAACTCGATTCCTCCGGGGAAAATGGTGAATGGTGAATGGTGAATGGTGAATGGTCGTGGCTTTGATCGTTTGCCGCCAGCGAAAATTCGGTTTTCTACCTGCTATTCACCATTCACCATTCACCATTCACTACTCGTCACCACTACTCAAAAACGATGGCGGGAGCGGCGGCGTCCTGTTCCTGCTGCAAGGTGTCCCAGACCGCCGTCGCGATGCCGCGATAGACCGCAGCTTGCGCTCCCTCCGGATTGGAGGCTACGACGGGCGTGCCGGCATCGGAGCTTTCGCGCACGTCGATGGTCAGCGGCACCTCGCCGAGGAACGGCACGCCGAGGCGCTCGGCCTCGCGCCGCGCGCCGCCATGACCGAAAATATCGTAGCGCTTGCCGGTGTCCGGGGCGAGGAAATAGCTCATATTCTCGACGATGCCGAGCAGCGGCACATCCACCTTGCGGAACATGTTGAGCCCCTTGCGGGCGTCGATCAGCGCCAGATCCTGCGGTGTCGAGACGATGACGGCGCCGGATAGCGGCACCTGCTGGGCCATGGTGAGCTGGGCGTCGCCCGTGCCGGGCGGCATG
>CAYYZC010000277.1:0-4439 GCA_964475605.1 uncultured Chelativorans sp.
ACCCAGCCCACAAGAAGCTCGCATGGCGGGATTTCCTCGAGGTCAAGATGCGCCTCGCAAGGGCGAATGAACTGTCGGATGGAGGGCGTCGATCCTGAACGCTGGCGCTCCTTCACACCCCCTCTGTCCTGCCGGACAGAGGGGGGTGTGAAGGGTGCTGTGCAAGTCAAGGGAGCGCGAAGGGGCGACCGATGACTGCTACTGCGGCGGGGTGACCCGGCGCGCCCTGCCGCGTTCCAGCCCGAGCCGGTGCTCGCGCCAGATGATGAAGATGCCCGAGCAGACGACGATCGTGCCGCCGACGATCGTATAGGTGGTCGGCACCTCGCCGAAGACGAAAAAGCCGGCGGCGATGGCGAGCAGCAGCGAGCTGTATTCGAACGGCGCCACGGTCGAGACCTCGGCATAGCGGTAGCTCTCCGTCAGCAGGATCTGGCCGACGCCGCCGCAGATGCCGGCCGCCACCAGCAGCACCGTCTGCGTCATCGAGAGCGGCGCCCAGCCGAAGGGGACGGTGCAGAGCGACAGCACCGTCGCCGTGATCGAGAACCAGATGACGATGGTCGAGGTGCGCTCGGTGCTGACGAGGTGGCGCACCAGGAGCATGGCAATCGCCGACATCATCGCCGCGAGCAGCGCCGCGACGACGCCGATCGCCTGGCCGCTGCCCATCGTCGCCGGATCGCCGAACAGCGTCAGCTTCGGCCAGGAGACGATGACGACGCCGATCATGCCGATGGTGACGGCGCTCCAGCGGAAGATGCGGATCGTCTCGCCGAGGAAGAGCGCGCCGAAGATCACCACCATCAGCGGCTGCGCATAGTTGAGCGTCACCGCCTCGGGAAGCGGCAGCCGGGTGATGGCGAAGAAGCTGAGCCCCATGGAGGCGACGCCGACGAGGCCGCGCAGCACGTGCCCCCACGGGGTCGCCGTGTGGAAGGCGCCGCGCAATTCGCGCCGCCAGGCGAAGACGAGCAGGATCGGCAGCAGCGCGAAGGCGGAGCGGAAGAAGACGATCTGGCCCGGCGGGACATCGCCGGACGCCTTGATCAGGGTCAGCATGTTGACCATGACGGCGACCGACAGGACCTTGAGCCCGATCCCCTTCAGCGGGTTCGTTTCACCCGGCGCATCATTGGATGTCACATCGTCACCGCGCCGGCGCACCGTTGACGGCCTGCCAGACGCGCGAGGGCGTCGCCGGCATGTCGATATGGCCGATGCCGCGTCCGCGCCAGAGCGCGTCGGTCACCGCATTCATGACCGCCGGCGTGGCGCCGATCGTGCCGGCCTCCCCCGCCCCCTTGATGCCGAGCGCATTGGTCGTCGACGGCACGTTGCGGGTCTCGAAGTGGATGGACGGGATGTCGTCGGCGCGCGGCATGCCGTAGTCCATGAAGCTTGCCGTCATCAACTGGCCGTCCTCGCCATAGACGGTGTCCTCCAGCAGCGCCTGGCCCGCACCCTGGACGACGCCGCCATGGACCTGGCCGGCCAGCAGCATGGGGTTCACCGTGGCGCCGAAGTCGTCGACGACCGTATAGCGCAGGATCTCGGTACGGCCGGTCTCCGGGTCGATCTCGACCTCGCAGATATGGGTCCCGTTGGGATAGGTCGCCTCGTCCTGGACGAACTCGCCGAAGCCCTTGACGTCGTCCGGGCTCTTCGCGGCGCGGGCGATCGCAGCGAAATCGATGCGGCGGTCGGTGCCGACGATGCGCGCCTCGCCGCCGGCAAGCTCGATATCGGCAGCGCTCGCCTCCAGCTCGTCGGCGGCAATGCGCCTGATCTTCTCCGCCAGGTCCTCGCCGGCGCGCGCCGCCGAGACGCCGCCGAGCGGGATGGAGCGCGATCCGCCGGTGCCGCCGCCCTTGGCGAGCCGGTCGCTGTCGCCCTGGAAGACGTCGATCCTGGAGATGTCGAGATCGAGCTTCTCCGCCACCAATTGCGCATAGGCCGTGGCATGGCCCTGCCCGTTCGACTGGGTGCCGATGAGCAGCGTCACCGTGCCGTCCTCCCGGAGCTCGACATGGGCGGGCTCGGAGCCGGCAAAGGCGCAGGCCTCGATATAGGTCGCCATGCCGATGCCGCGCAGCCGGCCCACGGCTTGCGATTGCGCCAGGCGCTGCTCGAAACCGTCCCAGCCGGCACGCTCCATCGCCAGATCCATATGGCCGGCGAACTCGCCGACATCGTATTTGCGGCCGGTCGGCGTCGTATAGGGGAACTGATCCGGCCGGATGAAATTGCGGCGGCGGATCTCGGCCGGCGCCAGCGAAAGATCGCGCGCGCACGCATCGACCAGCTTCTCCAGCAGGAAGGCTGCCTCGGGCCGGCCGGCGCCGCGATAGGCGTCGACGGGGCAGGTGTTGGTGTAGACGCCGGTGACGGCGACGTCGAGCGCGCCGATATCGTAGACGCCGGTCGACATGGTCGCGCCGACATAGGGGATGAACGGCCCGTACTGGCTCGCATAGGCGCCGAGATTGGCGAGCGTGCGGACCCTCAGCGCCAGGAAGCGGCCGTTCCCGTCCATCGCCATCTCGGCGATCTGGACATTGTCGCGGCCCTGCGCGTCGGTGAGGAAATGCTCGGTGCGGTCGCCGGTCCATTTCACCGGCCGGCCGACGCGCCTGGCGGCTTCCAGCACCAGCGGATATTCGCGGTAGACGAAGGTCTTCGGCCCGAAGCCGCCGCCGACATCGGGCGTGATGACGCGCAGCTTCGCCTGGTCGATGCCGAATACCTGTTCGGCGATGATCCGGCGCATCGAATGGACCCCCTGCGAGCCGGAGGTCAGCACGAAGCGGTCCTCGTCCGGCCGCCACTCGCCGATCGCCGACCGCGGCTCCATATAGTTGCAGACGAGGCGGTTGTTGATGAACTCGATGCGGGTGACGTGCTTCGCCCGGGCGAAGGCCTCGTCGGCCACGGCCGCATCGCCGAGGCGGTATTCGAACGCCTTGTTGGAGCCGAGATCGGGCCAAACCAGCGGTGCGTCCGCATCGAGCGCATGGGCGGTGCCGGAGGCCGCCTCCTCGGGCTCGAACTCGATCTCGATCAGCTCGGCGGCGTCCTGCGCCTGCGCCCGCGATTCGGCGACGACGAAGGCGACGGCGTCGCCGACATAGGCGACGCGGTCCCGGCACAGGATCGGGATGTCGCGGGTCGGCGCGCGGGAGCCGTCGGGCTGACGCTGCATCGCGCCCGACTTCAGGTCGTTGAGATGCGGGATGTCGACGCCGGTCAGCACCAGATGCACGCCGGGCGCCGCCTTCGCGGCGTCGGTCGATGCGATGGTGAAGGCGCCCCTGGCGACCGGCGAGCGCAGGACATAGCCGTGCAGGTGCCCTTCAGGCCGGATGTCGTCGGTATAGCGGCCCCTGCCGGTGATGAAGGCGTCGTCCTCCTTGCGTCGGACCGACGCGCCCATCCCGAATTTCGGCGTCATCACGTTCATGAATCTCGTCCTGGGAAATGTTTGGCAATGATTGAACCGCTAGGGTCCCGTCGGCCCCTTGGGGAAGTGCGGCAGTTTTGTCGAGCGGCGGCATCATGTAAAGACCGCCCGGTGGAATCGTGGTAAGCGCGCGAAGCGCCCGAGGACCTAGCAGCCTTGGCACGGAAAGGGAAACGGCGGCGGATGCGCAAGGATGTCGGGCAGGTGTTCAGGATCGAGGACTATCGTCCGAGCGACTACCTCATCCCGCGGATCGGGCTGACCTTCGACCTGCAGCCGGGCGCGACGCGGGTCGTCGCCGAACTCGCCGTCGAGCGCGCGCAAGGCGTCGCGGAGGACGCGCCGCTGCGCCTCGTCGGCGACGAGCTGACGCTCGACGAGTTGCTTGTCGACGGCATGCCCGCCGATCCGGACAGTTTCGAGGCGGACGGCGCAAGCCTCGTCGTCACGCGGCCGCCCACGAGCGGGCGCTTCAACCTGACCATCGTCACCACGATCTCGCCGGAGTCCAATTCCGCGCTGATGGGGCTCTATCTGTCCAACGGCGTCTACTGCACGCAATGCGAGGCAGAAGGCTTCCGCCGCATCACCTATTTCCTCGACCGACCGGACGTGCTTTCCGTCTACACGGTGCGCATCGAGGCCGATCGGGCGAGCGCGCCGGTGCTGCTGTCGAACGGCAATCCGGGCGAGACGGGCGAGCTGGCGGATGGCCGCCACTATGCCGTGTGGCACGACCCGCACCCGAAGCCCTCCTATCTGTTCGCCCTCGTCGCAGGCGATCTCGGCCTGGTGCGCGACAGCTTCACCACCATGTCCGGCAGGCATGTCGGGCTCGGCATCTATGTCGAGCACGGCAAGGAGGCCCGCGCTTCCTATGCGATGGATGCGCTGAAGCGCTCGATGCGCTGGGACGAGGAGGTGTTCGGCCGCGAATACGATCTCGACATATTCAACATCGTCGCCGTCTCCGACTTCA
>CAYYZC010000278.1:0-4435 GCA_964475605.1 uncultured Chelativorans sp.
TCGAGGAAACCGAAGAGCAGGCAGGCGAACATCGCCGGCACCGGCCGCCATTTGGCGAAGATCAGCGCGGCGAGCGCGATGAACCCCCTGCCGGCCGTCATGTCCTTCACGAAGCCGGCATTTTGCGCCAGCGCCAGATAGGTGCCGGCAAAGCCGCACAGAATGCCGGTGCACATGACGGCGCGATAGCGCAGCCACGCAACCGAGATGCCGGCCGTGTCGACGGCGGCCGGGTTCTCGCCGACCGCGCGCAGGCGCAGGCCGAAACGGGTGCGAAAGAGCACCCACCAGGTGAAGAAGACCATGAAGAAGGCGATATAGACGAGGATCGAGTGGCCGGAGACCAGCTCGGCATAGACATAGCCGAGCACCGGCACGTCGCGCAACGTCTCGACCAGGGGAAGGGTGACGGAACCGAAGCGCCCGTCGGCGCCGAGCGAAGGCGTGCGGCCGCCCTGGCTGAACCAGGCCTGGCCGAGGATGATGGTCGCGCCGGCGGCGATGAAGTTGATCGCCACGCCCGACACGATCTGATTGCCGCGATGGGTGATCGAGGCGAAGCCGTGCACAAGGGCGAGGAAAACCGAGACGAGGATCGCTGCGCCGAGGCCGATTAATGCGCTGCCGAACACGGCAGCGGCCGCGCCGGCAGCGAAGGCGCCGGCCAGCATCTTGCCTTCGAGGCCGATGTCGAAGACGCCGGAACGCTCGGAATAGAGGCCGGCAAGGGCGGCGAACATCAGCGGGATGGAGAGGCGGACGGTCGAGTCGAGGACGACGACGAGGGTCTGGAAGAATTCCATCTCAGGCGCCCTCCTTGCTCGCCGTCCCCATGCCGACGGATCGCGGCCGCAGGCTGGCGAAGAGCGCCTGCACGGAGGGCCGGAACATGTGCTCCAGCGCGCCGGCGAACAGGATCACCAGCCCCTGGATGATGACGATCATGTCGCGGCTTATATTGGGCATCTCGAAGGCGAGCTCGGCGCCGCCCTGATAGAGCATGCCGAACAGGATCGCGGCGGGCACGATGCCGGCCGGGTGCGAGCGGCCCATCAGCGCCACCGCGATGCCGACGAAGCCGGCGCCGGTGACGAAGTCGAGCTGGAGGCGGTTCTGGTCGCCCATCACCGGGTTCAGCGCCATCATGCCGGCGAGAGCGCCGGAGATCAGCATGGTGACGATGATGATGCGCGTCTCGCCGATGCCGGCATATCGCGCCGCCTTGGGGCTGTGGCCCTGGGTGCGGATCTCGTAGCCGAGCTTCGTGCGCCAGATCAGCAGCCAGACCAGAAAGGCGCAGACGAGCGCCAGCACGAAGGACAGGTTGAAGGGCGACGAGCGGACCGCGAAGCCGAACGCCTCCAGCATCCAGTTGAGCTGCGGCAGTTGACCGCCTTCAAGGAAGGTGCGCGTCTGCGGCGCCATCGAGGTCGGCGGCTTGAGGACGTCGACGAGCAGATAGACCATCAGGCTGGCGGCGATGAAATTGAACATGATCGTCGTGATGACGATGTGGGACCCGCGCCTGGCCTGCAGATAGGCCGGGATGAACGCCCAGGCCGCACCCAGGACGGCAGCGCCGGCAATGGCGATCGGAAAGGTCAGCCACCAGGGCAGGATGCTGTCGAAGGCGAGGCAGGCGAGCGCCACGCCCAGACCGCCGACATAGGCCTGGCCTTCGCCGCCGATATTGAACAGCCCGCCATGGAATGCGACGGCGACGGCCAGTCCGGTGAAGATGAAGCTGGTCGAATAGTAGAGCGTATACGCGATGTTGCGCCCGCCGCCGAAAGCGCCCTCGACCATGATCGCCGCAGCCCGCAGCGGGTTCTCGCCGACGAGCAGCACGACCAGCCCGGCGACGACGAAGGAGACGACGAGATTGATCAGCGGGATCAGGCCGTAATCGGCCCAGGCGGGCAGCTTCGCATAGGGAACGCTCATTCCGCGGCCTCCGCCTGCTCGACGCCGGCCATCAGCAGGCCGAGCTCGCCTTCCGACGCGTCGCTGCCGCGCTCGCCGACGATGCGGCCGTCGAACATCACCAGGATGCGGTCGGACAGGGAGCGGATCTCGTCGAGCTCGACGGAGATCAGGAGCACCGCCTTGCCGGCGTCGCGCATGTCGATCAGGCGCCTGTGGATGAACTCGATGGCGCCGACATCGACGCCGCGGGTCGGCTGGCCAACGACGAGCACGTCCGGGTCCTGCTCCATCTCGCGCGCCAGCACGATCTTCTGCTGGTTGCCGCCCGAAAAATTCGCCGTCTTCAGCCGGCAGTCGGCCGGACGGATATCGTATTTCTCGATCTTCGTCCGGGCATCGTCGCGGATCGCCTCTATGTCCAGGAAGGCGCCGTTCAGGAACTGCTGCTGGTCGTGATAGCCGAGGACGGAGTTTTCGTTCTCCTCGAAGGGCAGGACAAGGCCGACATAGTGCCGGTCTTCCGGTACGTGGGCGAGGCCGCGGCCGCGCAGCTCGGCCGGATCGGCCTGGCCGGTCACCGGTATCGGCCTGCCGTCGAGCATCACGGTGCCCGACTCCGCCCGCCTGATGCCGGCGATGGTCTCCAGGAGCTCCGACTGTCCGTTGCCGGCAACCCCGGCGATGCCGACGATCTCGCCGGCGCGCACCTCGAAGGAGACATCGTCGACCATGACGACGCCGCGCGAATCCCGGACCCTCAGATTCTCGACCTTCAGCTTGACATCGCCCGCGCTGGCGGCGCCCTTCTCGACCCGCAGCAGGACGCGCCGCCCGACCATCAGCTCGGCCAGTTCCTCGACCGTCGTTTCCGGGGTCCTGCGGGTCGCCACGATCTGGCCCTGGCGCATGACCGAGACATTGTCGGTGATCGCCATGATCTCGCGCAGCTTGTGGGTGATGAGCACCACCGTCTTACCCTCCGCCTTGAGCTGGGCGAGGATGCGGAACAGGTGGTCGGCTTCGGCCGGGGTGAGCACGCCGGTCGGCTCGTCGAGGATGAGGATCTCGGCGCCGCGATAGAGCGCCTTGAGGATCTCGACGCGCTGCTGGAGACCGACGGGAAGCTCCTCGACGACGGCGTGGGGGTCGACCTCCAGCCCGTATTCCTCCTCCAGCCTGATGAGCTCGGCCGTGGCCTTGGCGATCGACGCCTTGAGAAGCGCTTCGCTCTCCGCACCGAGGATGATGTTCTCAAGCACGGTGAAGTTCTGCACCAGCATGAAATGCTGGTGGACCATGCCGATGCCCGCGGCGATGGCGTCGTTCGGCGTGTTGATGGCGGCAACCCGGCCATCGACGCGGATCTCGCCGGAATCGGCGTGGTAGAAGCCGTAGAGGATCGACATCAGCGTCGATTTCCCGGCACCGTTCTCGCCCACGATGCCGTGGATCGTCCCACGTTCGATCTTCAGGTCGATGTCCCGGTTCGCGTGGACCGGGCCGAAGCTCTTGTTGATCCCGACAAGTTCGATCGCCGCTTCTGCCATGCGCCGATGAAGCCCTCTGGAGTGTTGTTTTTATCGTTCGGTCAAAGGAATTAGCATGTCGGAACGCCGCTTGCCAGACGGCCGGCCCGACATGAAGCCGGGCGCCTCTCCTCTTCCGATCCGCGGCAAGCCGATATCAGGCTTCGGCGGCCTGCGGCCGGAGCCTTTGCCAGATGCTCTCCGCACCCAGCGTGCGGACCAGGGCCGCATGGGCAGCGATCTCGTCGTCGCGCAGGCGAGGCGCAAGCGGGCGCGGACGCTCCAGCCGGGCGACGATCTCGGCGCCGGCATCGTCGTTCGCAGCCGTGATCTCGACCGTCTCAACCTCGAGCAGGAGCGCGGCCTGCCGGCCGCCCATCAGCTCGATATAGACTTCCGCCAGCAATTCCGAATCGAGCAGCGCGCCATGCTTGGTGCGGTGGCTGTTGTCGATGCCGTAGCGCCGGCAGAGCGCATCGAGGGAGTTGGGGCCCAGCGGATGCTTGCGGCGGGCAAGGGCGAGCGTGTCGACCACCAGCTCGGCGGCGATCTCGGGATGGCCGAGCCGCGCGAACTCGGCATTCAGGAACCCGATGTCGAAGCCGGCATTGTGGGCGATCAGCCGCGCGTCGGCGATGAACTCCAGCAGCTCCGCGGCGATCTCGCCGAAATGCGGCTTGTCGGCGAGGTCGGCATCGCCGATGCCGTGGACGGCGAATGCCTCCGGATGAACGGGTCGGCCCTGCGGATTGATGTAGATATGGAAGTTGCGGCCGGTCGGGAAACGGTTGACCAGCTCCAGCCCGCCGAACTCGATGATGCGGTCCTCGCGGGCGTCGAGCCCGGTGGTCTCCGTATCGAAGATGATCTCGCGCATGGCCGGTTCCGTTTCACGTGAATCAAGGAATCGCCCGAAGCGGAGCGATTCGCAAGGCTCAACCTTGCCGGCCGGCCGGGTTCTCCCCGCGCAATCGGGCGACGAT
>CAYYZC010000279.1:0-4416 GCA_964475605.1 uncultured Chelativorans sp.
CAGCGCCCAGTCCTTGTCCTCCTGCACAGCGCACAGGAACTCGTCCGTAACGCGTACGGAGTTGTTCGAGTTCTGGCCCGAAACCGTGAGATAGGCCTCGCTGTCCCAATCCGTATCGTAGGTATCGAAGTGAATTTCAGTGAAGCCCTGCCGCGCGAACTGGATCACGCGCGCAATGTAGCTGGCGGGCACCTGGTCGCGGCGCGCCTCCTTGATGGCACGCTTCAACGCCGGGTTCTTGGCCGGATCGAAACAGGCGTCGCCCTCGGCCTCGCAGTTCACGCAGGCCTTCATTACGGCCTTGAGCCGCTTCTGACAGATCTTGGAGCCGGTGACGAGGGCGGCGACCTTCTGCTCCTCGCGCACCTTCCAGTTGATGTATTCCTCGATGTCCGGGTGATCGACATCCACGACGACCATCTTGGCCGCGCGTCGCGTGGTGCCGCCCGACTTGATGGCGCCGGCCGCGCGATCGCCGATCTTGAGGAAGCTCATCAGGCCGGACGATTTGCCGCCGCCCGACAATCTCTCGCCTTCGCCGCGCAGATGCGAGAAGTTCGAGCCGGTGCCGGAGCCGTATTTGAACAGGCGCGCCTCGCGCACCCACAGATCCATGATGCCGCCCTCGTTGACGAGGTCGTCGGCAACGGACTGGATGAAGCAGGCATGCGGCTGGGGATGCTCGTAGGCCGATTTCGACTTCACCAGCTTGCCGGTGAAGGGGTCGACGTAATAATGGCCCTGGCCAGGCCCATCGATGCCGTAGGCCCAATGCAGGCCGGTGTTGAACCATTGCGGCGAGTTGGGCGCGACGCGCTGGGTGGCGAGCATGTAGGAGAGCTCGTCCTTGAACGCGGCGGCGTCCTCCTCGCTGTCGAAATAGCCGCCTTTCCAGCCCCAATAGGTCCAGGTGCCGGCGAGCCGGTCGAAGACCTGGCGCGCGTCGCGTTCCGAACCGTAGCGCTCCTCTTCGGGCAGCTCGGACAACGCATGATCGTCGGCGACGGAGCGCCACAGGAAGGAGGGGACGTCGTTCTCCTCGACCTTGCGCAGCCGTGCGGGCACGCCGGCCTTGCGGAAATATTTCTGCGCCAGGATGTCGGCGGCGACCTGGCTGAACTGCGCCGGCACGTCGATATCGGCAAGCCGGAAGACGATCGAGCCGTCCGGATTCTTGATCTCGCTCGTCGCCTTGCGGAATTCGATCTCCGCATAGGCGTCCTGGCCTTCCTTGGTGAAACGACGTTCAATGCGCATCTGCTTGTCCCTGACCCCGATATATAGTGGCTCGCGGCGTGGATTTCCGGTCCCTCGCAATGCCGCAAAGCCAGCTTCCGCTGATTGCCGACGCCGTCATGCCGCCGGCTCCTTTCCGGGCCGCAACCTGCTGCAAAACCGTCTCGAAGAGACGTGTTTTCCCCTCGTCCAGCAGGTTACCGCCTGACCCGGTCCCTCTTCCCGGATGTGGTGTCCGATGCCGATTCTCGCCATCGTCATTCCACGATATCTAGGCATGAGGATCGAGGCAATCACTAAATATAGTGTAAACGCCCCATTTACGCTACAGTTTTCGAACCCGCCGCAGAGCGTGCGAAAGGCTTTCGCCGCGCAGCCGGGGCTGGCGGAAATCCTTTCGGAACGAACGACGCTTGCTGAAAAGGACCGGGCCGGAAACGCTGGCCGATCACGCCCGCAACGGGAGCGCTTGAGCAATAGAAAAGCGACTCGCCGACGCCGTCAAGGATTCGTTGTCGCCGAATTCACGACCCCAACATCTGGTGGATGGAGATGTGGATAGCGGGGAGAATGAAAAGCGAAGGAAGGGGCGTCCGCCGCCCCCTCATGCGAAGGCCTGGAGCACGAAGAAGATCAAGCCGGAGAGGATCGCCGCGGCCGGCACGGTGGTGACCCAGGCGGCGGCGATGGTCATGACATGGGCGCGGCGCACCAGCTTGCGCCGGGCGATCTCCTCGCGGGACATCGGCGGGTCGGCCGCGTCGAGGTCGTCGTCCGCGTTGCCGTTTATGTCCGGGTCGGTCCGGAAAGCGCGCTGGCGCTCCGCCTTGCGCTCCAGATAAGCGCGCCGTCGCGACGAGCTTGCCGTGTACCATTCGCGGAAGAAGCCGACGCCGAAGACCGCGCCCACCGCGATATGGGTCGAGCTCACCGGCAGGCCGAGCCAGGAGGCGACGATGACGGTGATCGCCGCAGACAGGGCGACGCAGAAGGCGCGCATCGGGTTGAGCTTGGTGATCTGCTCGCCGACGAGGCGGATGAGCTTGGGGCCGAACAGAAGCAGGCCGATCGAGATGCCCAGCGCACCGATCACCATCACCCAGAGCGGGATCGTGACTTCCTGCGCCACGCTGCTCTCGCCGACGGTGTAGACGATCGCGGCGAGGGGGCCGACCGCATTGGCCACGTCATTGGCGCCATGGGCGAAGGACAGCAGCGCGGCCGAGCAGATCAGCGGCAGATGGAACAGCTTGCGCAGCGACTGGTTGCGGTTTTCCATTCCTTCGGACTGCCGCCGGATGCCTACATTCGAGATGATCCAGGCGAGGGCGAAGGCAAGGGCGCCGAAAAGCGTGACCTGCAGCGCCGAGATCGTCATCACCTGCTTCAGGCCCTTGGTCGCCAGATAGGCGGCGAACGACCCGGCCATGACGGCGATCAGGACGGGCACCCAGCGCCGTGCGGCGGCGATCTTGTCGTCCTGGTAGATGATGCAGGACTTGATGAAATAGAGGAAGGCGGCGGCGATGATGCCGCCGAGCGCCGGCGAGATCACCCAGCTTGCGGCGATGCCGCCAATCGTCGACCAGTCGACGGCGGCGACACCGGCGGCCGCGACGCCGGAACCGACAACGCCGCCGACGATGGCGTGGGTGGTGGAGACCGGCGCGCCGATCCAGGTCGCCAGATGCACCCACAGCGCCGACGAGAGCAGCGCGGCCATCATCAGGCGCACGAAAATGTCGGGATCGGCGATGCGGGCCGGATCGACGATGCCCGTCGAGATCGTCTCGACGACGTCGCCGCCGGCGATCAGCGCGCCGGCGGTCTCGAAGACGGCGGCGATGATCAGCGCGCCGCCCATGGTCAGCGCCTTGGAACCGACCGCCGGGCCGACATTGTTGGTGACGTCGTTGGCGCCGATGTTCAGCGCCATATAGCCGCCGATCGCCGCTGCGGCGACGATGATGACGGCGCGCGGCTCGCCCATCACGAAGAAGGAGGCCGCGATTGCCGTCAGCGCCAGGAAGAGGAGCGCGATGCCGGGCGCGACGAGCCGGCGCGCCAGAAAGCCCGTCGCTTCCTCGACATGGACGAGCTTGTCGAGATCCTTGTCGAGCGTCTCTTTTCTTGCCGAGGAGGCGAGGTCGGCCATCGAGAATCCCATGAAGCTGCTCCGCCCCAGAGCGACGGCTGGTCACCGCTTAGGAAAGGGCGGCGCGCATCACAAGGGCGAAGCGGTCGGGCAGCCGCTCAGGCGGCATATTTCCGTGGATTAACTCCGAACTCGGCGATGAGTTCGCCGAGCGCCTTCTCATGCACCAGACGCGCGGCCTCCTCGGGCCGAAACCATTTGCGCTTGCGCTTCTTGCGCTCAGGCCATTTCGCGTGCTCGCGCTCGACCTCGATCGGATAGACCAGCACCTCGCAGCGCCGCTGCAGCCCCGAGCGCAGGCGCTTGCCGTAGTAGAAGCGGCCGATCTCCGTCTCCGCGACCTCGCCGGCGATGCCAGCCTCTTCGGCCGCCTCGCGGGCGGCCGCCTGATGGAACGCCTCCGCACCCTCCGGCCAGCCCTTCGGCACGATCCAGCGCCCGCTGTCGCGGCTGGTGACGAGCAGCACCTCGATGCCGGCCGCGGTCCGCCGCCACGGCAATGCGGCCGCCTGCCGGTGGCACGGCACGCCGCCGAAAAGGCGTCTGATGCGCTCGATCGCTCGCGAACGGGTTCTGTGGCTCAACAGCATGGCCGGCTGCCCCCTTTCTTTGCCGACTTATGATTCCAGTCCGACTCAATTACGTGGAATCAAAGCAGAATTGGGGCGCAAGTCATCATCGAAGGCGAGCTTTCGGGACCCGAAATCAAGCTTCGCGCAAGCGTCGTTTATCCGCGATGGTCTTCGGAGATCGGCTTCTGATAGGCGAAGCCCATGTCCCACGGGAAATAGATCCAGGTGTCCTGCGACACTTCGGTGACGAATGTGTCGACCAGGGGCCGTCCCTTGGGCTTGGCGTAGACGGCCGCGAAATGCGCCTTGGGCATCATCGCGCGCACGATTGCCGCCGTCTTGCCGGTATCGGTCAGGTCATCGACGATCAGCACGCCTTCGCCGTCGCGCTCCAGCAGGGCCGGCGAGATTTCCTTCAGCACCGTGAGTTCGCCCTGCTCGGTGTAGTCGTGA
>CAYYZC010000280.1:0-4378 GCA_964475605.1 uncultured Chelativorans sp.
TAGAGCAGCAGGTAGCAGACCTCGAGGAAGTCGCCATGCTCGGCGAGCTGGTCGATCGGATAGCCGCGATGGAGCAGCACGCCCTCGTCGCCGTCGATGAAGGTGATCTTCGATTCGCAGCTTGCCGTTGAGGTGAAGCCGGGATCGTAGGTGAAGGCGCCGGTGTCTTTGTAGAGAGCGCTGATGTCGATGACGTCGGGGCCGACAGACCCTTTTCGCACTTTGAATTCGTTGGTCTTGCCGCCGAACTCAAGTGCCGCTGTCCCTTTTGTCATGACATTTACCTCTCTGCTGAAAATCGCCACACGCCCCATGCCGGTCGGCAATGACGCACAACAACCTGGCCCCGTTGCGCGCTCTTGTTAGAGCATCTGAGAGGGCATGCCAAGTTATCCCGATCGCATACTGCTGCAATGCAATATTGATGGTCCAGAGGGCCAGGTGCGGCGGGAAAGCCACTGAAATTCATGACGAAGTCAGGCAGCGGCCTGATCGCGCAGGCGGCCGATGCTCTCCTCGCGGCCGAGCACCGCGAGCACGTCGAAGACGCCGGGCGAGGTCGCGCGCCCGGTCAGCGCGGCGCGCAGCGGCTGGGCGATCCGGCCGAGCTTGAGGCCCTCGCGTTCGGCAAAGCCGCGGATGGCGGCCTCGGCGCTCGCCGCACTCCATTCCGGCAGCGCTTCGAGGTCGGCGGCGACGCTGCCGAGCGTGCGGCGGGCATCTTCGTCGAGGATCTGTGCGGCCTTCTCGTCGAGCGCCAGCGGCCGCGCCGCGAACAGGAAAGCCGCGCCGTCGGCGAGCTCGACCAGGGTCTTCGCCCGCTCCTTGAGGCCGGGCATCGCGATCAGGAGCTGGCGCCGGCGCTCCTCGGTGAGCGCGCCCGCCAATGCGCTGCCGCCGTCGATGAAGGGCAGCGTGTCGACGAAACGCTTCAGCAGCGCCTCGTCGTCCATGGCGCGCATATGGATGCCGTTCAGCGCCTCGAGCTTCTGGAAATCCAAACGCGCCGCGCCCTTGTTTACGTCGTCGATCTCGAACCAGCGGATCATGTCCTCGGTCGACATCACTTCGTCGTCGCCATGGCTCCAGCCGAGCCGCGCCAGATAGTTGCGCAGCGCCTCCGGCAGGTAGCCCATGGCGCGGTAGGCCTCGACGCCGAGCGCACCATGGCGCTTGGAGAGCTTGGCGCCGTCGGCGCCGTGGATCAGCGGGATATGCGCCATGACCGGCACGTCCCAGCCCATCGCCCTGTATATGATCGTCTGGCGCGCGGCATTGGTCAGGTGGTCGTCGCCGCGGATGATGTGGGTGACGCCCATATCGTGGTCGTCGACCACCACGGCATGCATATAGGTCGGGCTGCCGTCGGAGCGCAGGATGATGAAATCGTCGAGATCCTTGTTGGGAAAGCGGACCGTGCCCTGCACCCTGTCCTCCACGATCGTCTCGCCCTGCTGCGGCGCCTTGATGCGGATGACCGGGCTGACGCCGGCCGGCGCCTCGGCGGGATCGCGATCGCGCCAGCGCCCATCATAGCGGGGCGGGCGGCCCTCGGCGCGCGCCTTCTCGCGCATCTCGGCAAGCTCGTCCTGCGAGGCGTAGCAATGATAGGCCTGGCCCATGCGCACCAGCTCCTCCGCCACTTCGCGATGGCGGGCGGCGCGCGAGAACTGGGAGACCGGCTCGCCGTCCCACTCAAGTCCGAGCCAGGACAGGCCGTCGAGGATCGCCGCCGTCGCGGAGTCGGTCGAACGCTCGCGGTCGGTGTCCTCGATGCGCAGCAGCATGAGCCCGCCGACATGCCTGGCGTAGAGCCAGTTGAAAAGCGCGGTGCGCGCGCCGCCGATATGCAGATAGCCGGTGGGAGACGGCGCGAAGCGCGTGACGATCTTTTCTGCCATTGAACCAGTTCCGGAAGTACGGGGGACCGCGAGAGCAGCCGCGGTGGCGTTTTGACCGCGTTCATGTAGCATAGGCGCCTCGGGGCGCAAGCAGTGAAGACCCTTCGGCATATGCGGGGGAGGGCGAAGCGGCATGGCGGTGGGCGACGAGCGGCTGCAGTTCGGCTCCGGTGGGGATGGGGCGTTCGAAGGCGAAAGCCGCTACGCGCCGGCACGAGGAGGCGGCTTGCGAAGCCGCATCTCAGGCATCCGGTCGCAACTCGGCTCGGCTCTTGCCGAGGAAGAGGCACGCGGCACGCCGTTCCTGTTCGTGCCCGTCCTGATGGGCATCGGCGCGCTCGCCTATTTCACCGCGCCGCGCGAGCCCGGCCTTGCCGTCCTCTCCGCAGGTTTTGCCGCCGCGGCACTCGCCGCTTTCCTGGCGCGCGAGCGCGTGGCCGCCTTTCGCATCGCCGCCATCGTCCTGATGCTGGTCGCAGGCGCGCTGGCGGGCAAGATGGAGATGCTGCGCGCCTCGACGCCGATGAACGGGTCGGCGGTGACGACGCGGATAACGGGCGTGGTGAGCCGGATCGAGCATCGGGCCAACGGCCGCGTGCGCCTCACGCTCGACCTCGTCGCTACCGAGCGGCCGGAACTGCGCTATGCGCCCGACACGGTGCGGCTGACCGCGGCCGACGTGCCGGCGGGCCTCCTGCCCGGCGAGACGGTCGTCGGCCTGGCGCGGCTGATGCCGCCCTTCGGCGCGGTGCGGCCGGGCGGCTACGATTTCGCCTTCCAAAGCTATTTCGACGGCATCGGCGCCAGCGGCTTCTTCATGGGCGCCCCGGCTCGCGCCGCCTCGGCGGGAGCGCCGGGCCTTGCCCGGCGGGTGGCGCAGCAGATCGAGCGGCTGCGCCTGTGGATGGCCGCGCGCGTGCGTGCGCATGTCGACGGCGCCGAGGGCGAGGTTGCTGCCGCGCTGATCGCAGGCATCAGGGCCGGCATCCCGGAACAGACGTCGGAGGACCTGCGCCGCACCGGGCTCGCCCACATCCTTTCCATCTCCGGCCTGCACATGGCGCTTGTCGCCGGCACGGTGATGGGGGCGCTGCGCCTCGGCTTTGCCTGCTTTCCGGGCTGGGCATCGCGCCGCCCGGTGAAGAAATATGCCGCCGGCGCCGCCCTTGCGGCATCCGCGTTCTATCTCGCCATCTCGGGCGCCGATGTCGCCGCCCAGCGCTCCTTCATCATGCTCGCGGTGATGCTTGCCGCACTGCTGTTCGACCGGGCGGCGATCACCATGCGCAATCTGGCCATCTCGGCGCTGATCATCGTCATCGTCTCGCCACACGAGATCGTCGGTCCGAGCTTCCAGATGTCGTTCGCTGCGACGGCGGCGCTGATCGCGGCCTATGGCTGGTGGCAGGAGCGGCGCCAGCACCGGCAGACGCGGCATCCGCCGGCGGACCGTTCGATGGCGGGCAGGGCGCTGCAATTCGGGCTCGTCTTCTTCGCCGGCCTCGCGGCGACGTCTATCCTGGCCGGCCTGGCGACGACGATCTACGGCGTCTATCACTTCAATCGCGTCTCCCCGCATTCGCTATGGGTCAACATCCTGGCGATGCCGATCGTTTCGGCGGCGGTGATGCCGCTGGCGGTGGTCTCCGGCGTGACCATGCCGTTCGGCCTCGACGGCATTTCGCTCGTGCTGATGGGCCATGCGATCGGCTGGGTGCTGGCGATCGCGCACTGGTTCGCCGAACGCTCGCCGATCGATTCGGTGGGCTTGCTGCCGACAGGCGTGCTGCTGCTCCTGAGCCTGGCACTGGTGATCCTGACGTTCTGCGTCACCCGATTGCGCCTTCTGGCGCTGATCTTCGCGGTGCCGGCGATCGTGATGCTGCTCGACCGGCGCCTGCCCGAGATCTTCATATCCGAGGATGCGCGGCTGGTCGGGATCCGGGCGCAAGGGATGCTGGCGGTCAATCGCGACCGCCCCAACGATTTCACCCTGCAGAACTGGCTCCATGCGCTCGCGATGACGGAATGGCGGAAACCGGTTGATGCCGATGCGGCCGGCGCGCCCTCCGGCGCGGCAGGGGAGTTCCTGTGCTCGGAAGAGCTTTGCGTCGCGACGCTGGTTTCCATGGGCCGAACCGTCGTCCATGCGGCACATGCCGACATGCCCGCATCCTATTGCGAGACGGCGGCGGTGATCGTCATCGACGATGCGACGGCACGGAATCCCTGTCGTGGCGGAACGCCGATCGTGATGACCAAGCGCGACCTGGCGCGCCGGGGCGCGGCCTCGGTCACGTTCAGGCAATCCGGCGGAGAGGGCGCCGGCTGGATCGCGGAGATCGACTTCGCCGTCAGCGAGCCGTTCCGGCCCTGGCACGCCCACCGCCGCTATTCACGCGAAGCACGGGGGCTGGCACCCTATCGGCGTGGCGGGGACGATTGATGCCGACGGTAGCAGGATAGGCCGGGCGGTA
>CAYYZC010000281.1:0-2192 GCA_964475605.1 uncultured Chelativorans sp.
CCATGCCGCACAAGCGCAACCCGGTGCTGACGGAGAATTTGACCGGGCTGGCGCGCATGGTCCGCGCCTATGCGATGCCTGCCATGGAGAATGTCGCGCTCTGGCACGAACGCGACATCTCGCATTCGTCGGTGGAACGGATGATCGGTCCCGATGCCACAATCACGCTCGATTTCGCCCTGGCGCGGCTCACCGGCGTGGTGGAGAAGCTGGTCGTCTATCCGGAAAACATGCAGAAGAACCTCGACCGGTTCCGCGGCCTGATCCACTCGCAGCGCGTCCTGCTGGCGCTGACGCAGGCCGGCGTCTCACGCGAGGATGCCTATCGGCTGGTGCAGAGAAACGCCATGAAAGTCTGGGAGCAAGCCGCTGATTTCCTGACGGAACTGCTCGGCGACAAGGATGTGCGCGCGGCACTTTCGGAAGACCAGATCCGCGATCGCTTCGACCTCGGCTATCACACAAAGCATGTCGACACGATCTTCAGGCGGGTCTTCGGCACCTCGGCCTGACGGACACCTTGGGGGCCGTCGCCACAATTGGTGCAACTTTGCGTGGTTATATCCGTTGACGGATTGGAGACAATCCAACGAGATCAGATCGGGACACGGAAGAAGAGAGCCGCCAACGGTCTGACGCTCCAGTCACGGAGAGGCCCGCGTCATCCCTGCCGCGGGCCTCTTTCATTTTGGAACGTCCTTACCGCACGAGCCGGATGTCAGGCCGCCTTCGCCACCGTCCGGACCTCGGTGCCCCAGGGATCCTGCGTCGGCGCCCTCGCCCCGGCCGTGGATTCCAGCTCGACATAGGAGAGCCCGGCACGATCGCGCTCGCGCTGTCCCGCGCCCCTGCTGTGCCAGACATTGGCGCCGATATGGTGGTGATAGCCGCCGCTGGCGAGGAACACCGCCGCATTGCCGTAGTGGACCATGGTGTCGAGACCCATCTCGCCGTTCCACCAGGCTTCCGCAGCCGCGACGTCGCCGACCCGCAGATGGACATGGCCGATCACCGTCCCGTCGGGCGCCGCCGACCATTGGTCGTCCTCGCCCGCGATCTCGCCCATCAGTGAGCCGAAATCGAGGCGCTCCGTCGCCATCTGGATCGTTCCGCCGGGTCTCGGCCATGCCTCCTTCGGCCGGTCGGCATAGATCTCGATGCCGTTGCCCTCGGGATCGGTGAGATAGACCGCCTCGCTGACGAGATGGTCCGAGGCGCCGTCGATCGGAATGCCGCCGGCCGATGCGAACTGCGTCCAGCGCGCCAGATCGGCGCGGGTGGGGAGCAGGAATGCCGTGTGGAACAGGCCCGCGCTCGCCGGATCGTCCGCGCGCAGCGAGGACGATCCCTCGATCTCGATCAGCTCGCGGCTGTCGGTGCCGAGCCCGATCACGTTGTCCTGCCGGCGCGTCTCGCGCAGGCCGAGCAGCCTCTTATAGTATGATGCGAGCTGATCGGCGTTACGGGCCCGCAGGCCGACACGCGCGACGCTCACCGGCGTCGTCGCCGAGAAGGGCAGTTCGGTCATCGTCTTGCTCCTGGCAGCGGCAGCATCAACCTTCTGCTGCGCAATCATATTCGATCACCCTGAAATTGGCGAGACGAGGCGCCCCGTACAAGCCGGCAAACGGAGACAGGCTGTTCAGCTTTTCCGCGTCGCGCGAGCGGCTTGCAGCTATCGGCTTCGATCGCTACATGGCCGGCATGAAGGTCAAGGACGCCGACATCCTCATCATCCCCGGCTACACCAATTCCGGCCCCGACCACTGGCAGACGCGCTGGGAGGCGAAGCTCTCCACGGCGCGTCGCGTGGAGCAGGCCGAATGGTCGAAGCCGGTGCGCGAAGACTGGATCGCGCGTGTGGCGCAAGCGGTGAACGAAGCCGAGCGGCCGGTGGTGGTGATCGCCCATTCGCTGGGTGTGGCATCCGTGGTGCAGGCCGTGCCGCAGATGCGCAAGCGCGTGGCGGGCGCCTTCCTCGTCGCGCCCCCCGACGTCGCCAACCCGGATGTCCGGCCGCGCCATCTGATGACCTTCGGCCCCTATCCGCGCGATCCGCTGCCTTTCCCGTCGATCACCGTCGCCAGTCGCGACGATCCGTTCTGCGAGTTCGAGGTGGCGGAAGACATTGCCGCCGCCTGGGGTTCGCTGTTCGTCGACGCCGGCAATTCGGGCCACATCAATGCCGAATC
>CAYYZC010000281.1:2292-4373 GCA_964475605.1 uncultured Chelativorans sp.
TCCATCATCGATTCGAGCTTCGGGTCGACCTTCGCGCCCTCGCTCCAGGCGATCGAGAAATCGGAGGGTCCGACCAGCACCCCGTCGATGCCGTCGACCGCGAGGATGTCGTCGAGCGCTTCGAGCGCCCGACGCGTCTCGATCATCGCCAGCGCCAGCGTCGTCGAATTGCCGGCCTCCAGCCATGCCTGGCCGTCGCTCGCGCCGGCGCGCGCCATGGCGAAGCCCGGCCCCCACGAGCGCTCGCCGAGCGGCGGATATTTCGCCGCGGCCGCAAAGCTCCTGGCGTCGTCCACCGAATTGACCATGGGCGCGATCACGGCATCGGCGCCGAAATCGAGCGCCCGGCCCACCATGTCGAAGCGTCCGACCGGGATCCGCACCAAAGCCGGCTTGCCCGCCGCCAGGATCGGCTGCAACCCGCGCAGCACGCTGTCCTCGTGGTGGCCGCCATGCTGCATGTCGAGCGCGACGGCATCGAAGGCCGTGCGCGCCAGCATCTCCGAGACCAGCGCATCGGGCACGCCCGACCACGCGGCAAAGACGGTCTCGCCGCTATTCAGACGCTCGACGAGGCTGCGACGCAAGGTCACGACTTCATGGCGAGAATTGCCTGCTCCAGCATCTCGGTCATGGAACGGCGGATCTGATGATCGGACTGGGCTACGCCGGCGGCATCGAAATCCTTGCGCAGCTTGCGGAAGACGTCCTCGTCGCCGGCTTCCTCGAAGTCCGATTCGACGACTTCGCGCGCATAGGCCTCGGCTTCCTCACCCGACTTGCCGAGCTTCTCCGCAGCCCACAGGCCGAGCATCTTGTTCCGCCGCGCGGTGGCACGGAACCGCAATTCCTCGTCATGGGCGAACTTGCTCTCGAAGCCCTCCTGGCGATCCTTCATATTGGTCATCGGCCTTACCTCCGGCTCGACGTCGAATCCGCGACGTCGGGTTTCTGTCTCCGTCAGAAACCAAATGCGGGAGGGCTGGTCAATACGCCGCGACGCAGGCCGCTGCCGGCGCATTTGCGGTGGACAGAGCGGGCCTGCCGGAAATGACGTTGAGCAAAGCACCCGATTGCGCTAGAGACCGCGTGAGTATCCGGGTCGCGGCCGCTCGGCCGCGTAGAACGGGCCGTGCAAGGCGGGCCCTCCAGACCAGAGATCGCCATGAACCGTCGCCGACGCATCTATGAGGGCAAGGCAAAGATCCTCTATGAAGGACCCGAGCCGGGCACGCTGATCCAGTTCTTCAAGGACGACGCCACCGCTTTCAACAAGAAGAAGCACGAGGTGGTCGACGGCAAGGGGGTGCTCAACAACCGCATCTCCGAGCACATCTTCATGCATCTGAACCGGATGGGCATCCCGACCCATTTCATCCGCCGGCTCAACATGCGCGAGCAGCTCATCCGCGAGGTCGAGATCATCCCGCTCGAAGTGGTGGTGCGGAATATCGCTGCCGGTTCGCTCGCCAAGCGGCTCGGCATCGAGGAAGGCACGGTGCTGCCGCGCTCGATCATCGAGTTCTACTACAAGGCCGACGCGCTCGACGACCCGATGGTCTCCGAAGAGCACGTCACGGCCTTCGGCTGGGCGAGCCCGCAGGAGATCGACGACATCATGGCGCTCGCCATCCGCGTCAACGACTTCCTGTCCGGCCTGTTCCTCGGCGTCGGCATCCAGCTCGTCGACTTCAAGATCGAGTGCGGGCGCCTGTATGAGGGCGACATGATGCGGATCGTCGTCGCCGACGAGATCTCGCCCGATTCCTGCCGGCTGTGGGACGTCTCGACCCAGGACAAGCTCGACAAGGACCGTTTCCGCCGCGACATGGGCGGGCTCGTCGAAGCCTATCAGGAAGTGGCGCGGCGGCTCGGCATCATGAACGAGAACGAGCCGCCGCGCCCGACCGGGCCGGTGCTCGTCTCGTCCAAGCCGGGCGACAAGGGAAGCCTGCACTAGGTCTGCCGAATACCACCGCACACCGCCACCGGAGCAACCGCACAGTGATCAAGGCCCGCATCACCGTCACCCTCAAGAACGGCGTCCTCGACCCGCAGGGCAAGGCGATCGAGCACGCGCT
>CAYYZC010000282.1:0-4367 GCA_964475605.1 uncultured Chelativorans sp.
CGCTGGTGCTGACCGCGATCGTCATCGGCTTCGCCACCACCGCGCTGTTCCTGGTCGTCCTGATCGTGGCGCGCGGCCTGACCGGCACCGACCATGTCGACGGCAGGGAGGGATGAGCATGGATGTCTCGCCCGCCCACCTCGTCATCGCCCCGATCCTGATCCCGCTCGCCGTCGGGGCGCTGATGCTGTTCTTCGAGGATCGCGAGCGCCGGCTGAAATTCACCCTGTCGCTGGTCTCCGTGCTGGCCCTCATCGCGACCTCCGTGACGCTGCTGACGCGCGTCCATGTCGAGGACGGCGCCGTCGCCCTCGTCTATCTGCTCGGCAACTGGCCGGCGCCGGTCGCCATCAACCTCGTCGCCGACCGGCTCTCCGTCGTCATGCTCGGCCTCACCGCGCTGCTGGCGCTGCCGGCGATCCTGTCGGCGAGCGAGCGCTGGGAGAAGGCCGGAGCGCATTTCCACTCGCTGTTCCAGTTCCTGCTGGTCGGGCTCAACGGCGCCTTCCTGACCGGCGACCTCTTCAACCTCTTCGTCTTCTTCGAGGTCATGCTGGCCGCCTCCTACGGTCTCGTCCTGCATGGCGGCGGCCAGCTCCGCGTCCGGTCCGGACTGCACTACATCACCGTCAATCTGGGCGCCTCGCTGATCTTCCTGATCGGCATCGCCATGGTCTTCGGCGCCGTCGGCAGCCTCAACATGGCCGAGATCGCGGTGCGTGCCGATACGCTGGAGGGCTTTGCCCGTCCCGCTCTTCATGCCGGGCTGGCCATGCTCGGCCTCGCCTTCCTGGTCAAGGCCGGCATGTGGCCGCTCGGCCACTGGCTGGTGCCGGCCTATTCGGCCGCCGCCGGCCCCGTCGCCGCGGTCTTCGCCATCCTCAGCAAGGTCGGCATCTACGCGCTGCTGCGGCTCGCCCTTCTGCTGCCGGGCGAGGGCGCGGCGTTCGGCTCGATCATCATCTTCGTCGGCGGCGCGGCGACGCTCGCCTTCGCCTCGATCGGGGTGCTCGCCTCGCAATCGCTGAAACGGGGCGCGGCCTATCTCGTCCTGATGTCGTCGGGCACGCTGCTGACGGCTTTCGGCATGTCGCAGCCGGCCACGACGGCGGGCGGGCTGTTCTACATGCTCAGCTCCACCCTCGCGCTGGGCGCCTTCTTCATGCTGGTCGAGCTGCTGGAGCGCGAGCAGGATCTTGCCTCCGACGTGCTCGCCGTCACGCTGGAGGCCTATGGCGACGGAGACGGAGAGGAGGAAGAGGAGGAGGAGGAGGAAGCGCCGACCGGCCGCGCCATTCCGGGCGCGGTGACGGTGCTCGGCAGCGGCTTCGCCCTGCTCGCGCTCGTCCTGATCGGGCTGCCGCCGCTCTCCGGCTTCCTGGCGAAATTCGCCATCCTGACGGCCATCCTCGGCCCCGGCAGCGAGAGCATGGCCGATGGCGGCGGCATACGCGCGATCCTGGCCGCGCTGCTCATCCTGTCCGGCCTGATCACCCTGATCGCGCTGTCGCGCATGGGCATCCGCACCTTCTGGGCGCCGGTCGAGCCCTTCGCGCCCAAGGTCACGGTGATGGAGACGGCGCCGATCCTGCTGATGGTGGCGACGCTGGTGGTGCTCACCGTGCAGGCGGGTCCGGTCATGGACCTGCTCATCGCGACCGCCGAGGATCTGCACGATCCGACGCTCTATCTCGACTCCAGCCTCGGCGCGGAACGCGTGCCGCCATTCGGGGATCGGATGCAATGACGGCGCTGCTCCCCTATCCGCTGCTCGCGGTCGCGCTCGCCCTGATGTGGCTCGCGCTCGGCGGCTTCACGCCGGGCCAGATCGTGCTGGCGATCATCGTCTCGGTCGGCTCCACCCATGCGCTGCGCCGTCTCGGCGAGGCGAGCCCGAGCATCCGCCGCTGGCTGGCGATCCCCGACCTGCTCGGCATCGTCTTCCGCGACATCATCCGCTCCAACATCGCCGTCGCGGGCATCCTGCTGTCAGGGCCGCATCGCCCGCGCAATTCCGGTTTCGTCGCAATACCGCTCACCATGCGCAGCCCGGCCGGACTGGCCTTCCTGGCGATCATCGTCACCAGCACGCCCGGCACCGCCTGGATCGACTTCAACACCACCCGCGGCGAATTGCTGATCCATGTCTTCGACCTCATCGACGACGCCGAATGGGTCGAGCTGATCACCAGCCGCTACGAGAGACTGCTGATGGAGATCTTCGAATGAGCGCCATCATCCTGGGGGTCGCATTGTGGATCGCCACCGGCGCGCTGGGGCTTTCCATGTGCCTGTGCGTCTTCCGGATGGTCCGGGGCCCGCGCGCACAGGACCGCATCCTGGCCCTCGACGCGCTCTATGTCTGCGCCATGCTGGAGCTTCTGGCCTTCGGCATCCGCACCGGCAACACGATCTATTTCGAGGCCGCGCTGGTGATCGGCATGCTCGGCTTCGTGGCGACGGTGTCGCTGGCGAAGTTCCTGATGCGCGGGGAGGTGATCGAATGAGCTTCGAGCTTGCCGACGTGCCGCTCTGGGCGGCGATCCCGGGCGCGGCATTCCTGCTGCTCGGCGCCGGCCTTTCCCTGACCGGCACCTTCGGGCTGGTGCGCCTGCCGGCCTTCTACGACCGGCTGCACGCTCCCACCCTCGCCACGAGCTGGGGGGCGGGCAGCATGATCGTCGCCTCGATGATCATCTTCACCGCCGGATCCGGCCGGCTCGTCGTCCACGAATTGCTGATCGGCATCTTCGTCACCGTCACCACCCCCGTCACGCTCATGATGCTCGGACGCGCCACGCTCTATCGCGACCGTTCCGAGCGCAATCCCGGCGTGCCGCCAGCTCCCGGCCTGGAGGAGCCGCCGCCGGAGACGACGGACTAGGCGCCCTCGACGATCGCCTTCACGAAGCGCCGTCGCTCATGCCGCTTTCCCTCCCGGCGTGACCAGATGGCAGGCGGCCCTGTGGCCGGGCTCGACCTCGACCATGGCAGGCTCCTCGACCCGGCAGCGGTCGAAGGCGAGCGGACAGCGCGTGTGGAAGCGGCAGCCCTTCGGCGGGTCGATCGGGCTTGGAATGTCGCCGGCGAGCTCCAGCGTCCGGGACGACTGCGCGGGGTCGGGCACCGGCACCGCCGACAGCAGCGCCTGCGTATAGGGATGGGCCGGATTGGCATAGAGCTGCGGCTTCTCGGCGATCTCGACCAGCTTGCCGAGATACATCACCGCCACCCGGTCGGCGATGTGGCGGACGACGGCGAGGTTGTGCGAGATGAACAGGTAGCTGAGGCCGAATTCGCGCTGCAGCCGGCGCATCAGGTTGACCACCTGGGCCTGGACCGAGACGTCGAGCGCGGACACCGGCTCATCGCAGACGATGAAGCGCGGATTGAGCGCCAGCGCGCGGGCGATGCCGATGCGCTGGCGCTGGCCGCCGGAGAATTCGTGCGGATAGCGCTGCGCCGCATTGCGCGGCAGCCCGACCAGCTCGAGCAGCTCGGCGACGCGCGCCTTGCGCTCCGCAGCGCCCAGCCTGCCCTCGACCACGATCGGCTCGGCGACGATGTCGGCGATGCGCATGCGCGGGTTGAGCGATCCGTACGGGTCCTGGAAGATGAACTGGCACTGGCGCCGCTGTTCGCGCAACCGCTTCTCGTCGAGCTCGCGCAGCTCCTGGCCTGCGAAGCGGATGCTGCCCGAGGTCGCCTCGATCAGGCGCACCACCAGCCGTCCGACGGTGGATTTGCCGCAGCCCGATTCCCCGACAAGGCCGAGCGTCTCGCCATGGCCGATCTCGAAGCTGACCCCGTCGACGGCGTGCACCACCTGCTGGCGCCGGCGCAGCAAGCCGCCGCCGACGCCGAAATGCTTGGTCAGGTCGGAAACGGAAAGCAGCGATGCGTCGGAATTCGTCACTCGACCACCTCATAGCCGATATGGCGGATGCAGGCGGCGCGATGGTCGTCGCCGAGCTCCAGCAATGGCGGCATCCTTGCCGTGCAGGGCGGGCGGCCATACGCGCAGCGCGGATGGAAACGGCAGCCGGACGGCATGGCGAATGGCGGCGGCACCACGCCCTCGATGGCCAGCAATTCGTCGACGTCGTGATGGAGCGGCGGGATGCTGCCGAGCAGGCCCTCCGTATAGGGATGCAGCGGCCGGCGGAAGGTCTCGCCCACCGGCGCGTTCTCGACCACCTTGCCGGCATACATGACGACGACGCGCTGCGCGAACTGCGCCACCACGCCGAGATCGTGGGTGATCAGCAGGATCGCCATTCCGAGCTCCTCCTGAAGCTGCCTCATGAGCTTCAGGATCTGCGCCTGCACGGTGACGTCGAGCGCGGTGGTCGGCTCGTCGGCGATCA
>CAYYZC010000283.1:0-1916 GCA_964475605.1 uncultured Chelativorans sp.
AGGCCATCCGCGAGAACGAGGCGCGCGCCGTCTCGCTCGGCTACCGGGTCAACCAGTACAAGCTCACCGTGTTCGTCCTCGCCGCCGCGCTGGCCGGCCTCGCCGGGGCCACCAAGGCGATCGTCTTCCAGCTCGCCTCGCTGACCGACGTCTACTGGACGATGTCCGGCGAGGTCGTGCTGATGACGCTGCTCGGGGGCATGGGCACCGTATTCGGGCCGATCGTCGGCGCGGCGTTCATCGTCACCATGCAGAACTATCTCGCCACCTTCGGCGACTGGGTGACGATCATCCAGGGCAGCATTTTCGTCATCGCGGTGCTGCTGTTCCGCGAAGGCATCGTCGGCGTCCTGTCGAAATGGATCAAACGCCCTCTCTGAGCGTCGTGCCGGCCGGAATCGAAGCGGAGCAGGCCGCATGAACCTCTATGCCATGCTCGCCGATGCGGTCCGCCGGCATGGAACGCGCATCGCGCTCGCCTGCGGCGAGACCCGCATCGACTATCGCGGCCTCGACGCCGCGGTTCGCGCGCTCGGCGCCCGGCTGCGAGGCCTCGGCGCGGGCCGGGGCGACCGGGTCCTGATCTTCCTCGACAACTCGATCGACTATCCGATCGTCCTGCTCGGCGCGATCCGCGCCGGCATGGTCGCCGTGCCGGTCAATGCAAAGCTCCATCCGCGCGAGCTCGCCTTCATCGCCGGCGATTGCGAGCCGGCGGCGATCGTCACCGAGGAGGCGCGCTTCGACGCGCTGCGCAGGCATCTTCCCGCAAAGGCGGCATCGCGGCTGGTCTCCTGCGAGGAGATCATGCGCAGTTCCGGCGACCCCGACACCCGTCCGCCCGCCGAAACGGCACCCGACGACCCGGCCTGGATCTTCTACACCTCCGGAACCACCGGCCGGCCCAAGGGCGCCACCCTCACCCATCGCAACCTGATCGCGATGACCGTCAACTGCCTGGCGGACCTGTACCCGTTCGCCGCCACCGACCGCGCGCTCCACGTCGCGCCGCTGTCGCATGGCAGCGGGCTCTACATGCTGCCCGCGCTGGTGCGCGGCGCCGAGAACGTCGTCTCGCATCTGAAGGGCTTCCAGCCGGACCAGGTGCTGGAGATGGTGGCGCGCCACCGCATCACGGTCCTTCCGTTCCTGGCCCCGACGATGATCGTGCGGCTGCTCGACGCGGCGCCGCGCGACGACATCGACTGCCTGCGCGGCGCGCTCTACGGCGGCGCGCCGATCCATCTGGAGCATCTGCGCGCCGCGTTGGAGCGGTTCGGGCCGATCTTCACCCAGCTCTACGGGCAGGGCGAGGCGCCGATGACGATCTCCTACCTGCCGGCCACGGATCATCTCAGCACCGACGAGGAGACGCTGCTGTCGGCCGGCTACGTGCGCAGCGGCGTCGAGGTGGCGATCGTCGGCGAGGACGGCTCGACGCTCGCTGCCGGCGAGGTCGGCGAGATCGCGGTGCGCGGCGACGTCGTGATGAAGGGCTATTGGCGCAATGCCGAGGCGACGGCGGCGGCCCTGCGCGGCGGCTGGCTGCGCACCGGCGATATCGGCCGGCTCGACGCGCTCGGCCGGCTGCGCGTGCTCGACCGCCGCCACGACACGATCATCAGCGGCGGCTCCAACGTCTATCCGAAGGAAGTGGAGGACGTCATCGCCGGGCATCCGGCGGTGCGCGAGGTGATCGCCTTCGGCCTGCCCGACCGCGAATGGGGCGAGATCGTCGCCGCCGCGATCGTGGCGGACCGGGAGATCGGCGAGGCCGAGCTCATCGATTTCTGCCGCGACCACCTCGCCGCGTTCAAGAAGCCGAAGCGGCTGTTCTTCGTCGAGGAACTGCCCAAGAACGCCTACGGCAAGGTGCTGCGGCGCGACCTCAAGCTCCGCTTCGCAGCACCATAGCC
>CAYYZC010000283.1:2016-4360 GCA_964475605.1 uncultured Chelativorans sp.
GCGTCACCGGAGGGCTGGCTCGCATAGTCGTCGGCATGGCCGTGGATCATCAGCGCCTTGCCGCGGATCGGCGCGTCGCCCTCGTCGAGCCGCACCCACGGATTGAAGACATGCGCCTGCAGCGAGCCGTCGTCGGCGACATGCTGGTTCGGCATGTCGCCCGCATGGGGGCCGCCCTCCGCCTTGTAGCCATGCTCGGCATCGGCCGGGTTGAAGTGGCCGCCGGCCGTCTCGAAGCCGCCCTCCGCCTCGCAGACGCCGTTCTCGTGGATGTGGAAGCCGACCCACATCCCTTCGGGCAGGCCGCTCGCCCCGAGCTCGATCAGCACGCCATGCGGCGTATCGGTCAGCGTGGCGGCGCCGGCGTCGTTGCCTTCGGCGTCGATGAAACTGGCGGTCGCCTCCATCGACCCTTCTGCGCCCGGCTCCTGCGCCTCTGAGTCCTGCGCAGCGGCGAGCCCGGTCGCCGCCAGCAGGGCGGCAGCGGCAATAACGATCCTCATGGCGATTCTCCTTGTCCTTCGGGGAGGGTTCCTCACCCCAACCAGCGACGAGCCGGGAGGTTCGCTCACGAAAAAACGATGATCGCCTGTCCCGGCGCTCCCGGACGGCAAAAAGCCCGGCGTATGGGCCGGGCTTTTCGAAAGATCAGGAACGGGGGAAGATCCTAGCTGGTCTGGACTTTCGCCCTCGCCTGTTCCTCGGCGACGCGCTGCTGGAACATCTGCGCGAAGTCGATCGGGTCGATCATAAGCGGCGGGAAGCCGCCGGCCTGCGTCGCCTGGGCGACCACCTGCCGGGCGAAGGGGAAGAGCAGGCGCGGGCATTCGATGAAGAGCACCGGCAGCACATGCTCCTTCGGGAAACCGTCGACGCGGAAGATGCCGCCATAGACGAGCTCGACATTGAACAGCGTGTCCTTGTCCTTGCCGGCCTGGGCGTTCAGCGTCAGCACGACCTCGTATTCGGTCTCCGAGCGCGGATTGGCGTTGACGTTGACATTGATGTTGATGCCGGGGGCCTTTTCGCGCGGGCGCAGCGAGTTCGGGGCGCCCGGGCTCTCGAAGGACAGATCCTTGACGAACTGCGCCAGCACGTTGAGCCGCGGCTGCGCGCCGTTGCCGGTCTTGGCGGCGTCGCTCTGCGGCGGCGTGCCGGGGGGCGGGGTGCTGGCGTCTTCGGGTTGCTTGGCCATCAGCCGGGGATCCTCTTCTTCTGCCGCGGGCGGCTCGTTTGCAGGTTGCCGGCTGGCTACCATGGCCGGCACGTTCCTGACAAGCCGAGCCGTTCCCGGCCCCTGGCCGTCCCGGGTCTAATGCCCGATCCGCGGCCGTCCGTCGTCGGGATCGCGGTCGCGGTCGCGATTGCGGGCGAAGTCCTCCTCGTCGAGGTCGATGGTGCGTCCCCGGCCGCGGCCGGGAGGATAGAAACCGCCCGCCGCGGAGGTGACGATGGTGATGCGGCTGCGGATCAGCCGCCACGCCGCATCGCGCACCGGCGGGATGAACAGGAGCAGGCCGAGCGCGTCGGTGAAGAAGCCGGGCGTCAGCAGCAGGAAGCCGGCGATCAGGATCATCAGCCCGTGGACCAGCTCGCGGCCGGGAACGCCGCCCGCATCGAGGCTCGCCTGGATGTGGCGGACGACGCCGAACCCCTGGACGCGCATCAGGATCGCGCCCAGAACCGTCGTCGCGACGATGAGGCCGATCGTCGCCAGCACCCCGATTTCCCGGCCGACGAGGATGAACAGCGTGATCTCGACGACGGGAAGGACGAGGAAGAAGAAGAGCGGTATGGAACGTGTCACGGAGGACGGACGCTTTCTCGGCTTTGCCGGCTCGATTGCCTATGCGAGAATTTCATATAATCACGCGCCGGCCGTATTTGAATGATAGGCTCGCGCGTTCTATATCCATGCTCAAATCCCGCCTCGTATCGCGGGCGAGTGCGACGAAAGGATGTTCTGGCGGGCGTCATGGAATTTTTCGATTTCGGAACGATCTTCTTCCTGGTGGCGGCGGTAGTCATCTTCTACCAGCTCCGCAACGTGCTCGGCCGCCGCACCGGCAACGAGAAGCCGCCCTTCGATCCCTACACCGCCCAGCGCGGCGGCGATGCGAACGAAAAGGCGCCGCCCGAGAACGTCGTCTCGCTGCCGCGCCGCAAGGGCGCCGGAGAGCCGGTCGAGGACGCCTATGCGGCGATCGACGCCGTGGCGAAGCCGGCCACCGACCTCAATCGCGGCCTGCGGGCCATCCGCGATGCCGATCCGGGCTTCGACCCGAAGGGTTTCGTGGAAGGCGCCAAGATGGCCTATGAGATGATCGTGATGGCCTATGCCGAC
>CAYYZC010000284.1:0-4338 GCA_964475605.1 uncultured Chelativorans sp.
AAATGGTCGGAGCGGCGGGATTCGAACCCACGACCCCTTGACCCCCAGTCAAGTGCGCTACCGGGCTGCGCTACGCTCCGAACCGGGGGAAGCCTTATAGTTTCGCCCCCTCGGGTGCAAGCCCAAATCGGGAGCTGCCGCGCCGCCGCTTCAGCGTTGCGTCAGCAGGCTCCCGCCGGCCGTCGTCATGGCCGGTGCCGGGCTTGCCGCCAGTTCGATCTGGCGCTTGCGCTCCAGCGCGCCGCAGCCCCAGATCAGGCCGATCAGCAGGTAGACATGGCGCCAATGGTCCATGTCGATGACGGTGCCGAGCGCGATATGGCCGAGGAAGACGACATAGGCGCACATCAGGAAGGGCTGCCACCGCCGGTCGCGGAAGAGGATGCGGAAGCCGAGCGCGATCGTCGAGAGGACCAGTGAAGCATAGGCCGCGAAGCCGAGCCAGCCATAGTCCATCAGCGCCTTGAGCCAGATATTGTGCGTGTCCTCGCCGAGCATGCGGCCGAACATCAGCGGGCCGATGCCGAGCGGGTTCTCCGTCGCCATCTGGAAGCCGATGGCGAAGCGCGCGAAGCGGCCGAGATGGCCCGAATCGTATTCCTGGACGAGCTGCGCGCGCATCTGGAAGAATTCGCCGACGCCCGGAAGCTGCAGCGTGACCAGGATGGCGAGGACGAGCAGGATCGCCGCCAGCGCGCTCATCAGCGCGATCCGCAGGCGGAAGAGCCCGCTATTGCTCTTCAGGAACAGGCAGCCGACCAGCAGCATCGCCGAAGACATGAACAACCCCCAGGCGCCGCGCGAGAAGGAGACGAAGATCGCCGCGACGATGATAAGGAGGATCGCCGCATGGAAGGGAAACCGCGCCGGCGAGCCGGCGAGCACCAGGTAGAGCATGTAGACGGCCGGCAGGACCAGGAACGGGCCGAAGACGTTGGGGTCCTGGAAGCCGCCCGCCGCGCGGTCGTAGAGAGTGAAGATCTCGGCGCCCGGGAAGAGCTGGAAATAGCCGGCGATGCCGAGCAGGCCGGTCGCCACCGCAGCGATCGTCCAGGCATGGAAGACCACCGGCAGCAGCCGCGGCTGCGCCTCGGTGACGGCGGCGAAGAAGACGCAGGAGAGCGACAGGAACATCGTCACCGCGAGATAGAGCGGCGTGTCGTAGAGGTCGTCCATCTGCGTCATCGCGACGATGCCGCCGATATTGTAGGCGATCAGGATCGTCAGCAGGATCGCCACATTGCGCGAGATCCTGAGCCCGAACAGCGACCAGACCGCGATCAGCCCGGCCATGAAGATCTCGTAGGGAGCAGGCTCGTTGAGGACGAAGCCCGAGAGCAGCACGCCGAAGCCGACCGCCGCCGCGGCGACGAGCGAGATCGCCTTGGCCTGCACCGCCTGCAGCGGCAGAGCCGCGGCCGCCGCCGTCAATATGCGTTCTCCATGTTCAGCAGGCTGACCGGCGTGAGCAGCAGGATCCGGAGATCGAAGAGCAGCGACCAGTTCTCGATATATTGAAGGTCGTATTCGGTCCGCATGCGGATCTTGTCGTCATTGTCGACCTCGCCGCGCCATCCGTTTATCTGCGCCCAGCCGGTGACGCCCGGCTTCACCTTGTGGCGCGCGAAATAGCCGTCGACGACCTCGTGATAGAGCCGGCTGTGGGCCTGCGCGGCGATGGCGTGCGGGCGCGGCCCGACCAGCGAGAGGCTGCCGCGCAGCACGTTGAAGAACTGCGGCAGCTCGTCGATCGAGGTCTTGCGGATGAAGCGTCCCACCCGCGTCACGCGCGGATCGTCCTTGATGACGGCGTTGCGCGCGGTCGGATCGCACTGCTCGGTATACATCGACCGGAACTTGTAGACGTCGATGATCTCGTTGTTGAAGCCGTGCCGCTTCTGCCTGAAGATGATCGGCCCCTTGCTGTCGAGCTTGATGGCGAGCGCCGTCAGCAGGAAGACCGGCGAGAACAGCGCGATGCCGGCGACGCTGAAGACGATGTCGAAGGCGCGCTTGGCGACGGAATCCCAGTCGTTGATCGGCTTGTCGAAGATGTCGAGCATCGGCACCGAGCCGATGAAGGAATAGGCGCGCGGCCGGAAACGGATCTGGTTGGCATGCGCGGACAGGCGGATGTCGACCGGCAGCACCCACAATTTCTTGAGCATGGTGAGCACGCGCGCTTCCGCCGTCAGCGGCAGCGAGACGATCAAAAGGTCGATCTGCGCGATGCGGGCGAACTCGACCAGCTCGTCGACCGTGCCGAGCTTGGGATAGCCGGCGACGACCGGCGGCGAGCGGCGGTCGTCGCGGTCGTCGAAGATGCCGCAGATGCGGATGTCGTTATAGGGCTGCTGCTCGATGGCGCGGATCAGCTCCTCCGCGCCCTTGCCGCCGCCGACGATGACGGCGCGCCGCTCCATGATGCCGTTTCGCGCCCAGCGTCGAAGCAGCTTGGCAAGCGCGAGCCGGGTAACCAGCAGCAGGGCAAGGCCGACCAGGAACCACCCGCCGAGCCAGACGCGCGAGAGCTCGTGCGAGATCTTGAGGAAGAAGCCGGCAAGCGCCATCAGCGCGATCGTGCCGGCCCAGATCGCGGCGATCCGGCCGATCGAGCTCATAGGCCGCAGCAGGCGCGGAATATGGTAGCAACGGGCGAATTCGAGCAGGATCACCGCGGCGGACGAGGTCGCCAGGATCAGCGGCGCATAATACCAGACCAGGCCGGTGTGGAGCTCGACATAGGAGAAGAACAGCGCCAGGCCCGACACCATCAGCAGCGCGAACTCGGCCAGCCGCAGCATGCCGGCCACCATAGCCGGCGATGTCGTGTCGCGCCGGTACTGGGCGGCGATCAGCCGCGCCATCTCGTTGAGGCCGGACGAGGCGGGCCCGGCTTCGTCGGCCTTGAACGAACGGATCGCGTCGCGGCCGAAACGTTCGGCTGGATTTGTACGGGTCATCGATCGGCGCTCATGCGGGTGCGCCATGATTGGCGCTCATGCTGATGCGCTACGCTAACCCTCCGGCCCTAAGGAAGCGTTGACGATCGTCCCTGTCCGAGGCTCGCACGATAGGCGGCCTCGATCTTCGCAGCCATCACATCGGCGCCGAACCTGGCCTTGAGGTCGGCCGCGTCCGGCATCTCGTGGGCGAAGCGCTCCTCGTCGCCCAGCGCCGTGACCACGCGCTCGGCGACATTTTCGGCATCGGGTTCAGTCAGGGCCGCCGAGCCGGACCCGAAGATCTCCGGCACGCCGCCGACGGCGGTCGCGATCATGGTCTTGCCGGCGGCAAGCGCCTCGAGCACCAGATAGGGCATCGCCTCGGCCCGCGACGATGCGACCACGATGCGGCCGAGGGCGAAGGCGTCACGCGCCGGCATCGGCGGCAGGAATTTCACCTGACCGGAAAGGCCGAGCCGCTCGACCTGACTCATGTAGTCCGGCAGCTCGGCTCCGTCGCCGACCATCACGGCGCTCACCGGCCGTTCGAGCCGATCGCTTGCCGCCGCCACCGCGTCGATGAGGATGTCGGGACCCTTGAGGTCGCGCATCATGCCGACGAAGAGCAGGTCGGCGGCATCCGGAACGGCCTTCACCGGCTCGAATTCGGCCGGCTGCAATCCGTTATAGACGAGGCTGCTGTTTGCGCGCGGCACCCCGATCTTGGCCATGAAGGCGCGCCGTTCGTAGTCGGAGACGAAGATGACATGGTCCGTGAGCCGGTCCATCAGGCGCTCGATAGCGAAGAACGTCCGTCCCCTGGACGTCGTCGGATCGTAGTGGAGGACGCCGCCATGCGCGGTGTAGAGGCGGGCTACGCGATACCTGGAGACCCGCAGGAGCGAGCCGAACAGCCGGGCGAGCGCGCCACCCTTGGCGCCATGCCCGTGCAGGACGTCCGGCTTCAATCTCTTGATGTGACGATAGGTGTGCCATGCCGCGACCAGGTCGGAAGGTCCGATATGGCGCTGGATCGGGATGCGCTCGACGCCGAGCGCCAGCTTGCCGGTCAGGCTTTCGAAGAAGCGTTCCTCGAGTTCGCCGCCGGTGGTCGAATCGCAGATGATGCCGACCTGGTGCCCCGCCGCGGCCTGTGCCTCGACGAGATCGCGCACATGGCGGAAGATGCCGCCGACCGGCGAGCGGAAGCAGTGGACGATGCGCAAGGGCAGCGTCATCGGGCGGTTCCCGGCCGGCGGTGGTCAGAACAGCCGCTCGCGCACATAGATCGTATCGCCCGGCAGCAGCGGATCGGACGTCAGCACGCGGCCCGTCATGACCTTGCCGTTGATGTCGCGGGTGATGTCGACGCTGCCCTGGTTGGCGCGCGGCG
>CAYYZC010000285.1:0-4330 GCA_964475605.1 uncultured Chelativorans sp.
GATCGGCACCTCATTCCTTCGGCGGTTCGGCAAGCGCCGCCGGAGGCCTCCTGCGAGCCTTCTTGAAGGGCGCCATGGCGGTGCGGGCGAGCAGGTCGGCGCGCTCGTTCTCCGGATGACCGGCATGACCCCGCACCCAGTGCCAGCGCACCGTGTGGCGCCGCCGCGCCTCGTCGAGCTGCTGCCAGAGCTCGGCATTCTTGACCGGCTTCTTCGCCGCCGTCTTCCAGCCATTGCGCTTCCAGCCTTCGATCCAGCCTGAAATGCCGTCGCGGACATAGTTGCTGTCGGTGTAGAGATCGACGTCGCAGGGGCTCTTCAAGGCGTTGAGGGCAGCGATCGTCGCCATCAGCTCCATGCGGTTGTTGGTGGTTTCCGCCTCGCCGCCCGAAAGCTCCTTGTCGATGCCGTTATAGCGCAATATGGCGCCCCAGCCGCCCGGGCCGGGATTGCCGGAGCAGGCGCCGTCGGTGAAGATCTCGACCCGCTTCATCAGCCTAGTGTCGCGCCGTATTCGCGCGCCGAGCCGATCCGGCGGTGAAAGCGCATCTTGCGGATATATTCGAGCGGATCGCGCTTCTGGACCAGCGCGCCGTCCGCCACCGTCAGCCAGTCATAGAGCCTCGTCAGCATGAAGCGGAGCGCGGAGCCGCGGCAAAGCAGCGGCAGCATGTCGATCTCGGCTCGCGACAGCGGCCGCACCTTCTGGTAGCCGGCGAGCAGCGCCGTTCCCTTGGTCAGGTTGAAGGAATGGTCCTTCTCGAAGCACCAGGCATTGAGGCAGGTGGCGATGTCGTAGGCGAAGAAGTCGTTGCAGGCGAAATAGAAGTCGATCAGGCCCGACAGCCTGTCGCCGAGGAAGAACACGTTGTCGGGAAAGAGGTCGGCATGGATGACGCCGGAAGGCAGGTCCTGCGGCCAGCCGGGCTCGAGCTCGCCGAACTCGGCCTCGACCTCGCGCGACAGGCCCTCTTCGACCATGTCGGCACGGTCGCGCGACATCTCCCACAATCCCCGCCAGCCTTCCATCGCCAGCGCATTCTTGCGCCGCAGCGGGAAATCGGCGCCGGCAAGATGAAGCCCGGCCAGCGCCGCGCCCACCTCGCGGCAATGCACGGCGGTCGGCCGGCGCGGCCACATGCCTTCGAGGAAGGTGATCACCGCCGCCGGACGCCCGGCAAGATTGCCGATGATCTCGCCGTCGGCGCGGCGCACCGGCAGCGGACAGGAAACGCCCTTTTCCGCCAGATGCTCCATCAGGCCGAGGAAGAAGGGCAGATCCCTGCGCTCGACGCGACGCTCATAAAGGGTGAGGATGAAATGGCCGGCGGACGTGTGCAGCAGGAAGTTGGAGTTCTCGGTGCCTTCGGCGATGCCCTTGTAGGACAGCAGCTCGCCGATCTTGTAGGCGCACAGGAAGGTGCCGAGTTCCTGCTCGGTAATGTCGGTATAGACCGCCATCTCACGCGCCGCCGTTCACGAAAGCCATGTCCTGCGGCGTCAGCTCCATGTCGCGCAGCTCGCGGTTGACGAGGAAATTCTCCGTCTCCTCCGCCGTCAGCGCGATGTCGACGGTTACGTCGAAGCGCTCGCGGAAGGCATCGATGATCTCGTCGACGATGACCTCCGGCGCCGAAGCGCCGGCCGAAAGCCCGATGCGTTCGATCGGCCCGAGGCTCGCCCACGGGATCTCGGCCGCGCGCTGCACCAGCAGGCCGCGCCTGGCGCCGGCACGCTCGGCGACCTCGACCAGCCGCTTCGAGTTGGAGGAGTTCGGCGCCCCGACGACCAGGAACAGGTCGGTGCCGGGGGCGGCCGCCTTGACCGCATCCTGGCGGTTGGTGGTCGCATAGCAGATCGATTCGGCCGCCGGCGACTTGATCTCCGGAAACCGCGCCTCGATCGCGGCGATGATGTCGCGTGTGTCGTCGACCGAAAGCGTCGTCTGCGTCACATAGCCGAGCGCCGTCCCGTCGGCGACCTGAAGCCCTGCGACATCCTCGACGCGCTCGACGAGGGTGACGGCGCCGGGCTCGAGCTGGCCCATCGTGCCGATCACCTCCGGATGGCCGGCATGGCCGATGAGGAAGACGTGGCGGCCGAGGCGGGCATGACGCATCGCCTGCTTGTGGACCTTGGAGACCAGCGGGCAGGTCGCGTCGAGATAGAACAGGTTGCGCGCCTCGGCATCGGCCGGCACCGATTTCGGCACGCCATGGGCGGAGAACACCACCGGCCGGTCGCGATTGCCCGCGGGAATCTCGTCGAGCTCCTCGACGAAGACGGCGCCGCGCGACTTCAGCCCCTCGACGACATAGCGGTTGTGCACGATCTCGTGGCGCACATAGACCGGCGCGCCGTATTTCTTCAACGCCAGCACGACGATCTGGATGGCGCGGTCGACCCCGGCGCAAAAGCCGCGCGGCTCGCACAATCTGATCGTGAGTGTTGGCTTCATCGTCTCGGCCGGTCGGAGTCCATTCATGCGCGCAGATGGAGTGCCGCGCACCTGCGTGTCAAGGCCGGCCGGCCCGCGAACGCCAGAACCAGTAGCCGAAGACGGCAACGAGGGCTGCCGCCAGGCCGTACCAGGTCACCGCATATTGCAGGTGGCTGTTGGGCAGGTCGACGATGGTGACGCCGCCGACCGGCAGGCCACCCGGATTGGGCGTTGCGTCGGCATCGATGAAGAACGGCAGATAGTCATCGAGCGCGCCGACGCCGGACGAGCGCGCCATCTCCTCGAAATCCTTCCAGTAGAAGATGTTCTGCACCGGGTCGTTGTCCGGCACGATGAACGACGGCTTCCCGTCCAGCCGGTCGCGCGCCAGGCCGGCGACCGTGACCTCGCCCTCGACCTGGCCTTCGGGCCGTGTCACCGGCTCCTTGAGGTCGTAGGGGACGAAGCCGCGGTTGACGAGCACGAAGCGGCCTCGCGCCAGTTCCAGCGGCGTATAGACGTAGAAGCCGGACTGGCCCTCATGGGTGGCGAAGAAATGCCGCTCGCCCTCGTGCCGGAAGACGCCTGTCGCTTCGACCGGCCAATAATCGACGTCGCCTTCCATGGTGGCGCGGGTAAGGATCTCGGCGACGGGGCGCGGCGCGGACGCCATGCGCTCGGCGATGCGCCCGAGCAGCGCCTCCTTCCACTGCAGGCGATGCACCTGCCAGGTGCCGAGCGCCAGCAGCATGGCGAGCGCCAGCAGGCCGACCACCGCGACGATGATCACGCGACGGCGCGGGACGCCGTTTTCGATGCTTTCCAACTGCAATCAGCCGCCCCTGTCGATGCGTCCTTCCGCGGCGCTGTTCGCATATTGCACGGTGATCAGAAGTCCCTTGATCAGGCGCAGGGCGAACAGGCCGAGAATGAGGATCAGCGGCACCCAGAGAACGATATGCAACCAGAATGGCGGCGAAAACGAGACCTCCAGCCACAATGCCAGCCCGACCACCACGAAACCGACGATGAGGATGACGAAGGCGGCAGGCCCGTCGCCTGAATCGGCGAAGGCGTAGTCGAGGCCGCAGAAGCCGCAGCTTTTGCGCAGCGCAAGCACACCCTGGAACAGGCGGCCCTGGCCGCAGCGCGGGCAGGTGCCGGCGATCCCGGCCCGGATCGGATCGACGGGCGGCCAGACGGCCTTGTCGTCATGATCGTGCTGCGTCGTCATGTGACCTCTATCCGGAAAACGCGAAGGCGGCCGTCGTTTCCGCGGCCGCCTTCCTCAAGCAGTCATTCGCCCGTCAGTGCTGTGCGATCGGCGCTCCGGCCGAGGCCCACACATAGATGCAGGCGAACAGGAACAGCCACACCACGTCGACGAAGTGCCAGTACCAGGCGGCCGCCTCGAAGCCGAAATGCTGCTTCGGTGTGAAATGTCCGGCCATCGCCCGAAGCAGGCAGACGAGCAGGAAGATCGTGCCGATCAGCACGTGAAAGCCATGGAAGCCGGTCGCCATGAAGAAAGTCGCGCCGTAGATCGACTCGGAGAACTGGAATGGCGCGTGCACATATTCGTAGGCCTGCACGAAGGAGAACAGCACGCCGAGCGCCACGGTGATGGCGAGGCCGGCGACCAGGCCCTTGCGATCGTCGTGAAGCAGCGCGTGATGCGCCCAGGTCACCGTGGTGCCCGACAGCAGCAGGATGATGGTGTTGTAGAGCGGCAGGTGGAAGGGATCGATGACCTCGATGCCCGCGGGCGGCCACTGGCCGCCGGTGAACTCGGTGCGCGCCACCTGCGCCGCCTCGCCGGGGAAGAGGCTGGCGTCGAAGAACGCCCAGAACCACGCGACGAAGAACATCACCTCGGAGGCGATGAACATG
>CAYYZC010000286.1:0-4326 GCA_964475605.1 uncultured Chelativorans sp.
AGTTCGGCATAGGCGCGCAGGCCCCGCGTCAGCACGTTGCGGAAGCCAGCCTCATGCGTGCCGCCCTCGGGCGTCGGAATCGTGTTGCAGTAGGAATGCAGGAAGCCGTCGCCGCCATGCCAGGTGACGGCCCATTCGAGCGAGCCGTGGCCGCCCTGCTTGTCGCTTCTGCCGGCGAAGAGCTCGCGCGTGACCTGGAACTCGGAGCCGAGCGTGGCGGCGAGATAGTCCTTGAGGCCGCCGGGGAAGTGGAACACCGCCTTCGCCGGCGTTTCGTCCTTCTCCTTGAGCAGAGCGGGGTCGCAGGTCCAGCGTATCTCGACGCCGCCGAAGAGATAGGCCTTCGAGCGCGCCATCCGGTAGAGGCGCGCCGGGTCGAAGCGCGCGTTCCTGCCGAAGATCTCGTGATCGGGATGGAAGCGCACCCTCGTGCCGCGGCGGTTGTGGATCTCGCCGAGATCCTCCACCGGCCCCTGCGGCAGACCGCGCGAGAAGCGCTGGCGGTAGAGGCGGCGCCCGCGCGCGACCTCGACCTCGAGCAGGTCGGAGAGCGCGTTGACGACGGAGACGCCGACGCCGTGCAGGCCGCCGGAGGTCTCGTAGACCTTGCTGTCGAACTTGCCGCCGGCATGCAGCGTCGTCATGATCACTTCGAGCGCCGACTTGTTCCGGAACTTGGGATGCGGGTCGACCGGAATGCCGCGGCCGTTGTCGGTGACGCTGAGATGGCCTTCCGCGTCGAGCTCGACCTCGATGAAGGTCGCGTGGCCGGCGACCGCCTCGTCCATCGAATTGTCGATGACCTCGGCGAAGAGATGGTGCATCGCCTTCTCGTCGGTCCCGCCGATATACATGCCCGGCCGGCGGCGAACCGGCTCCAGTCCTTCCAGCACCTCGATGTCGGCCGCGCTGTAGGCCTCGCTGCCGTCCCTGGGCCTGCTGGGTGCGCGTGCGGCCGGATGCGCCTTCGGCACCGGCGCCCTGTCGGGGACGGGGGAAGCCGGCGTGGCCGGGGCAAGTCCTGAAAAGAGATCGGCGGAATCGTCCATAAAAAAGCTCTGTCTCGCTCAGCGAATCACCGTGTCATCATGCCATGTGCGGCAAGCCATGGCGAACCGGGTTCCCGTTCCGTTCATAGGCAGCCCCGACAATTGGATCAATCGGGTTGACAGCTTGCTAACCGCGCTTCCCGAAAGCCGTCCGCGATGCGTTCCGGCATGTCCTTTTGTTTAGATTTCCGGCCCAGCCTAGCGCGCAACAAGGGTAAGAATCCGGGACGGGGCAGGCGTAGTTGAAACGGAAGCTTCTGACAATGATCGGCATCGCCGCCGTGTTCGGCGCGGCGTCGATCTTTGCCGCCGACATATGGTTGCGCAGCCAGGCGAGCGCAAAGGTCGATCCGGTGATCGTCGCTGCAGCACCGGTGCCGGAGGTGCGGTTCGGCACCATCGTGGTGGCCGCAGAGCCGCTGCGCTTCGGCATGGGGCTTTCGCCCGAGCAGCTCAAGGAGATCCCCTGGCCGACGAAGGTGCTGCCCGAAGGCGCGTTCCCGACCGTCGAGGCGCTGACGGCCGACGGCGCGCGCAAGGTGCTGTCGCCGATCGCGCCGAACGAGCCGGTGCTGCTGTCCAAGCTTTCCGGCCCCGACGGGCGCGCCACGCTCTCCAACCTGCTTGCGCCCGGCATGCGCGCCGTGACCATCCGCACCGACGAGATCGCCGGCGTCGGCGGCTTCATCATGCCCGGCGACCGGGTCGACGTGGTGCTGACCCGCAATGCCGGCGCGATCCTGGAGGTGGCCGGCAATGCGGAGGGCGCGGCCGGCTCCAGCATCACCAGCGAGATCGTCGTCGCCGACGTCAGGGTGCTTTCGGTAGGGCAGGGCACGGACACGCTCGACACCACGCCGCAGGTCGTCAGCTCGGTCACCATAGAGGTGACCGGCGAGGGCGCGCAGAAGGTGGCGCTGGCGCGCAATGTCGGAACGCTCTCGCTGACCCTTCGCGCCGCGGTCCAGGCGCGCGGCGAGGCCGGCGGCCTGACAACGATCTCCGATTTCGGCGGTTCGGTCGGTAATAAGCTCGGAGATGCCGCCAGGACGATGGCCGAAGCGGTCAAGGAGCCGGAAGGGCCGACATACAAGACGGTGATCGTGACGCGGGGCACCGAGGCGCAGAGCTATCAGGTGGTCTCGCCGCCGCGATGACGATGAGGATGGGGGACATGGGGACGAGGGTATCGGGGCTGCCGGGCTGGTTGCGCGGCTGCATCATCTTTGTGGCGGCATTCGCCATGACGGTCGCGGCCGTCCATCTGGCGCGCGCCAATGGCGACGCCATCGAGCTCAGCTCGGCGAACCATATTTCGGTGAAGGTGGCCAAGGGCAAGCCGCAGACCATCCGCACCGCGTCGCCCTTCTACGAGATCGTCGTCGGCGATCCCGACATCGCCAATGTCAGCCCGCTCACCGACCATTCCTTCTACGTGCTGGGCAACGAGCTCGGCACGACCGGCCTGGCCCTGTTCGACGAGAATCGCGGCCTCGTCGGCAGCATCGACATCGAGGTGACGCTCGACACCGAGCAGCTCGCCGAGACGATCCGCCGGACGGTGCCCGGCACCAATATCAAGGTGACGTCGGCCAATGGGCGCGTCGTGCTTTCCGGCGTGGCCGAGGACGCCGTCGCCGCCGAGCAGGCCGAGACGATCGCCTCGCGCTTCTCCGGCGAGGAGGCGATCATCAACTCCGTCTCCATCACCTCCTCCCAGCAGGTGCAGCTCAATGTCCGCTTCGTCGAGATCAACCGGCAGGTCGGCCAGGAGCTTTCCTCCAAGATCGGCGCGACCTTCGTCGGGACCGGCGGCGGCATCTCGTTCAACTCCGATCCGGTGGGCACCACCCGGCCGCCCGCCGCCGACATCATCGCCGCCTACACGACCGGCGGCTTCTCGATCGACTGGGCGATCAAGGCGCTGGAGGAGCGCGGGGTCGCGCGGCGCCTCGCCGAACCCAATCTGATCGCGCGTTCCGGCGAGAAGGCGAATTTCCTCGCCGGCGGCGAATTCCCGATCCCCGTCGCCAGCGACGAGGACAAGATCACCGTCGAATACAAGAAATACGGCGTCAGCCTCGATTTCACGCCGACCGTGCTCAGCGACGGGCTGATCAGCCTCGAGATCGAGCCGGAGGTGTCGTCGGTCGACACCTCGGCCACCTACCGGATCGGCGACATCGCCATTCCGGGCTTCGTGGTGCGCCGGGCGCGCACGACGGTCGACCTGAAGAGCGGCCAGAGCTTCATGATCGCCGGCCTGCTGCAGAGCCAGAACGATGTCAGCACGCAGCGCCTGCCGGGCATCGGCCGCCTGCCGGTGATCGGCGCGCTGTTCTCCTCCAAGGCCTATCAGCGCCGCGAGACCGACCTGGTGATCATCATCACGCCGCATCTGGTCAGGCCGATCGACCCGACGAAGAAGATCGCCACGCCGGCCGACGAGACGGTGCCGCCGAGCAATGCAGACTACTTCCTCGGCAATGTCGACGAGGTCAGAACGCCGCGCGGTGCCGCCGCAGCCGTCCATGCCTATGCGGGCGGCGCGATGCCGGTGGCGACCGCGCGGCGCGTCGGCCACTTCCTCGAATTGCGACAGGTGCCGTGATGCGCAGAAGTCTCGCCCAAACGATCGCGCTGGCCGCTTTGCTGCCGCTCGCCGGATGCATGTCGGAGGACGTGCTGCGCTATGACGGCGTGACGACTTCGGCCGGCAATGCCATCGCCGCCAACAGCGTCCTCCAGATGGTCGATCCCTGGCCGCGCGGCGTCGAGGACACCAATCTGCGCACTCCGGCCGATCTCGATCAATACCGGGACGGGCAGGCGGACCAGGGCGTGTCCTACGACTCCTCCGCACCGGTCAATTGAGCACGAGCCGAGCCATGAGCAAGACGATCGTTCTGGTCTCTCCCGACAAGGCGTTCCTCCAGGAGACGCGTTCGGCCTTCTCCGCCTCGGAGCAGATCGCGCTGCAGGCCGTCGAGACCGATGTGACGCAGATGCGCGGCGAATTGCAGGAAGCCGGTTGCGATGCCGCGATCATCGACATGGACGCCTCGCGCCTCGACCAGATCGAGGCGCTGCAGCGCCTGATGCGGCGTCTCGAGGGCCGGCTGCCCGTCGTCGTGGTGACGCAGGAGTTCAACGCCTCGGCGGTGCGCATACTGGTCCAGCTCAAGGTCGCCGACTTCCTCGTCAAGCCGATCACCACGGCCGACCTGGTGCGCTCCTGCATGCGCGTCCTGCAAGGGCCGGACCGCAGCGACAACGG
>CAYYZC010000287.1:0-1824 GCA_964475605.1 uncultured Chelativorans sp.
CAGAGGGGGGTGCGAAAGGGCGCGATCCTCGCCGTCTTCCTCACTCGATCCTACCGCGTGCTCCCCAGCAGACCCTCGATCGAAAGCTTTTCCTCGCTGAACATATCGGAGACGCCGGGAAGGTTCTCGAAGGGCTCCGTTCGCGGTTCCGGCGCGGGCTCGGCCGAGCTCGACGGGCCTGAGGGGGCCGGCTCGACCGGGGCCGTAGCCGGCGGCGGGCTGCTCGGCAGCGGCGCCCGCTCGACCGCCTCGGGCGCCGGCGGCGGCATGAGCTGCCGCTGCTGGAGCCGCAGCAATTCCTCGACCTCGGAGCGCAGCCGCTCGTTCTCGTCGCGCAGCCGCTGCTCTTCGGCCGCGCGCGCCTCTTCTTCCGCCAGGCGCGCGGTCTCTTCGGCCTGCCGGCGACGTTCCTCTTCCTCCAGGCGCCGCTGCCGCGCCTCGATCTCGCCGCGCCGCGTCTCCTGCTCCAGCATCCGCCCGGCCTCTTCCTCCGCCGCACGACGCGCCTCCTCGACGGCGCGGTAGCGCTCGTCCTGGAGGGCTGCGTAGTAGCGCGCCTCGCGGCGATAGCGCTGCTTTTCGAGCAGCACCGCCTGCATGGCCTCGACGCGCGCCTGCTCGCGTTCGAGCGCTCGCTGGGTCAGGAACTGGGCGAGCGGCGCCGTGTCGAGCCGCACCTCGACATCCGGCGGCGAGCCCGCGGCCGCCAGGCGCACCGCCGGTTCCGATCCGACGAGATCTTCCTCGCCGGGATCGTAGGTCACCATCGTCTCGGCCGACACTGTCATCGCGCCGATATCGGCGCGGATATCGCCGCCGAGCACCACGTCTCCGGAACCGATGGTGAAGGGCGGCGCGCGCACGACGCCGTTCGCGACCGTATAGGCGATCTCGAACTTGTCGGCGGCGAAGACGCCGTCGCGGATGATCTCCGGCGCGAAGCCGGCCGTGTCGGCGGCATCGATCTCCGCGCCGATCCGGTCGGCCGCGGCAAGGATCGCCGGCAGCGGGTTGGGATTGATCCCTTCGACGACGAGGTCCCCGACAGCCGCCGTGCCGGAGCCGGCGAGCGCCGACATCATGCCGGCGATCGACTTTCCGGTAGAGGTCAGGCTCGCGGTGAGGTCGAGCGATCCGCCCAGGCCCAGCGCCGTGATTTCCGCCAGGTCGGCTTGCGCAAGGCGGAGCTGGGCGGAAAGCAGTCCGGTGCCGGCATCGTTGCGCAGCTCGACCAGCCCGCCCAGCTTGCCGCCGGCGAACCCCGCCGACAGGTCGGAGAGGGCTACCGACTGGCCGGCGATCTCGAGCCTGAAGCGCGCATCGGACATTTCCGCCGCCGGCCCGGCATGGAGCTCGGCCACGCTCAGACCGACATCAGTCGTGAAGGGAGCGGCCATCGCCTGATGGAACGGCTCGTCCGGCCACCCCTGCCCGTCGCCGGCAAGCGCCGTCGCCCCGGCGAACATCTCGGCGACCAGCGAGAGGTCGAACATATCGAGCGAGACCCAGCCGGAGACGGCGGGAACCGCCTCGCGGAAGGCGACGTTGAGGTCGCCCGCGACCGCCGATCCGGCGACATCGCCCGAGAGCCCCGACACCACCATCAGCCGGTCGCCGAAATCGACATCGGCCCGGAGCGACACCGGCAGGCCGATACTGGCGCCCGGCAATGCGACGCCGGCGGTGACCAGCCAGGGTTCGAAGTCGGCGCTTTCGAGCCGGGCGCTGCCGCTGAGCGAAAGCACGCCCGCCTCCAGCACGCCCTCGCCGTCGAAGCTTGCCTCCATCGCCTCGCCGCGCAGCATGAGCCGCGTTTCGGCACTC
>CAYYZC010000287.1:1924-4297 GCA_964475605.1 uncultured Chelativorans sp.
GGCGAGCGGCCCGAGATCGGTGGAGACGATCGTCGCGTCGAGATTGCCGGTCGGCGTCGTGTCCATGTCGCGGATCTCGCCGGTGGCGCCGATATTGGAGCCGGCGAGGCCGGTCACCGCCAGACGGTCGATCTCCAGCACGCCGCCGCTGAGGCGCAACGCCGTGTCGACGCGCTCGGCTTCGAGCCCCATGGCGTTCACCGGCCCCGCCTCGAGGTCGAGCGAGAAATCGTGATCCCTGAGCCGCGTCTGCCCGCCTTCGTCGATGAAGAGCGACGTGAAGGCAGCCATCCCCTCGACGTCGAGCCGCTCGCCGGTCAGTTGCAGAGCCATCGTCGGACGCATATCGGCCGCGCTCTTCCTGTCGATCTCGCCGGTGAACCTAGCCGAGCCGAGGACCAGCTCGAGATTGCGGAAGAGCTGGTGTTCTCGCGCCAGTTCGACATCGGCGCTGAAGCCGGCCGAGGGCAGGCGCCGGATCGCCTCGTCGACGTCGCGCGCCAGCCATGCGGCGAAGCCGGAGGGCTGACCGACGGCGAGCAGCAAATTGCCGTCGAAGCGCCATTCGTCTTCGAGCGACAGGTCGCCGGCGGCCTCTAGCGTGGTGCGCCCCGGCAGGCTGGCGGCGAGCGAGCCGATATGCCATCCGGCCTCCGAGGGCTCCGCCGTCAGCCTCACCTCGCGCACCGTGGTGTCGCCGGCGACGATCGCCGGCAGGTTGACCTCGATGCGGCCGGGGATGGTCGGGCGCGGCAAGTCGGTGAGGAAGTCGCGCATCGCGGCAAGCCTTGCGCCGATCCCGACGCCCTCCTGCCCGCCATCCTCGCCGGCATCGGCGAAACGCACCTGCGCGCCATCGGCGCGGATCAGGAACGAGGGCTGCGGCCCGATGTCGAACTCAGCCGAGCCGTCGGCAATATACGGCTCCTCGACCGGTCCGGTCTCGAGCCTGAATTCCTCCACCGCCAGCAGCATGTGGTCGAAGGCGAAGCGGCCGCTGAGCCGATGGACAGGAATATCGCCCTTCTCCGCCGACAGGGCGAAGCGGTCGCCCTCGACCGCCACCGCCTCGGTGCCGAAGGCGCTGGCGTTGATGCGGAACTGGCCGGCATAGTGCGCCAATCCGTGCTCGATGCCGGCATGTCCATCGGTCTCCAGCACCATCGGATAGGCATCGGGACGCGCGCGCAGGCGCACACGCATGCCCTCCTCGTCGTCCGACAGCGAGCCCGTCGTCAGCGACACCTGCGTCGCCATCCCGTCGAGGCTGAGCGAGCCGGCGAGCCGCCACGGCCCGATCAGCGAGCGGGCGGAGACTTCCGTGTTGATATCGCTCAGCCTGTGGGTGCGCCCGCTGGCGGCGTGGCGCAGCGTGACCTCGCCGTCGGTTATGGTCAGCTTCTCGAGCGTGATCTGCTTCACGTCGACCGGGACGCTGGGCCGCATCGCCCAGTCGAGCCGCCCTTCCTCGTCGATCTCGATGATCGCGCGGGGCCGGTCCAGCCGCATGTCGAAGATCAGGATCTCGCCATTGAGGAACGGCGCCAGCTCGGCATCCATCGAAAAGCGCTCGATGGTCATCGCCGGCTCGTCGCCCTCGCCCGCCACCTCGACCTCGGTGAAGGTCACCGAGGGAAACGGCAGCAGGCGCGCCGAGGCCGTTCCGCCGACCTCCACATCGCGCCCGAGGATGCGCGACATCTCGCGCTCGAAATCGCTGCGATAGGACGTCCAGTCGACGAAATACGGCCCGATCAACGCCGCCGTCAGCGCCAGGACGATCAGAGTGCCGATGGCGACGAAGAGCCGGGCCAGTTCAATTCTCCCGAACGGTACGAAATGCGAACGTCAGTTTACCCGCACGAGCGTGTCGATAAAGAGGCAATTCGCCTCGCCCCGGAGCCGCGCAGGAGATCCAGGTCCTGACGCTAGAATATCTTGCCCGGGTTCATGATCCCCTGCGGATCGAGCGCCTGCTTGATGGCGCGCATATAGTCGACGCCGGGGCCGAGCTCCTGCGGCAGGAAGGCGATCTTGCCCTGCCCGATCCCGTGCTCGCCGGTGCAGGTGCCCTCCATGCCGATGGCGCGCATGTTGAGCCGGGCCACGAAGGCCTCGGCCGCCTCGATCTCGGCCGGGCTCTCCATGTCCATCAGCACCAGCACATGGAAATTGCCGTCGCCGACATGGCCTACGATCGGCGCGATCAGGCCGCTCTGCGCGATGTCCTGCTCCGTCTCGTTGATGCATTCGGCAAGCCGCGAGATCGGCACGCAGACATCCGTCGAGAGCGCCTTGGCGCCGGGCCGCAGCGAAAGCCCCGCCCAGTAGGCGTCGTGGCGCGCCTTCCAGAGCTTGCTGCGCTCCTCCGCC
>CAYYZC010000288.1:0-4283 GCA_964475605.1 uncultured Chelativorans sp.
TGAACCAGCCAGGTCTGGAGCCAGCCCTTGAACCAGCGGATGCGCTGGGGCAGCCAGACGGCGAGCGTCTCCGGCCCGTCCTCGTAGGTCGGATGGGTGATGGTTCCGATGCGGAAGCCGAAACGATGGAACCGAAGGCCGAGATCGGCGTCCTCGGTGACGTTGTGGGGGTCCCAGCCGCCGACCTCGATCAGCGCGGAGCGCCGGAAATGGTTGGAGGTGCCGCCGAGGGGAAAGAAGCCGCCATTCTGCGACAGCCACGGCAGCAGGCCGCGGAACAGCGCCGAATATTCGAAGGCGAACATGCGCGCCAGGAAGCCGGCGCCGCCATTGGTCACAAGCAGCGGCGCCTGGACGCAGGCGAGGTCCGGCCCCGCAGCGCGAAAGCGCTGCCATGCCTCCACGAGCTGCAGCGGATGCGGCCGGTCCTCGGCGTCATAGAGCGCGATGAACTCGCCGCCGCAGAGCGGCAGCGCATGAGCGAGCGCCTTGGGCTTGGTCCGCGGCCCCGACGGCGGCACCTCGACGATCTCGACCCATGGACGCAGCCGCTGCGCGCGCAGCGCGGCAAGCGTCTCGGCGTCGTCGGCCTCGCAGACGAGCTTGACCTGCAGCTTGCTGCGCGGCCATTGCAGCCGCCCGAGCTCGACCAGGAGCTGCGGGACCACCGCCTTCTCGCGATAGAGCGCGACGAGCACCGTATAGACCGGCATCTCGCCTGGGTCGGCCGGAGCGAGCCGGGCGAGCCGCGGCGGCGCAGCGTGCCGGAGCGCCAGGATGCGCAGCAGCACGCACATGAAGAAGAAGATCGAGGCGACGAGATGCAGGGCCAGAAAGGCATGCTGCGGCCAGACCGCGAATGCCAGCGGAGCGGCCACGGCGAGCGCCCCGAGGCACGCTCCCTGCCAGGCATTGGCGACGACCCGCGCCGACAGGTGTGCAAAGCGCTCGCCGAGCCCATGCTCCGCCTCGTGGACGAGCATCCGGTCCGTCCGTGCCAGAACGGCGCGGCGAAGCTCCGACGGCGTCACCACCGCGACCCGCCCGGCAAAGCCCGGACTGTCACGCCGCAAGCGGAGGAGGCGTGCCAGATCCTCGTCGCGCGGGCACAGAAGCGCCAGCGGCTGGCCGCCCTGCTGGAGCCGCGCCACCGGCCACGGCCCCGACGATGCGAGCGCGGCACGCCGCTCCCGGTCGCGCATGACCAGCGCCGACGGATCGATCCGCGCCAGGAAGGGCAGGCCGCAATGGCGGGCGACGGCGCGGTAGAGCGCCTCCTCGCCGACAAGGCCGGAGAAACGAAGCTCGTCCAGCAAGGAGGTGCCGTTCAAGATCGCCCGCCGGGCGACTACGGCGATCTTCTCACCTGGCAGGCCGAGCGAACGGGCGACCGCGACGGTCGCCGTGGTCGCGTCCCGACGCACCGGCCGACGACACGCCGTCGCCGTGCCGCCAGCCTTGCCTGCCGGTGCGCGGGCGAGCGCCCGCGAGGCCTTCAGCCCGGACCATGTTCGGTCCGTGGCGCCTACTTCCCCCGATTCTCCCAAAGCAACACCCACCCCATGTTGCGATCGAAATCTTTCAACCCGTCGGTGGCCCTGACCGTTATTCAATCCCAGGCTGCACGGTTCGGCAAGCGATCTGTTCGCCGCCGCTTTGGCCGCAAGCGTTGACAGCCGCGGCGTCGTGGCGGAACAATGGCGTGACGGATCCGGACAACCCAATGATCAGCATCTCGAAGCTTCGCCTGCGCCTCCTGCCGCTCGCCGCCGCAGCCCTCCTCGCAGCCCTCGGCGCCGCAGCCGCAGCGGAACCCGTCATCCCCGATTTCTGGGACGACAAGGAGCGCCTGCCGCGGCCCGACCTTTCGGCCGTCGAGCGGGTGCGCTTCCTGACCACGGTGGATTTCCCGCCCTTCAACTTCATCGACGGGCGCGGCCGGCTCACCGGCTTCCATGTCGACCTCGCCCGTGCCATCTGCGAGGTGCTCGACCTGACCCAGCGCTGCCAGATACAGGCGCTGCCCTGGGACGAGCTCGACAAGGCGCTGGCCGGGGGCGAGGGCGAGGCCTTGATCGCCGGCGTCGCGGTCACCGGCGAGGCGCGCGAGAAATATGCCTTCACCCGTCCCTATCTTCGCTTTCCCGCCCGCTTCGTCACCCGCAAGGGCGAGCAGGCGCTGGGCGGGCCGGTCCACGCCTCGATCGCGGGAAAACGCATCGGCGTGCTTGGCGGCTCGGGTCACGAGGCGATGCTGCGCGCCTATTTCCCGAAGGCACGTCCGGTCACCTATTCCAAGAGCTCCTGGATGCTGGACGATCTGCGCGAAGGCAGGCTCGCCGGGATCTTCGGCGACGGCATGCGGCTTTCCTTCTGGCTCGGCGGCGAGGCTTCGGCCGGCTGCTGCGCCTTCGTCGGCGGCCCCTTCCTGGCGCCGGAATTCCTCGGCGAGGGGCTTGCCATCGCCGTGCCGCGCGAGGATGCGGTGCTGGCAGAGGCCTTCGACTATGCGCTGCGCGAGATCAGCGTCAACGGCACTTTCGCCGAGCTCTATCTGCGCTATTTCCCGATCAGCTTCTACTGATCGGAGCGGCGGAAAAGCGAGCGCCCGCGGAAGGGAAGGAGCAGCGACCAGAAGAGGCCGCCCGCCTCGCCCTTGCGCCATGTCTCAAGGCCGATCTCCATGCCCTCGTGGCCGCGCCCCGGCTGGTCGTTATAGGTGCGGAAGATGCGGTCCCAGAACGGGAAGTTGAACCCGTAATTGGAGTCGGTCTCGCGGCGCAGGCTCGAATGGTGCACCCGGTGCATGTCGGGCGTGACGACGAGGCGGCGCAGATGGCGGTCGAGCCCGAGCGGGATGCGGGCATTGGCGTGGTTGAACATCGACATGCCGTTGAGCACGATCTCGAAGACCAGCACGGCCAGCACCGGCGCGCCGAGGAGGAGGACGACGCCGGCCTTCCAGACCATCGACAGCAGGATCTCCAGCGGATGGAAGCGCAGGCCGGTGGTCAGGTCGAAGCCGTTGTCGGCATGGTGGATGCGGTGGATCCGCCACAGCAGCGGCACCTTGTGGCTCGCCACATGCTCGAGCCAGACGGCGAAGTCGAGGACGACGAAGCTGACGATGCCGGCAAGCAGCGGGCTGACGCCGGCGACGTTGAACAGGCCCCAGCCGCGCGCGCCGGCGAAGACGGCCGCGCCGACGGCGGCGGCGGGAAAGACGATGCGCAGGACGATCGACGAGATCACCAGCATCGACAGGTTGGTGAACCAGCGCCGCGACTTCAGCGCCCCGCGCATCTCGTCGCGCTCCAGCCGCGGCGACCACAGCTCGTAAGCGGCGAGGCCTCCGAAGATGGCGAGGAAGGCGGCGGCGCGGACGAAAGCCTCCGTTGCCATCATCTCGCCCATCGCGGTCAGCCTCGCCGGTCAGGCGTCGAGGAGCGTGCGGTGGCGGATGGAGGCGGCGCGCTCGATCGCGGCGACGGCGAGCGGGTCGAGGTCGAGCCGCGCGCCGACCAGATCGAGCAGCCGCGTCTCCTCCGCGCCCACCGAAAGGTCGGCGGCGGCGACGTCGACGGCCAGCGCATAGGCCGTCTCGCGCAGGGCCTGCGGCAGCGCGTCGCGGATCGTGGAAAGCATGCCCTCCAGCCCCGGCTCGCGCTGCAGCAATTGCTGGCAGCGCTGGGCCACGTCGATCGTGCGGTCCTCGTCGAAGCCGCGAAACACAGGCAGGGTGCGGACGATCGCGCCGATCCGCGCCAGTTCCTCGTCGCGCATGTCGCGATCGGAGGCCGACATGATCACCATCAGATAGATGAGCGCTTCGTGCGGCGTCGGGGTCGTCATCCTTGCCTCGCATTGCGGTTCCGGAACCGCCGGAAGGTAGGAAGGGAGCCGGCGCGGCGCAATCAAAAAGCGTTGCGAAGATTGACGCCCGCCCGCCGGAGAGCCTAGAGCATCGGCGCCCGAACCCCCGAGACCGCGACCCCCGAAAAGTGGAGCCGGTCTATTTGAGCCGCATCTTTACCGCGCGAGGCAATCCCACCGCGCCGCAGAATGCCCGAAGGAAGCCGCGGAATGACCCAGCGATCGACGCCGATCACCCTGACGCCCGAGATCTCGGCGGCCGCCGCGGCGAGCAAAGCCTGGCCGTTCGAGGAGGCGCGCAAGGTGATCGAGCGCTATCGCGGCCGCGACTGGCCGACGACGGTGCTGTTCGAGACCGGCTACGGGCCGTCCGGCCTGCCGCATATCGGCACTTTCGGCGAGGTCGCCCG
>CAYYZC010000289.1:0-4255 GCA_964475605.1 uncultured Chelativorans sp.
TGCAACGCGCGGAGCAATGGGATTCCCGTGTATCGAGGTGAATATCTGTGTGGCGATCTGCGGAATAGGCGCTATTTGGCGCTCTACGTTCTGGTGCTCACGATGTGTCGCCAGCATTCCCATCGTTGTCTGGTCGAGAGTGATTGTCCGGCGACTCGCTGGTGTTTTCAATGACCCTGTTACGCTGCGGTCAATGTTCACGGTGCATCGATCCCAGTCAAGGTCATCCCAGCGTAGGGCGGCCGCTTCACCAATACGCACCTGAGACGCCAGCAGGAACCGAGCCAGACGTTCGTAGCGTCCGCCGCTTCGATCGTGTAATTCTGCGAACACAGCATCGGCCTGATCTGGAGTAAGGATGTTTGCACGTTGATTTGGCATAGGGGGCATCTCGATAATTGGCGAGGTCGCGGGATTTACTGCGAGCAACCGTTCGTGTACGGCTATTGCCAACACCTGCCGCAACCTGCGCATGGTGAGACGGATCGTCGACGATGCATATCCATCGGCTACCAGTTGGTTGATGATCTCCTGGACATGGTGGTCACGTAGATCGCGAACTCGCATGGTTGCCCATGCGTCTGGGATTCGATTCAACGCATCGCGATACGTGATCCGTGTGGAGTCTCCGATTGCATGACGACTCGCAACCCATTGATTGAAATACGCTCGCAGGGTTAGCTCCGAACGAACTAACCCGAGGCCATCCTTTTCTGCGATGGCCTGTCGACTCGCATAATCGAGAGCGGCGCGTTTCGTCGGGAATCCGCCTCGTGACCGCTGGCGTCCGTTATCGCGCCAGTAGGCCGTCCATGATTTTCCTCGTCGTCGTGCTGAACCTGGCATGTGTACCTCCCGTGGGGGTTGGGGAGGGGCGCGACTCACCACGCGACGGCCGCGCCTCATTCCTCGATTGTGGGGGTTATTGCAGTGCGAACGTGACGGTCTCTGGCGTCAACAGTCCAGCGGTGAACTCGAACACTAGATCGGAGAGAGCCATATCACCGGGAATCTGAAAGCCGACGATACCTCGGATTGTTCCACCGGCTGGTACGTTGCCCTCTGGCGTGGATTGCCCACCAGTGTTGGCAACGGTCTGGGCAGTAATGTCCATGTCGTAACCCTGCCCAGTTCCATCTCGTAGACTCATATTGAGCAGCGTCGAAACGGTCTGAGCCTCGTCAGATGTGTTCTCAATGACGATCTCAACACCGATCAACCGATTACCCTCGGCCGGTTCTAGCGCTGGCTGTGGTTCGAGGGGGTCAGTGACAGATGCAACCGTTACATTGAACGGGCCGACAGCGGTGGCTGTTCCGATAGGCACGGGACCGTTTGAACTGGCCGCCTCGGTCTGCACCTCAGTCTCAGCAGCAGGTTCTGTTGCAGCCTCGGTCTGCGCCTCAGTTGCCGTGTCAGTCTGTGCTTCAGTTTGTGTTGCGCTGTCAGTTGAATCGCCGTTGTCTCCTGTGTCGTCATCACCGCCACACGCGGCGAGAATGAGTAGGCAACTCAACACCATAATAATGAAGAACCTCATCCAACACTCCTCTTTCCCAAATGGGGTATAGCGCAGCGAACACGTCCGCCTGGCGCTCGAATTTGGCAACAGTAATGTTGCCCTGTGGTCGTGTGATCCACCAGTCCTGATCACCGGCATGGATTAATCCGTGCGAAAGTTCGTGCCAAACTAAATATGCTCGCCTCCAGCGGGGAATCCCTGCTGCGATAACGATCACATTTCTCCAGCGGTAGCATTCAATCGGTATTGCCTCGTCGGTTTCGAGGTACAACATCCCGTGATCATGCAGGAACAACGGCCATTGTTCAGCACGATAAACGCCAAACTCGCGGCGAATCCGGCGCGCTACGAGACACATAAGTGTCACGACGATGTATTCCCCTCCCTATTTTGATTTGAGAATTGCTCGGCAAGCTCAATCAAGATTCTCCGCTGCTCGCTACTCAAATCAGCTGTACGGCGCGCCCAAAATCCCTCAACCACGTCCTGCTGTTCCTCAGTTGACGGGTTAACCTCATATCCGGCCTCTCGCAATAATACCGCTACTGGAATTTCCAATGCCTCCGCAATGGCGTTTAGCTCTTCTCCCGACGGGATAGGTGCCGCTGCCGAGGCGTTTTCAATTCGACTGATACGGCGCTGATCGACTCCCACACGATCGGCCAATGTTGACTGACTCACATTCAATTCGAGCCGTCGTTGCCGGATTAGTGCTCCTAGGCGTGTCGAATTCATCAAAGCCCTCATTTATCTGTACACCCCATTCAGACGTTACCGGCATTGTGTCTAGCGAGTGGTTGACATGCAACCATTAGGCTGTTAGACTCTACCTAGGTACGAATAGCGGGTAGGAGCTGACACGATGCAATCAACCCCATACCGGCGCGGTGAACTCATTCAGATGGCCGTTCAATTCACTCCTGAGCAGCGCGCAGAGCTCGACAAAATGGCAGCCCGTGATGATCGCAGCGTGGCGTATCTGGTCCGCATGGCCGTTGACGAATTCCTTGCCAACGAACGCGAGCGAGCTAATCGCGAACCAGTAGGAGCGCGCTCATGACGATCACAGAATCGCGAAGATTCACCGTTGCCGCTAATGGCACACACCTTGACGAGATGGCACTCAAAAACGCGAACGAAACGATCGCCGCCGTCAATACAGCAATGCTCGATCAGGTCGCAATGCTGAGCCGCGAATGTGCCGAACTGCGCTCTCGCCTCGCGCAGCTCGAATCCCAGCCTGAACGACGACCACTGCTGAACAAATCGCAGGCGGCGGAATATCTGAACTGCTCGATCTCGACGGTTTACGAACTCATGGCCAGTGGTGCGATTCCTGTCGTGCGTTTCGATAACCGGCCTCGTTTCCGCGCCGCCGACCTCGACATATGGATCGCATCGAAGGTCGAGCGTTCCGATGACTAACCTCATGATTTCACCGACTCCTCCCTCCCCCGTTTGGTGGCGGCAACTCCCAGGTTGCTGTCACCTCCGAGCCCATCACTGCCCTGCGTGCAGTCGCCCGCTGCACCTCCTCTCGACCGTGGTGGGCTCGGAGGTGGCACTTCGTCACCCGATTGGGCTGGTGGCCTCAGCACACCCTCCGCTGAGTGCCACCTGCGATTCCTCGACCTCTATCACGTCGTGTGCCTGGGCTCTGTGTGATATCAGCCAGGCCGTGGCAGTCGAGGGATCGCAGGTGGTAGATCACCACCCGTCCGTAGGTGGTTCCGAGACCCACCGCTCGGAGCTACCGCTGAGTACGTCGGCAGACTCGCCAAGTGGGAGACGCGGCATGGCGCGCCTGGGGGACGGCGTACTCAGCGGTGGCTATCACCACCAGAGACAGTATTTCGCACCACAAATCAATTTTGGAAAGGGGGTGAGAACAATGGCCAATAAACGGTTGATTACCGATCCTGCAGCGCAGCGCGCGATTGATGCCCGCCACGCCACACGGCAATTTGTCGAGGGCGTCGACGCAGCAATACGCGACGGGCAGATCACTGACGACGAGCACCGAGCGCTAGGTCGGCTAGCTGACAGCGCGTTGCGATACAGCGAAATCTCGGTAACGCGAGCAGAGCGGGCAGCGAACGCAATACGCACAGCGGCGCGTGTCATGCGAGGAGAACTCAATACCGAGTACCTGCAGGCGGAAACACGAGCCGACGGCTACGACCCGGACCAGTTGAATGAGTTGATGTCTGAAAACGAAACGGCGGCGCTGTAGACGCCACCGTCTCATGGACTCTCGAAAGAGGTGTACGAACGAATGGTATCAAAACTCGGGCTAGAGCCCAACTACGAAACGCTGGACGAATTGCGTGATGCCTACCAGGTTGCACTCAAACACCGTACGAAACACCGCGAAGGCAGTGTCCGGTGGTGGTACTGGAACAACCGTGTGAAGGCTCTGGATCAGCAGATCAGCAAAATGGATCGTGAGCTGTCGCGACGGTCGGTGATGATCGATCGGCGAACGGCGCCGGCATCAGGACCTCAACGTGAATATCTGAACCGCCGGCTGGCGTTTTACGACGCATGCAGCCGTGCTGACTGATCTATTCATCTATCTCTGCGGCGTCGGCATTGGACTCTGTCTGATCATCCTCGCCGCAGAGGTGGAACGAATCAGGGGGAAATGAATGACGACAACTGTCAATCAAGGCATCCAACGAGTGAACTTCACCATCATCCCGCCAGGGCCGTACGAAACGTTCTACGACCGAT
>CAYYZC010000290.1:0-4223 GCA_964475605.1 uncultured Chelativorans sp.
CCAGGTGCCCGAATATGTCGAGATGGTCGTGCGCTGGTGCAAGCAGAACACGCGCATGCCGGTGATCACCAAGCTGACGCCCAACATCACAGACATCCGCAATCCGGCACGCGCCGCCCATGCCGGCGGCACCGACGCGGTGTCGCTGATCAACACGATCAACTCCATCACCGCGGTCGATCTGGACAGTTTCGCGCCCGAGCCGACGATCGACGGCAAGGGCACGCATGGCGGCTATTGCGGCCCGGCGGTGAAGCCGATCGCCATGAACATGGTTGCCGAGATCGCCCGCGACCCGACCACGCATGGCCTGCCGATCTCGGCGATCGGCGGCATCACGACCTGGCGCGACGCGGCCGAGTTCATGGCGCTCGGCGCCGGCACCGCGCAGGTCTGCACGGCGGCGATGACCTACGGCTTCAAGATCGTCGAGGAGATGATCGAAGGGCTCAAGAACTGGATGGACGAGAAGGGCCATGCCACGCTCGATGACGTCGTCGGCCGTGCCGTCCCCAACGTCACCGACTGGCAGTATCTCAATCTCAACTATGTCACCAAGGCGCGCATCGACCAGGAGCTCTGCATCAAATGCGGGCGCTGCCACATCGCCTGCGAGGACACCTCGCACCAGGCGATCACCAGCATGGTCGACGGCCGGCGCCATTTCGAGGTGATCGACGCGGAATGCGTCGGCTGCAATCTGTGCGTCAATGTCTGCCCGGTCGAAAGCTGCATCACGATGCAGCCGCTGGCGGTCGGAGTGGTCGATGAGCGGACCGGCCGCCGCGTCGAGCCGGTCTATGCGAACTGGACGACGCATCCGAACAATCCGATGGCGAAGGTCGCCGCGGAATAGTTCCTCCCGGAGCGGGCGGAGCACCTCGCGTTGCGTATCAGGGGTTGCTCCGCCCGTTGCTGCTTGCCTATGCGGACGGCGACGGCTAGGTCGGGATCATGTCAGCCTGCGCTGAGACACCGACCGCGGATAGATCGACCCGTTTGAACGCTTCGTCCTACCAGGCCACCTTCGCGACCGGGCGCCAGAAGCTGCTCGGCCATTTCGCCATGCTCGCCTTTGCAGCGCTCGTCGCCGGATCCTTCTCGCTGGGAGCGATCGCCGCGCCGCATCTCGGTCCGGCGCCGCTGAACGCGGTGCGCTTCATGTTCGGCACGATCCTGATGGGGGTCGCGGCGACGCTGCTCCTGAGGAACGGCCTGCGCCGGCCCGAGACGCCCTACCGCTATGCTGTTCTCGGCTTCCTGATGGCGGTGTTCTTCATCACCATGTTCATTGCCCTGCGGCTGACCGACCCGGTCTCGACCGGCGCGGTGTTCACGCTGATGCCGCTTCTCGCCGCCTTCTTCGGCTATGTGTTCCTCGGCCAGGTGCCGCGCGGCATCGTCATCGCCAGCCTGTTCTTTGCCGGCCTCGGCTCGCTGTGGGTGATCTTCCGCGGCGATCTCGACGCGATGCTCGCCTTCGATGTCGGCAGCGGCGAGGCGATCTTCTTCATCGGCGTCATCGGCCATGCCGCCTATGCGCCGCTGGTGCGCCGCCTCAACCGCGGCGAGCCGCTGCTTGCCTTCACCTTCTGGACGCTGCTGTCGACCGGGCTCTGCATCGCGCTCTACGGCGTGCGCGACATCCTGGCGACGGACTGGGCCGCGGTGCCCCTGCTCGTCTGGGGCGTCATCGGCTATCTCGCCGTCTTCACGACCGCGGGCACGACCTTCCTCGTCCAGTTCGCCGCGCTGCGGCTGCCCGCTTCCAAGGTGATGGCCTATACCTACCTGACGCCCTGCTACATCATCCTCTATGAGGGGCTGCTCGGCCATGGCTGGGCGTCGTCCTCCGTCCTCACCGGGGCGCTGATCACCGTGATGGGGCTGATCGTGCTGGCGCTTTCGCGCGATAGCTGAGGCGACGCCCTCAACGCTTGGTTAACCGAAACCGGCGAGGCTCGCACTGCCGGACGGAACTCGCGGCGGCAGGCGGAGCGGGCAGGTCATGATCGTCATCAGGGCGCGGGGTGCGACCGATGTCAGGGCGCTGAAGCGGATAGCCGAGGAGCTCGGCAGCGATGACGTTCCGGTGCTCTCGAAGCGCCGGGGTCACGCACCCGGCGTCAGCCTGCTGCCTGGCGCGACGATCGCACCGGCGACCCGCGCCGCGATCATGGACCTCGTGCCGGTCGATATGGATTCCGGCGGGGAGTATGATCTGTCGTAACTGGCTTGACGTTAGCTGTCTTTCGGAAGGTAGAGGACGCGGTCGAGATCTTTGAAGTGGGCGTCGCAGGTCAGTAGATCGGCGTCGACATGCATTGCCGTTGCGTAGATGATCGCATCGGCCATTGCGAGCTTGTGCTGGCGGGAAACCTCGGCTCCGCGGATCGCGATGGCGGTGTCGAGCGGAACAACCTGATATTGGATCGTTCTAGCAATGAAGCCGTTTGCCGCGTCCGGTCCTATTTCCCGCTGCAGCCATTTGAAGACCTCGTGCTGAACCATTGTCGGCACCACGAAGTTTGCCGGATCTGGCAGTTCATCGAGCAGAAGATCGGAAACAGGACTAAAATCCAGCCATTCGATCCATGCGGAGCTGTCGACGACGCGCATCAATAGCGGTCGTTGCGGTCGCGGTAATTGTCCTTGTTCGCCCCTTTGGCGATCCCTCTCAGTTCCTCAAGCGTTGGCACCGGGACCAGCATCACGCCGCTACCTTTTGGAACGAAGGCGAATTCCTGGCCCGCTTTCCAGCCTTGCTGCTCGCGCAATGACTTCGGAATGGATATCTGGAATTTGGAGGAAAGAGTGGTCGTGTTGCCCATGATCTTACTCCGAAGGCATCGATCGTCTCTCGGTAAGAATAGGAGATGACCAGTGTTTTTGCAAGCTCACCGCCCCGGCTTCAGCCCTTCGAGAAAAAGCTGCTCCAGGAAGCGCAGGGCGTCCTCGAACCGCCGGTTTCCGCCGCGCGCAGGTCCCAACACCGCACGAACCTGGACGTCGAAATCGGCGTAGTGCTGGGTCGTCGCCCAGATCGAGAAGATGAGGTGCCAGGGATCGGTGGGGGCGATCCTGCCGGCGCGCATCCAGCCCTTGACCACCTCGGCCTTCTCGTCGACCAGCGTCTTCAGCTCGTTCTCGAGCAGCGGCAGGATGCGCGGCGCGCCTTGCAGGATCTCGTTGGCGAAGAGCCGGCTCTCGCGCGGATAGTCGCGCGCCATCTCCAGCTTGCGGCGGATATAGCCGCCGAGCTCCGTCATCGGATCGCCGACGTCGTCGAGCTCGCGCAACGGATCGAGCCATTTGTCGAGCAGGCGCTGGATCAGCGTGGTGTGGATGTCTTCCTTGCTGCGGAAATAGTAGAGCAGGTTCGGCTTCGACATGCCGGCGGCTTCCGCGATCTGGTCGATGGTCGCGCCGCGGAAGCCGTGGGTCGAGAAGACGTCGAGCGCGGCTTCGAGGATCAGCTCGCGCTTTTCCTTCTGGATGCGCGTGCGGCGCTTCGGGGCGGGAGTGACCATGTTCATGCGGCGCGACTCTTGCCGACAGCTGGCCCAATCCGCTGGACCAGCGGAACGCGGGGGCGTGGTGCGCGAGAGGCGGATCGCATCCGGGCTAGTAATCCCTTGACCGCCTGTCTGGCGGTGCTAACGTTTGTCCAATCGGTCAAAAAAATTGCGTAGCATGACTGCGCCCGAAGAACCAAGCGTTGGCCGGAACAATGCGAACCGAAGGGATAGCTTGGTCATGTCCAACAGACTGAATGTCGCGCCGAACGATCTGAGTGCGTTCTGGATGCCGTTCACCGCCAACCGCCAGTTCAAGCAGGCGCCGCGCATGCTCGCGTCCGCCAAGGATATGCACTACACGACGACGGACGGGCGCAAGGTCCTCGACGGCACGGCGGGCCTATGGTGCGTCAATGCCGGCCACTGCCGGCCGAAGATCACCGAGGCGATCCGCCAGCAGGCGGGCGAGCTCGACTATGCGCCGGCCTTCCAGATGGGCCATCCGATCGTCTTCGAGCTCGCCAACCGGCTCGTCGACATCGCGCCGGAAGGCATGGACCATGTCTTCTTCACCAATTCGGGCTCCGAGTCGGTCGAAACGGCATTGAAGATCGCCATCGCCTACCATAGGGCGAAGGGTGACGGCTCTCGCTTCCGCCTGATCGGCCGCGAGCGCGGCTATCACGGGGTCAATTTCGGCGGCAT
>CAYYZC010000291.1:0-4218 GCA_964475605.1 uncultured Chelativorans sp.
GCGCCTCGTCACCATGGCCGAGTTCGAGGACGCCAAGGACAAGGTCATGATGGGCGCCGAGCGCCGCTCGACCGCCATGACCCAGGCGGAGAAGGAGCTGACGGCCTATCACGAGGCGGGCCATGCCATCGTCGCCCTCGAAGTGCCGTCGGCCGACCCGCTCCACAAGGCGACGATCATCCCGCGCGGCCGCGCGCTCGGCATGGTCATGCAGCTCCCCGAGGGCGACCGCTATTCGATGAGCTACATCTACATGGTCTCCCGCCTGGCGATCATGATGGGTGGCCGCGTCGCCGAGGAGATCAAGTTCGGCAAGGAGAACATCACCTCCGGCGCCGCCTCCGACATCGAGCAGGCGACGAAGCTGGCGCGGGCCATGGTGACCCGCTGGGGCTTCTCCGACAAGCTCGGCCAGGTCGCCTATGGCGAGAACCAGGAGGAAGTGTTCCTCGGCCACTCGGTGGCGCGCCAGCAGAACGTCTCGGAGGAGACGGCGCAGATCATCGACGCCGAGGTCCGTCGCCTGATCGAGGAGGCCTATGCGACCGCGCGCGGCATCCTGACCGGGAAGAAGAAGGAATGGATCGCCATCGCCGAGGGCCTGCTCGAATACGAGACGCTCTCCGGCGACGAGATCCGCCAGCTCATGAAGGGCGAGAAGCCCTCGCGCGACCTCGGCGACGACACGCCGCCGTCCCGCGGCAGCACCGTGCCCAAGGCCGGCACCCGCAAGGAAGGCCGCAAGAAGGGCGGCGAGCCGGACGCCGGAATGGAGCCGCAGCCCCAGGGGTGAGGGGCATACCGGACAGGCGTGTGAAGACACCGCTCAACCGCAGCGACAGACGGGACTGCTGACCTTCCCATGATCGTGCTCGACCGACCCATCGTGCTTGCCTATGCGGGCATCTCGCCGGCCTATGACGCATCGTCGTCGGAGCTGGCGCCGGGCGCGGCCCTGCTCGGCCGCGCGACGCTTGGCAGGAACGCCCGTCTCGGCCTGCGCTCGGTCATCCGCGCCGACGGCCACGATGTCGCGATCGGCGAGAACTTCCACCTCGGCGCCCACGGCACCGTCCATATCGCGCATGACGTCCTCGGCACGACGATCGGCTCGAACGTCACCGCCGGTGACGGCGCCGTCATCCATGCCTGCGAGGTCGCCGACGATTGCTTCGTCGGCGCCGGCACGGTGATCCTCGACGGATCGAGGATCGGCCGCGGCGCCGCCTTCGCCCCCGGCACCATCGTGTTCCCGCGCTCGGAACTCGAAGGCGGCTTCCTCTACGAGGGCATGCCGGCGAAGCCGGTGCGTCGGCTCGAGCCGGGCGAGCTCGAGCGTCTCCATGCCGAGTGCCGCGCATCCTGTCGCCACGACGCGATCGACGCCTGGCCGGACCGGCCGCGCAGCGAGGGCCATGTCTTCGTCGCCGCCAATGCCCGCATTCGCGGCGCGGTGGTCTGCGGCGGCGCCAACGGCATCTGGTACGGTTGCGATCTCAATGCCGGCAGCCATGCGATCGAGGTCGGCGCCAACACCAACATCCAGGACAACACCACCATTTCGGCGCAGGGCAAGCGCGTCGCCATCGGCCGCGACTCGACCATCGGCCACAATGTGACGATGGTCGACTGCACCGTCGGCGACCGCAGCCTCGTCGGCATCGGCGCCGTGGTCGCGGCCGGCACCAGGATCGGCGACGACGTGCTTCTGGCGGCCGGCGCGACAACGCAGGAGGGCCAGGTGCTGGAGGACGGCAGCTTCTATGGCGGCCGGCCGGCCAGGCGGCTCGGCGACATCGGCGACGCCAAGAAGGCGCTGATCGCCGGAACCTGGCCGACCTATTGCGACTACGCCAAGAACTTCGACCGTGCGCAGCAACAGCATCTGCGTTCGAGCGCCGATCTTACTGGCGCCGTGTAGGCAGTCTCCACACAGGGAAAGCAACCGTCGGGATCGGACCATCAGAACGCTGGTTAACAAGGTTGTGGCAATTCTGCCGCAGTTTTAACCTTCAGGAAGACGCCAAGTAACAATTTCTCACATAATGTGATACCGCAACCGGAATCCGGTGTGGCAAATCTCAATGCCGCAAAACGAAAAGCGGGGCAAAGCGGACATATGACCAAACGCTATTTCGGCACCGATGGAATCCGTGGGCGGGCCAACAGATTTCCGATGACCGCAGAGGTCGCGATGAAGGTGGGGATGGCGGCGGGCATGTCCTTCCGCCGCGGCAACCATCGGCACCGGGTCGTCCTCGGCAAGGATACGCGCCTCTCCGGCTACATGATCGAGAACGCCATGGTGGCGGGCTTCTGCGCCGCCGGCATGGATGTCTTCCTGCTCGGCCCGATCCCGACCCCGGCGGTCGCCATGCTGGTGCGCTCGCTGCGCGCCGATATCGGCGTCATGATCTCGGCCTCGCACAACCTCTATGAGGACAACGGCATCAAGCTGTTCGGCCATGACGGCTACAAGCTCTCCGACGAGATCGAGGGGCGGATCGAGTCGATGCTCGATTCCGATGTCGAGATGGCGCTCGCCGATGCCGAATCTCTCGGCCGCGCCAAGCGCGTCGACGGCGTCCAGGACCGCTATATCGAATTCGCCAAGCGCACCCTGCCGCGCTCCATGTCGCTTTCGGGCCTGCGCATCGTCGTCGATTGCGCCAACGGCGCCAGCTACAAGGTCGCGCCCGAGGCGCTATGGGAGCTCGGCGCCGAGGTCGTGGCGATCAATGACGAGCCGAACGGCTTCAACATCAACCAGGATTGCGGCTCGACGCATCCGATCAGCCTGTCGAAGAAGGTGCACGAGGTCCGCGCCGACATCGGCATAGCGCTCGACGGCGACGCCGACCGCGTGGTCATCGTCGACGAGAACGGCACGCTGGTCGACGGCGACCAGATCATGGCGCTGATCGCGGAATCCTGGCACCGCAACAACCGGCTCGCCGGCGGCGGCCTCGTCGCCACCGTCATGTCCAATCTCGGCCTCGAGCGCTTCATGACCGATCTCGGCCTGTCGCTCCATCGCACCAAGGTCGGCGACCGCTACGTCGTGGAGCATATGCGCGCCCACGGCTTCAATGTCGGCGGCGAGCAGTCCGGGCATGTCGTGCTGTCGGATTTCTCCACCACCGGCGACGGCCTTGTCTGCGCGCTCCAGGTGCTGGCCTGCATCAAGCGCGCCGGCAAGCCGGTGAGCGAGGTCAGCCGCAAGTTCGAGGCGGTGCCCCAGGTTCTGAAGAACGTTCGCTACTCCGGCGGCACGCCGCTGGAGAACGGCATCGTCAAGGAGGCGATCGCCGACGCGCGCGACCGCCTCGGCAGCAATGGCCGCCTCGTCATCCGCCCGTCGGGCACCGAGCCGCTGATCCGCGTCATGGCGGAAGCCGACGACAAGGTGCTGGTGGAGAAGGTGGTCGACGAGATCGTCGAGGTCATCGGCGGCTCCCGCACCGCCGCCTGAGCCGGACGGCGATTGTATCGACAGCGGATTGTGGCCTTCTATTAAGAGCCTGGTTTTACCATTTTATCCGCAAACCGACCTGGCCGCCGACCGAGATGCTGTCGCCGAAATTGTTCAAGCTGGTGTTGACCAAACCTTCGCCGTAGAGGGAATACTTGTTGTCGTCCCAGTTATACGAACCGCCAATGCCCAGTCCGCCCGATAGACGGTCATGCTGGTTAGCGAAACCAACTCCGCCAACGTCGACCGCTGTTCCGTCCAAAAACTCATAGTAGAGATTTGCAACGCCATACATGTGAGTGCGGTTGAGCAAGCCACTCTCGTTCTGCCATGAGTTTTCGTAGTCAATGGCGAGACCAAGACGGCCTTGCAGGCTTTCTCCCCGCGTCAGGCTGACCGCGGCGTCAAATACGTCGGCGAACGCATCGAAATCTACATTGGAATAGACAAACTGCGCCTGGGGCGTGACGGACCACTCCTGATCGATCGCCATACGCTGGCCGCCTTCGATCGACAGCCCATAGCCGAAGCCATCGTTACCGCTTGTGAGACGTGTCCCGGCGAGTACCGAGTCGAGGTCGCTCGTATACCAAGTGACCTGTCCTTGGCCGTCCATATAGAAGCCGTTCTCGCCGTACCAGGTCAGGGTGCCGCCAAATCCGAACCCATCAGTATCGATGACGCCATCGCCGTAAACCGCCGATCGGGTTGCGGTCCTTCCATTGGCGTAATGGGCAGTAAGACCG
>CAYYZC010000292.1:0-4217 GCA_964475605.1 uncultured Chelativorans sp.
TCAGTCGCGCACGCTGCCGACGAGAATGTTGCGATCGTCGTGGATGCTCACCCACATGCCCATATGTTTCGGCGACTGGCGCTTGAGATACCGGTACTCCGTCTCGGTCCAGTCGAGGACGCGCGGCTCCAGATTGTCGAGTATGAAATCGCCCAGATGCGTGCTGACGGTGAGCACCGCATGGCCGTCGCCATTGGGCTGGCGCACCACGGTGATCGCCAGGTTGGAGAGCGGCACGCCGATCGCATTCAGCAGGCGCTGCTTCTCCAGCGCATAGTCCTCGCAATCGCCGTAGTTCCGGACCGGAAAGGACCAGACCTCCTCGCGGCCCCACAGTTCCATATCGGTACGCGGGATGACCGAGCGGTTGACGTGGTTGTTGATCTCGACGATCTGGGCCCATAGCTCGCGCGTCAGTTCGACCGGCGCATGGGCGCGGACCGGCGCGCAGGCTTCCGGCAGGCTGCGGCAGAACTCGTAATGCCCCACCGGTTGCGTCGAGATGCCGCCAACCGGCATCGGGCTTTGCGCCGAGGCCGTTCCCGCGGCCAAGGCGAAGGTAATGGCGCACGCTGCCCCACGCAGCAAACGTCTTGCAGTCCCCATCGTGTTGTCTCCCCGTTTGACAGCACAATGGCACGCCGAAATTTATTCTGCGCAAAGGCGTGAAGTATAGTTTGAGTTTGATTTTGGGGTTATAAGAATAAAATACCGAGTTGTTTTGAGATGAATTCTAGTCGAATTGCCGTGACGATGGTGAGGAGCCGTTAATCAAAGATGGCCTGGACCGTGCGCCGGCCATGGACATGCGCAGCCGTGCTGCCTGGGGCAGGGCTGCTTGGCAGGCTTTATCTGTGAAGCGAAGGGAAGAAGATGCCGCTTGCGGCGGTCAGCCCATGGCCGGGCGGTCGAACTCCGCCGCCAGCGTGTCCTCGTGCTGGACCATGGCGAATTCGACGGCGACGCCGTCGTCGAAATGGCGCACGACCTGGCCGCGCATCGTGCCGAGCGAGACCTGCAGGCCCAGCGCCGGCTTGACCTCGATCTCGATCGCCGCGCCCGAGAGGGACAGGTCGATGATGCGGCATTGATACTGGCGGCCGTCAGGCAGCTTGAGGATGCTCATCGGATTGCGCGGCACGATGCGCTCGTGGCGGCGGTCCTCCGGCAGGTCGAGCTCGTGCTTGTTGGCGAGCCAGGTGAGCTGCGCGGCAAGCTTGTCCCGCTTGCGCTCCGAGGCGATGATCGACATGGCGAAGCCGTCGACGAGATGGCGCGTGACCACGCCTTCGACGCGGCCGAGATGGTCGAGATAGGCGATGACCCGTTCGCCCAGCTCGCCGATCCGCTCGGTGCGGAAGGCGACGTTGCCGGGCGACATGTCGACGACCTGGCAGGGATGCTCCGACCGGTCCTCGAGCATGAAACGGCCGAAAAGCTTCACGCGGACGCGCTGGAACTGGCGCCGCTCCGCATGCGACGAGGCCGAGTTGATCGCCGCGGAAGTCATTACCCGTCAGGCCTCGCTTGAATGCTTTTCGATTCGGTCGTCTGACGTTATGTGAGGAACGGTTAATAAGCGGTATGCGGACGCACCGTTTCAGGTGCCGCGACCGCCCTCGAAGACGACGAGATGCCTGATGCGGCGCCCGCCATCGGCGAGACCGGTTCCGCCCGGCTCGCCGCTGCTGCGCGAATGGGGCGGCATCGGCACCGGCGGCCGGTTCTTCAGGAACATCGGCTCGCGCTCGGGATCGATGACGCGCAGCGTGTCGATCCTGTTCTCCACGATCGGATCGGCGCCCAGCCAGTACGGCTTCTCGGCCGGGATGAAGGCGCCGAGCAGGCGCTGGCTGCCGAGCCCGCCTTCCAGCGGCAGCAGCAGCATCTCGAAAGGATTGGTCTTGCCGCCCATGCTGATGCCGTCGAAGGTGACGAGGATCACGGCATTGTCGTTGAAGACGCTGCCGGCGAGCCGGCTGACCATGCGCTGGTCGCGCGCCGACCAGATGAGCGGGAAGGAATAGCCCTTCAGCTCGCGCCCGAAAGCGGCGCACAGCCTGGTGCCGGCAAGGCGGAAGGCCGGATCACCGCGGCCGCCGCGCTCGAGGATGAACGTGTCGGCCAGCAATGACTTGATGTCGGCCGGCTCGATCTCCGTCCGGCGCGGCGCCGGCCGTCGGTCCCGCAGCCGGTTCCAGTATTGGAACAATTCTACCGTCGCTTCCTGATTCATACGCCTGACCGCCCCCTGGCCCCTGCTGCGGTTGTTTCATCGGTGAACAGGATTCGTCTCCTCCGATGATGTTCATGCTCAATCAGGCAGGTCGCGTGCCACCCCGGTTTACCTTTGTGCACGGCTGTCGCGGCCGTTAGGGTTAACAAAGGGTTTCGATTGCGCGTCGGATTCGATGATGGCAGGAAGCTGGTCGAGACGCCGGAAATGCTGCCGTCAGATGCGGCAAGGCGCGGAATATACGGGGAGAACAGGGGACTCGGCATGGCCGCCCAGGGGGACTGGGCGGCCTTTTTCTTTGCCGCTGCCTCTGGTAGCTGGCGACCCGGCACCCATTTGTCCACGTGATGCGGCAGGAACGATTCGACATGAGCGAAGCCCCCGGCGAGACCGGCGATTCGGTTGCGGCGGGACCGCCGCCGCGAAGGCGCGAGCCGTTCTTCAACCTGCCGGGCGTCGTCATCGCGCTCATCGCGGCCTGCATCGGCATCCATGTGCTGCGCATCTATGTCCTGAGCGCGGAGGCCGATTTCGAGATCGTGGTGCGCTTCGCCTTCGTTCCGATCCGCTACTCAGGCGAATACATCATCGACATCTTCGCCCTGCTCGGGCCGGTCACCTATGCGTTCCTGCATGCCAGCCTGGCCCATCTGGCGGTCAACATGGTGTGGCTCGCCGCCTTCGGCTCGCCGCTGGCGAACCGGATCGGGCCGCTGCGCTTCCTGCTCTTCTGGCTCGTCACCTCGCTGGCGGCGGTCGGGCTCCACTATGTGCTGCATCCGCTCGACATGGTGCCGCTGGTCGGTGCGTCGGGCGCCATCTCCGGCATGATGGGAGCTGCGGCGCGCTTCGGCTTTCACATCGACCGGCGCGCGGGGCGCGCTCGCTTCGGCGGGCCGGTGCTGCCGTTCCGGGCCGTCTTCACGTCGCGCGGCGTGGTCGTGTTCCTGGCGGTGTGGCTGGCGGTCAACCTGCTGATGGCGTTCGGCTTCGGCACGCCCGACGGCAGTGCGCGCATCGCCTGGGAGGCCCATATCGGCGGCTTCCTGGCCGGCTTCCTGCTGGTGCGCCTGTTCGACCTGCCGCAGCGGCGCTAGGATCGCGTGATCGTTTGTCATCTTTCGTGAGCCAGGCCGGACTTGCAAAGCGCGAAGGCCGGTTGCACCTTATATTCACGGCGATTGCCGCGGAGCGTCGCGGTCCGGAGTCGCCGCGAGGGAGCGAGCGATGACAGTCAGTGCGATCCTCAACGACAAGGGATATGACGTCGAGACCGTGGCGCCGGACATGTCGCTCGGCGCGGCCGCATCGACATTGGCCGAGAAGCGGATCGGCGCCCTCGTCGTGACGCGCGGCGACGGGCGCATCGCCGGCATCCTTTCGGAACGCGACATCGTCAAGGCGATCGGCCAGCACGGCGCAGAGGCGCTCTCCATGCGAGTCGACCAGGCGATGACGGCCAAGGTGAGCACCTGCCGCGAGGCCCACAGCGTCAACGAGGTGATGGAGATCATGACCAAGATGCGCTTCCGCCACCTTCCGGTCGAGAGGGACGGCAGGCTTGCCGGGATCATCTCGATCGGCGACGTCGTCAAGCGCCGCATCGAGCAGGTCGAGCGCGAGGCCGAGGACATCAAGGCCTATATCGCCACGGCGTGATTTCTCCGCCCGAAGCCGGACGGTTCGGGCTGGACCGACCGGGCTGCTTGCCTCCAGCGGCGCTTTCGACTAGCGACAGTCGTTCCTTCTCCACGTCACAGAACGACTGGTCCGCCATGACGATCATCGATACGCGCACGCCCGACCCCAAACGGCTCATCCCCGGCGCCACCGGCGACTGGGAGGTGATCATCGGCCTGGAGGTGCATGCGCAGGTCACGTCCGAGGCAAAGCTCTTCTCGGGCGCCTCGACCGCCTTCGGCGCCGCGCCCAACGCCAATGTCAGCTTCGTCGATGCGGCGATGCCGGGCATGCTGCCGGT
>CAYYZC010000293.1:0-2946 GCA_964475605.1 uncultured Chelativorans sp.
GTTGGTGTTCATGTCGACCCAGGAATAGCCGAGATAGTTCAGCACCTGGGGCTGGTCGGGATGGAGCTCGAGCGCGGTGCGGAAATTCGGCTCCGCCTTTTCCCACTCCTTCAGCCGCTCATAGGCGATCCCGCGCTGATAGAAGATGTTCCAGTTCTCGTTCTGCGGCTCGCCCAGACGCTCGACGGCGCGGTCGTAGAGCTCGGCCGCGGCGGCATAGTTCTCCTGCGAGGCATAGACGCCGCCGAGCGCCAGATAGGCGCGCATGTCGTCCGGATGCTCCTCGACGACACCCGACAGATGCTCGACCGCCTCGTCGTGCCGGTCGAGATCGGCAAGGTTCAGGCCGAGCTGAAGCTCGGCGATGTGCTTGGTCGGCGAGTTGTCGGGGATCTGCGCATAGTAGCCGATCGCCTTCTCGGCCCTGCCCTGCTGCTCGGCGACGCCGGCGAGCTGGATCAGCACGGCATCGCTGTCGGGCTGCAGCGCCAGCGCGTAGTGCAGGTAGAGGCGGACGAAGGTCTCGCCGCCGCCGCGATTGAGCGCGGTGGCGAGATTGAGCAGCACCTCGGCCGCACCGGCGGTGGGGCCGGGCACCAGCGGCTCGGGCGTCCCGCCCTCCTCGACTTCCTCGCGCACCGCGTCGATGGTGACGCGGCCGGGCACGAACTCCTCTGCGGCCTGGAGTGCGGCGAGTGCCGCTTCATCGTCGCCCTGCCCGGCGAGATAGCGGGCCTGGGCCTCGAGCAGGCGCAGATAGGCCTCCGGCGCCGCACCGCCCCCCGGGGTCGCCGCGACGGTCGTGGCGAAGCTGTCGCGCGCGGTTTCGTCGAGCCCGGCACCGGCGGCGATCAGCGCCTTGTGGTAGCCGGTGAAGAGCCCATACCAGTCGGGGCCGGACATGGCGTCGATATGGGCGACGGCACCCTCGGCGTCGCCCTCGCCGGCCATCGCCCAGGCCGTCATCAGCCCGGTGATCAAGCGGTCGAGATCGGATTCCAGCGCCAGCTTGAGCCAGTTCCGGGCATCCCCGTACTTCTCCTCCTTGAACGCGTCGACGGCGAGCGCCAGGCGCGAGAAGCGCTCGATCTCCGGCACCTCCTTGAGCTCGGCAGCGAGCGGCAGCGCCTCCTCGAAGCGGCCGAGCGCGATCAGGTTCAGCATCAGGCTCTGCTGGATGGCGCGATTGTCGGAATCGAAGCTCAGCGCACGCCGGAAATATGCGGCCGCGGCCGGAAGATCGTTGGCGCCTTCGGCGACGCTGCCGGCGAGATAGGCACCCGACAGCGAATTGACGGCAGCGGCCTCGTTCTGCACCTGCTGCGCATTCTCCTCCGCCTGCCGCGCATGAGCCGGGCCGATCACCGTGCCCGCCGCGAGCACCGCCGCCGCCGCGGTAGCTATACTTCTCAGCCGCATCTCATCCCTTCCTCGGATTCCGTCGATCTCAGCGGACTCAGGCAGTGTTCGATGCAAAGCATGGCCTTTTTGGGGAGCCGCATCAACTCGCCCGACATCACGAATGGATCAGCGAAAGGAAAAGATCAAAAGGATCAGCTGACGCGGCTGATGCAGAAATCGATCACGTCGAGCAGCGCCTGCTTGTGCGCGGTCTTCTCCAGCGGCGCCAGCGCGTCGCGGGCGATCTCGCCGAAATGACGGGCGCGGGCGATGGTGTCTCCGATCGAGCCGTGCTTCTGCATCAGTCCGAGCGCACGCTCCAGTGCGGCGTCGTCGGCCTGGCTGTCCTCGATCGAGCTGCGCCAGAAGGCACGGTCCTCTTCGCTCCCGCGGCGATAGCTGAGGATCACCGGCAGGGTCACCTTGCCCTCGCGGAAATCGTCGCCGACATTCTTGCCGAGCTGCTTGCTGTCGCCGCCATAGTCGAGCGCATCGTCGATGAGCTGGAAGGCGAGGCCGAGATTGAGGCCGTAGGAGCGCAGCGCAGCGCGATCGGTCTTCGACGCGGAGGCGATCACCGGCCCCACCTCGGCCGCGGCGGAGAAGAGCGCAGCGGTCTTCGCCCGGATGACGGCGAGATAGTCGTCCTCGGTGGTCTCCAGGTTCTTCGCCACACCGAGCTGCATGACCTCGCCCTCGGCGATCACCGAGGCGGCCGAGGACAATATGTCGAGGGCGTCGAGCGAGCCGACATCGACCATCATGCGGAAAGCCTGGCCGAGCAGGAAATCGCCGACCAGCACGCTCGCCTGATTGCCCCAGATCATGCGCGCGGTGCGCTTGCCGCGGCGCATGTCGCTCTCGTCGACGACGTCGTCGTGGAGCAGCGTCGCGGTGTGCATGAACTCGACGCTGGTCGCCAGCTTGACATGGCCGTCGCCCGAATAGCCGAACATGCCGGCGGCAGCCAGCGTCAGCATCGGCCGCAGGCGCTTGCCGCCGGACGAGATCAGATGGTTGGCGACCTCGGGGATCATCTCGACGTCGGAGCCCGCCTTGGACAGGATCAGCTCGTTGACGCGGCCCATATCCTGCTTGGTGAGCTTGATGAGCCCGTCGATCGATGCCGCGGCCGGCTTCTCATTCTTCAGATTGACGACGACGCCCACTCTCGTTTCTCCAACGCTGCCTCCGATGGCGGTAAATCCCTTCTCGCGGAAAGTCTAGGGAGCGACCCCTGCCCCGGCAAGTGGCGAATTGGCGCGGAGAGGGCCCGACTCCCGTTTACAAGCGAGCGGCGACCTGAAACTGTCGGGCCATGATCGAGCTCCTGCGCACCAACGATCCGGTCGTGATCTCATTCGTCGAAGCGCTGATGCGCGACGCGGAGATCTCCTGCCTCGTCGCCGACCAGAGCATGAGCATCATGGAAGGCTCGCTCGGCGTGCTGCCGCGCCGGGTGCTGGTGCGCGAGGAGGATGCGGCGCAGGCGCGCCGGATCCTGAGCGATGCCGGCATCGCAGCCGAGATGCGCAACGGATAGGC
>CAYYZC010000293.1:3046-4216 GCA_964475605.1 uncultured Chelativorans sp.
GCGTTCCATCGCGGTGCCTTCCACCTGGTCCAGCCGCGCGGCGGCCACAGGGCGGGGATGGATGCGATGATGCTCGCGGCGGCGGTGCCGTCAGGCTTCGACGGCCGCCTTGCCGATCTCGGCGCCGGCGCCGGCGCTGCCGGCCTTGCGGTCGCGGCGCGCTGCCCTTTTGCGCGCGTTACCCTGGTCGAGCGGTCGGAGCCGATGGCGTCCTTCGCCCGGCGCACGCTGGCGCATCCCTCCAACACGCATCTCGCCGGGCGCTGCGAGCTGGTCGAGGCGGACGTGACCTTGCGCGGCCGCGCCCGCGAGGCGGCGGGGCTCGCCGCCAACGGCTTCGACTTCGCGATCATGAACCCGCCCTTCAACCGGCGCGCCGACCGCGCCTCGCCCGATCCGCTGCGCCAGAGCGCGCATGTCCTGGAGGACGGCCTGTTCGAGGCATGGCTGCGCACCGCGGCCGCACTGGTCAGGCCGGGCGGCGGGCTCGCCATGATCGCGCGTCCGGTCTCGCTGCCCGAACTGCTCAAGGCGATGGAGGGACGCTTCGGCGGCGCCATGGTCAAGCCGCTCCACCCGCGCGCCGATGCGGCGGCGATCCGCGTCGTCGTCCGCGCCCGGCGAGGCTCGCGCGGCGACATGGTGCTGTCGCCGCCGCTGATGCTGCACGAGGCCGACGGCGATCGCTTCAGTGCCGAGGCCGACGCGATCAACAACGGACTGGCCTCGCTGTATGGCGACTGACCTATCCTTCCGCGATCAGGAGGAGCGCGTCCGCATATGATCTCGCGGCGTCGGATGGTTGCGGGTCAGCCTGATGACGCCGTTGCGCAAGCGAAGCCGTCACAAAGCCGCACGGGCGATATTGGCGAAGCCCGGCACAATGCCTACATGGCTTTCAGGTCAGGGAGATCAGCAACACGTGCTCAGCCGTTTCAGCCGACTATTGCCACGATCCATGCGCTCCAGCGCGGTCGCCATCCCGGTCATCCGGCTCCACGGCACCATCATGACGGGCGGAAACCAGTTCCGGCAGCACCTGTCGCTGGCGAGCACGGCCGGCCTGATCGAGAAGGCCTTCGCATTCAAGGATGCGCCGGCCGTCGCCATCTCGCTCAATTCGCCGGGCGGCTCGCCGGTCCAGTCGCGGCTGATCTACAAGCGCATCCG
>CAYYZC010000294.1:0-4190 GCA_964475605.1 uncultured Chelativorans sp.
CCCGGCGAGCGCATGCCGCTGACGCTGCGGGGACCGCGCCGCGCCGCGCCGATCGAGTATCGCGTCCCGGTCGCCTCCGCGCAGGTCAAGTCGGCGGTGCTGCTCGCCGCGCTCAACACGCCCGGCGTCACCACCGTCGTCGAGCCGGTGATGACCCGCGACCATACGGAGAAGATGCTCGTCGGCTTCGGCGCCGAGCTCGAGATCGGGACCGATGCCGACGGCACCCGCCATATCGGCATCGTCGGCGAGCCGCGCCTCACCGGGCGGACGATCGAGGTGCCGGGCGACCCCTCCTCGGCCGCCTTCCCGCTGGTCGCGGCCCTGATCGTGCCGGGCTCCGACGTGACGATCGAGAACGTTCTGATGAACCCGACGCGCACCGGCCTGATCACCACCTTGCTGGAGATGGGCGCTTCGATCGAGCTGCTCGACCGCCGCGATGCCGGCGGCGAGGAGGTCGCGGATCTGCGCGTGCGCGCCAGCGAGCTCAAGGGCGTCACCGTGCCGGTCGAGCGCGCGCCCTCGATGATCGACGAATATCCGGTGCTGGCGGCCGCGGCCGCCTTCGCCGACGGCGAGACGGTGATGGAGGGGCTCGAGGAGCTGCGGGTCAAGGAGAGCGACCGGCTCGCCGCCGTCGCCCGCGGCCTCGAGGCCAACGGCGTCGACTGCAGCGAGGGCGAGGCCTCGCTGCGCGTGCGCGGCCGTCCGGACAGCAAGGGGCTCGGCGGCGGCACCGTCGCGACCCATCTCGACCATCGTATCGCCATGAGTTTCCTGGTCATGGGGCTTGCGGCGGAAAAGCCGGTGACGGTCGACGACCGCGCCATGATCGCCACGAGCTTCCCCGACTTCATGGCCCTGATGGCCAGGCTGGGCGCGCGGATCGGCGACAGCGATCGGGACAGGAATAGTCGAAGAGGAGAATCGGATGACTGAGAGCAAGGTGGCGATGGTGGTCGGCGGCGGCTCGGGCATGGGCGCAGCCGCCGCGCGCAAGCTGGCGGCGGAGGGCTATGCGATCGCCGTCATGTCGTCCTCCGGCAAGGGCGAGGCGCTCGGCAAGGAGCTGGGCGGGCTCGGCTTCACCGGCTCCAATCGCGAGCCCGACGACCTCAGGCGCTTCCTCGACCAGACGATCGAACGCTACGGCCGCGTCGACGCGCTGGTCAACAGCGCCGGGCACGGACCCAAGGGCGACATCCTGGAGATCAGCGACGCCGACTGGCAGCTCGGCATGGAGTTCTACCTGCTCAACGTCATCCGCATGGTGCGGCTGGTGACCCCGGTGATGCAGGCGCAGAAATCGGGCTCGATCGTCAATATCTCGACCTATGCCCTGTTCGAGCCGGAAGCGACATTTCCGACCTCGGGCGTCTTCCGCGCCGGCCTAGCCGCCTTCACCAAGCTTTTCACCGACCGCTACGGCGCCGACAATCTGCGCATGAACAACGTGCTGCCCGGCTATATCGACAGCCTGCCGGAGAAGGAGGAGCGGCGGGCGCGGATCCCGATGGGCCGCTACGGCAGCGCCGAGGAAGTCGCCGAGCTGATCGCCTTCCTGGCGTCGGAGAAGTCGAGCTACATCACCGGGCAGAATATTCGGATTGACGGAGGGATAACAAGGTCGGTGTAGATCCAGCGCGGATGTTGCTATTTTGTTCCATAGACGCTAATGGAAATAGCATGACCGAGCAGGCTGACGATCCCATCCGCCTCGTCGAGGACGCCGGGAGCGGCGACCGGTTTCTCGTCTACACCTCGGCCAGCGGGCCGCAGCTCGACATCCGCTTCGAAGGCGAGACGCTCTGGATGACCCAGGCCCAGATCGGGCAGCTTTTCGGACGCGACATCTCGAACATATCCCGCCACATCTCGAATGTCCTCGAAGAGGGTGAGTTGGACGAAGCGACTTCTTTGCGAAAAGCGCAAACAAGTCATGGCCGGCCGGCACAGCTCTATAGCCTAGATATGGTCATCTCCGTCGGCTACCGGGTCTCGTCGGTGCAGGCGACGCTGTTCAGGCGCTGGGCGACGGGGGTTCTCGTCCAATATGCCAAGAAAGGTTTCGTCGTCGATTCCCGGCGCCTCAAGCAGCCGGCCAATGCCGACCGCATCGCCGAGCTGCGCGAGATCATCCGCGACCTGCGCTCGGACGAGGCCAATCTCTATCGCGAGCTGCGCAATATCTGCGCCATGTGCCAGGACTACGATCCGGCGAGCGAGTCGGCCCAGACGTTCTACCGGCATGTCCAGGCCAAGCTCGTCTATGCCGTCACCTCGCGCACCCCCGCCGAGATCATCGACGAGCGGGCCGATCACGCCGCTGCCAATATGGGTCTGACGACATGGCCCAACGACAATATCCGCAAGTCCGATGTGACCGTCTCGAAAAACTATCTAACGACACCGGAAATCCGCGAGCTCAACCGGCTGACGACCATCCTGCTCGATATTCTCGAGGATCAGCTTGATCTTGGCCGGCTGGTGGTGATGCATGACGCGCAGGACCTCCTCGACCGCCAGCTCGGGCAGCTGGGCAGGACAGTGCTGCGAGGCGGTGGAACGATCAAGGCTTCCGACGCGAAGCGCAAGGCACAGATCGAATACGAAAAGTTCGACGAGACCAGGAAGCTCGAGCGCCGTCGGGAGGCCGACGAACAGATCGCCGCGCTGGCGCGAGAAGCGAAGGGATTGCCTGAGGTCCGGCCTCGCAGGCGCTGAGCACCGCGATGACGAGCCAAGGCAATGTGGAGTTGGTGCGGTTTCCGCTCGGACGGCATTTCTTTGACGACCGGCACCGCCATTTCCCCCTTGCCATCTCCCGCCTTCTCCGCTTCAAGCGCGGGCGATGACCAGTTCGCTCACCATCGCCATCGACGGGCCGGCCGCGTCAGGCAAGGGCACGCTTGCCGCGCGGCTCGCCGCCCATTACGGCCTGCGCCATCTCGACACCGGCCTCACCTATCGCGCAACCGCGCAGGCGCTGCTTTCACGCGGCCTGCCGCTCGACGACGAGCAGCTCGCCGTCGAGATGGCCGGGCGCATCGACCTGGCGCGGCTCGACCGCGAATTGCTTTCCGCCCATGAGGTCGGCGAAGCGGCTTCCCGCGTCGCGGTGATGTCGGCGGTGCGAAAGGTGCTGGTCGACAAGCAGCGCGCCTTTGCCGCAGCGCCCCCCGGCGCCGTCCTCGACGGCCGCGACATCGGCACCGTGGTGTGTCCCGACGCGACGGTGAAGCTCTATGTCACGGCGAGCGCCTTCGTGCGCGCCGAGCGCCGCTATCGCGAGATCGTCGCGCGCGGCGGCACCGCCAACTTCGCCCGGATCCTGGACGACATCCAGAAGCGCGACGCGCGCGACATGGGCCGCATCGATTCGCCGCTCAAGCCGGCCGACGACGCGCACTTGCTCGACACGTCGCAAATGAGTATAGAAACCGCGTTCCAGGCTGCGATATGCCTCACTGACGAGGCCTTGCGCCGCCGGGACGCAAGCTGAGCATGATCCCCGGAAGCGGGAACCGGTTTCGGGCAGGATCATGTGGCGGCACAGGAATGGAAGCGGCCGGTCCGGTCTCCGCAGGCGCGGAGCGGGAGCGGGCGCATCTTTTCATTGGAGACCATGAACCGATCCGCCGGCATCGAGCATGCGCCGGCCGCCGCTGATGCGGCATTCCGATCCGAACGGATCGCGATGAAGGCGGATCCAGAGCAACACCAACCAACGGCGCCGCCCCGCCAGTATTTCACGCCGGGCGATGAGCCCGCCCCAGGCATCGAGCCTGAGTACAGGCGGGACATCCAGGAGATCAAATGTCGAATATGAACCCATCCCGCGATGATTTCGCGAGCCTGCTCGAAGAGTCCTTTTCGGAAAGCCATTCCGCCGAAGGATCCGTGGTCAAGGGCCTGATCACGGCGATTGAGAAGGACATGGCCATCATCGATGTCGGCCTCAAGGTCGAGGGCCGCGTCCCGCTCAAGGAATTCGGCTCGCGGGCCAAGGAATTGAAGCCGGGCGACGAGGTCGAGGTCTATGTCGAGCGCATCGAGAACGCGCTGGGCGAGGCTGTGCTGTCGCGCGACAAGGCGCGCCGCGAGGAGAGCTGGGTGCGGCTGGAGGCCAAGTTCAACGCGGGCGAGCGCGTCGAAGGCGTCATCTTCAACCAGGTCAAGGGCGGCTT
>CAYYZC010000295.1:0-4167 GCA_964475605.1 uncultured Chelativorans sp.
CCCATTCGCCCTCGGCGTTGATGAGGGCGACGATCTCCTTGTTGATCGAGCCGGCGAGCACCATCTCGACGATCTCGACCGTCTTGCGGTCGGTGACGCGCAGGCCGCCCTCGAATTTCGATTCGATGCCCATCTTGGCGAGCATGGCGCCGATCTGCGGACCGCCGCCATGGACGACGATCGGGTTGACGCCGGACTGCTTGAGCAGCGCGATGTCGCGGGCGAACGCCTTGCCCAGCTCGCTGTCGCCCATGGCATGGCCGCCATATTTCACCACCACCGTCTTGTGCTCGTAGCGCTGCATGAAGGGCAGCGCGGCCGACAGAAGGCGCGCCTGCTCCTCGACGGTCGAAAGGCTGTGGTCGCTCATCGTCTTGTCCCTCGCGGTCGGCGGCGGTCTCTTAGCGGCAAAGCGCGGCAAGGGCAAACGGCGGAGATGGCGGCTTGACCCTCATTCCACCGCGATGCGCGGACGCGAGGTCACGCTGGCGACGATGCGCGCCTCGACGAAGCTGCGCTGGCCCTCGACCGTCGCCGTGGTGACGTCGCGTTCGATCTCGATCTCGATCGCGTCGGCACCGGCGGCACGGGCGCGCTCGGCCGCCTGCTCGCGCAGGATCGCTTCGGCCGCACCGATCGCCGCTTCCTCTTCCTGGAAATCGGCGATGCCGGCAGCCGAGCTGATGCGGAACAATCCTTCGCGCGGCTGCGTCACCACGGCCTCGACGGCGACCCGCACCTGGCCGACGACGGCGCCGATCGCATTGGCGACCCCTGCGCCGTCGGGAACGAGACAGTCATTGCCGACGATCCCGCCCAGCGTGCGATAGTGGAGCCGGGCCGAGGCGCCGAGGCCGATCACCGGCCGGTCGAGCGAGATCGACAGGCGCGCCACGCCGCAGGCTCCGTCGAGCGCGCGGCGGACCAGCGGATGGTCCACCGGCCTGAACTGCTCCAGCCCGTCCTCGGCGAAGGCCGTCTCGAGCACGGCCTCGGCCGAGCGCCGCGCCACGGCGGCAAGCACGCGCACCGAAATCGCCTCCGGGCCGGCGGCGAGGAACTGCCCGCGCCCGTCGCGCCGCCGTGCGAACAGGGCCGCCCCCAGCCGCGCTGCTTCGCCGGACCAATTGTCCTGCTCGCCGAGCACATGGGCGGCATCGGAGGGTGTGAAGCCGCTGACATGGGCGAGGCCGCGCGACACCAGCCGCTGCAGGGTCGCCGCCTGCGACGTCGAGGAGAGCAGCCGCTCGAGCGGCTGCGGAACGTCGGTCAACGCGGCATAGAGCTTTGCCTCGGCCGTCGTCAGTCCTGCCGCCAGATGATCGGGCAGGCCGGTGCGCATCGCGAACCGGCCGTCGAACCGGCCCAGCGTGGGCGCGCCGAGTTGGCGCTCGAGCGCCGCGGTCACCGCGGCGTCATGCAGATGCGCGGCCAGCGACAGCGGCACCAACCGGCGCGGACCGATGGTCAGCGCGGCGGCGAGCCCGCTGTCGGCGACGCCGACTTCCGAGTCGCCGCCGAGGCCGAAGGTGCGCATCGCCACGGCCTCGACCATGGTGCGGTAGCCGCCGACCGTCGCGCCTTCCGGATCGAGCCGCGGCCGGCCGGCCTGGAGCACGGCGATGTCGGTGGTCGTCCCGCCGATGTCGGAGACGATCGCATCGTCGAGCCCGGTCAGATAGCGCGCCCCGACGATGCTTGCCGCCGGCCCCGACAGGATCGTCTCGATCGGACGCCTATGCGCCATGGCGGCCGAGATCAGTGCGCCGTCGCCGCGCACCACCATCAGCGGGGCGCGGATATTTCTCAGCTTCAGGAACCCTTCGGTCGCGCCGATCAGCCGGCCGATCATCGACACCAGCCTGGCATTGAGCAGCGTGGTGAGGGCGCGGCGCGGGCCGCCGAGCTTGGCCGAAAGCTCGTGGCTCGCCGTCACCGGCAGGCCGGTACCGGCGCGCAGCAGCTCGGCGACCGCGACCTCGTGGCGCGGATTGCGGACGGCGAAATAGGCGCAGACGGCGAAGCTCGCCACCCCGCCCGCGACCTCCGGCAGCGCCCGCTCCAGCGCGTCGAGGTCGAGCGGGTTGGCATTGCCGTGGACGTCGTGCCCGCCGGGGATGAAGAGCACCGGATCGGAGCCGAGCGCCTGGCGCAGCCCGTCGCGGTCGAGATCGGCGTCGGAGAAGCCCACCATGACCAGGCATGAACGCCCGCCCTGGCCCTCGACCAGCGCATTGGTGGCAAGCGTCGTCGACATGGAGACGAGGCGGATTTCCTCAGGCCCGGCGCTCGCCGGCGCCAGCACCGCGTCGACCGCGCCGGCAATGCCGATGGCGAGATCGTGGCGGCTGGTCAGCGCCTTGGCCCTTGCGACGACGCCCAGGGCCTGCGACCACAGCACGGCGTCGGTATAGGTGCCTCCGGTGTCGATGCCGAGGCAGAGCGCGGTTGCATTGGGGTCGGGTGGCGGAGTGGTCGGAGCGTGCATTTCCTGGCAGCGGCAGCCCAAGCGATGAATGTGGTCTGGTCCTAGCCCATTGCGGTCGCAGTGGGAAGGTGAAGCCTGTTGCGCTCCGCCCGCGACATCGCTATAAGCCGCCCGTTGTGCGAGCCGGCCGGCAGGGCATGCCGTGTCGGCTCAAAATGCTGAAAAGCTCACATATCCATCGAGCGAAGCGAGAAGCGGCCGACCGGCCGCCGCCGGCGATCCGGCGCCTTCGCGGAGCGGCTTGCGAAGCAAGCCTGCGTGAGCGCCAATAGACGGAGAAGCAAAATGCCCAAGATGAAGACGAAGTCTTCGGCCAAGAAGCGGTTCAAGATCACCGCTTCCGGCAAGGTCAAGGCGCAGGCCGCCGGCAAGCGCCATGGCATGATCAAGCGGTCCAACAAGTTCATCCGCGACGCGCGCGGCATGATGGTCCTGGCGGAGCCCGATGCGAAGAAGGTGATCCGCAACTTCCTGCCCAATGGCGGCGGGCTCTGAGAACCGGCTGGACGAGAATTAAGGAGATCATGACATGGCACGCGTGAAGAGGGGCGTCACCGCCCACGCCAGGCACAAGAAGGTGCTGAAGTCCGCCAAGGGCTTCTACGGGCGCCGCAAGAACACGATCCGGGTCGCCAAGCAGGCGGTCGAGAAGTCGCTGCAGTATGCCTATCGCGACCGCAAGAACCGCAAGCGCAATTTCCGCGCCCTGTGGATCCAGCGCATCAATGCGGGCGTGCGCGAGCACGGGCGGACCTATGGCCGGTTCATCGACGGGCTCAACAAGGCCGGCATCGAGATCGACCGCAAGGTGCTGGCCGACATGGCCGTGCACGAGCCGCAGGCCTTCGCCGTGCTGGTCGGCAAGGCGAAGACCGCGCTCGAATATCTGAAAGATACGACGCCGAATGCTTTCGAGAGCGCTGTCGCCTAGGTCAGCGCCCTTCCCAAGCATCGAATATTCTGATTTGGGAAAACCGCGCTGGCAGAGGCCAGCGCGGTTTTTTGTTTTCAGCCGTATGTAACCAATCTGGCACCGACGTAACCATTATGGCAACTGACACTATGCAAACCAGCTCGCAGAGCGCCGATCTCGACAGGCTGGAGCAATCGCTTCTGGCCGACATCGCCGCGGCCTCGGACGAACAGGCGATCGAGGCCGTCCGCGTTTCGGCGCTCGGCAAGAAGGGCTCGGTCTCGGAGCGGCTCAAGACGCTGGGCGCCATGAGCGCCGAGGAGCGCCAGGTCATGGGCCCGGCGATCAACGGGCTCAAGCAGCGCATCGCCGACGCGGTCGCGGTACGCAAGGCCGAACTGCGCGACGCGGCGATCGAGGCGCGGCTCGGCGCCGAGACCGTCGACGTCACGCTGCCGGTGCGCCAGAGCCCGGCCGAGCGCGGCCGCATCCATCCGATCAGCCAGGTGATCGACGAGATCACCGCCATCTTCGGCGATCTCGGCTTCCAGATCGCCGAAGGGCCGGACATCGAGACCGACTACTACAACTTCACCGCGCTGAACTTCCCCGAAGGCCACCCGGCGCGCGAGATGCACGACACCTTCTTCTTCCCGCCCGACGCAAACGGCGAGGCGAAGGTGCTGCGCACCCATACCTCGCCGGTCCAGATCCGCACCATGGAGGCTCAGAAGCCGCCGATCCGCATCGTCATCCCCGGCAAGAC
>CAYYZC010000296.1:0-4159 GCA_964475605.1 uncultured Chelativorans sp.
CGAGGAGGCCCCCGCTCCCGGCATGACCGACGAGATGCGCGCCGCGATGACGGACGCTGCCGTCAAGGCGGCGCAGGCGATCGGCTATTCCGGTGCCGGTACGATCGAATTCATCGTCGATGCGTCGGAAGGGCTGAGGCCCGACCGCTTCTGGTTCATGGAGATGAACACGCGCCTCCAGGTCGAGCATCCAGTGACCGAGATGGTGACCGGCATCGATCTGGTCGAATGGCAGCTTCGTGTCGCGGCCGGCGAGCCGCTGCCGAAGCCGCAATCGGAAATCAGCCTCGACGGCCACGCCTTCGAGGCGCGTCTCTACGCCGAGGACGCGACGCGCGACTTCCTGCCGGCGACCGGCACGCTGCATCATCTGCGCTTTCCCGCAGAGGCCGCGGAGGGCGCCGCGCTGCGCATCGAGACCGGCGTGCGGCAGGGCGATACGATCTCGCCCTTCTACGACCCGATGATCGCCAAGCTGGTCGTGCATGCCGCAAACCGCAAGGCCGCGCTCGACGCGCTGGTCGAAGCACTCGCGCGAACGGAGGTCGCCGGCTCGACGGTGAATACCGCCTTCCTCGCCGCACTTGCCTCCGATCCGGAATTCGCGGCGGGCGATGTCGACACGGGCCTGATCGCGCGCAGGCAGGCCGAGCTCACCGCGACAGGCGCGGCAAGCGCCGAGCATGTCGCCATCGCGGCAGTGGCAGCAGCGGACATCCCTGCTATCGACCCGGCCGATCCATGGTCGAGCCTGGCCGGCTACACGCATTTCCATCCCGTCTCCAAGACGGTGCGGCTGCATAGCGGAGCCGACGAGATCGAGGCGCGGCTGACGGCGCAGCCCGACGGCCGCTTCCTCGTCAAGGCAGGTGGCGAGCGGCGGGTGGTCTCGCCTGCGAGCCCGCGCCTGCCCTATGCCTGCTGGCCCGGCCATGTGACCGTCTTCGACGGCACCGGCAGCCACAGTTTCGGCCTCACCGACCCGTTCGCACTCGCCGACGAAGCGGCCAGCGGCGGCGATACGTTGCGGGCGCCGATGCCGGGCCTGGTCAAGCTTGTACGGGTCGCGGCCGGGGAGGCGGTCACAAAGGGCCAGCCGCTGCTGGTGCTCGAGGCGATGAAGATGGAGCACACGATCACCGCGCCGCATGACGGCGTGGTCGAGGAGATCGCCGGCGAAGGCGACCAGGTCAGCGACGGAACGGTGCTGGTGCGGTTTCGCGAGGAGGTGCCGGCCGGCGCCTGAAGCCAAAGACGGCGGGCCGCGCCGGCTTGTCCCGCCGGTCGCGGCCCTTTGCGGCATGTTTCCCCAAGCCCTGCCGCCCGAAGACCTGCCTTCCCTGTCTGGATGCCGTCGCGCCGGTTCAGTGGACGGTCATCCACTCCCGCGCCTCGCGCAGCGCACGGGCGATCTCCTGCTTGCTCATGGTCGCGGCGAGCTCGCCGCGGAGAGCGGCGGCACGGCCCGAACCCTTGATCGCCGCGATGTTGAACCATTTATGGGCGGCGACGAGGTCGACCTCGCAATCGCGTCCGCTCGCATGCATCATGCCGAGCTGGAGCAGGATCTCCGCTTCGGCATTGGCGCCCATACCCGTCTCGACCATCTCGTAGCGTGCCATCTGAAAATCCCCTGTCCATCTCCTGAGAACCGCGATCGTTGCGCGTTTCCCGTGTTGATCTGATGGTCGCGAGAATGGCGACGACGCTTGAAAGGGCCGTTAAATGGCTTGCTTAATTTGCAACGAACAAAGTTCAAAATTTCAGTAAATTATACTTGCCGTTAATCACAGGAAGCGCGGCAAACTCCGGATCGCGGCGTATCGAAAGAAACAATTCATCATGGCGAAGGCAACGCTTTCATAACCACGAGTCGCGGAAGCGCGGGCGCCGTCGCAGGAAACCGGATGACGGATGGTGAAACGATCAGGGCCGCTGACATCGCCAGCGGCCCCTATTGCCGATTGCCGACTTGCCGACTTGCCGATTGCCTATCGCGCCTTTTGCCCGAACAGGACCTTCTGCGCTTCCTTGTCCTCGCCGAGGTTGCGGCGGTGCTCCTCGCCGACCTTGAGGCCCCTGTCGACCGCGGGACGCGCCAGCAGCGTCTCGAACCAGCGCTTCAGGTTCGGAAAATCCTCCAGGTCCTGGCCCTGGTTCTTGTAGGGCTTGACCCATCCGACACAGGCCATGTCGGCGATCGAATAGTCGCCGGCCAGGAAGTCCCGGTCGGCCAGGCGCTTGTTCATCACGCCGTAGAGCCGGTTGACTTCATTCGTGTAGCGATCGAACGCGTAAGGGATCTTCTCCGGTGCGTATTGGCGGAAATGATGGGCCTGGCCCGCCATCGGCCCGAGGCCGCCCATCTGCCAGAACAGCCATTGGTCGACCTCGACGCGCGCGCGCTCGTCGGAGGGGTAGAACCTGCCGAACTTCCTTCCCAGATACTGGAGTATGGCGCCCGATTCGAAGACCGAGATCGGCTCGCCGCCCGGACCCTCGGGGTCGACGATCGCCGGCATGCGGTTGTTGGGCGCGATCTTCAGGAAGGCCGGCTCGAACTGCTCGCCCTTGCCGATGTTCACGAACTTCACCTCGTAGGGAATGCCGAGCTCCTCGAGCATGATCGTGATCTTCCAGCCGTTCGGCGTCGGCCAGTAGTGGAGCTCGATCGGGCGCGTCTGTGTCGTCATGTCGCTTCCTTCATATTGCAGTGCGGGAGGAAAGCACATCCTGGCGCAAGGGCCAATGGCTGGGCCAAAGCTTGCCAGCAACTGAACGGCAGATGAACGACCCCATCAGAACGGGTTCAGCCCGCCTCCCCCATAGTGCCGGCGACTTGATGGGGGATAGGACATGCTTGCACGCCGCTTCACGATCGTCTGTCTGATGGTGACGATCTTCGGAATGTGTTTCGCGATCCTGGTTGCGGAGCACAGCCGGCCGAAACGATCCGATTTCGGCAAGGTGGTGTCCTGCGTGTTCGAGACTTCCCAGACCTGCGCCCGGCAGACGGGCCAATAGGATCGACGAGGATGAGCCGCGAGAGCAGGAAAGGAACCGCGACGATGCGCATGGTGATGCGCGCCGCGGTCATGCTCGCCATCCTGAGCGCCCCGCTGATGGCGGTGCAGCACGTGCAGGCCGGCTCGAGCACGATCATCGAGAGCAGCCACAAGCATTCCAACGGCGCCGGCTTCGTGCTGCTGATGAACCTCCGGCGTTCCTGAAAACGGTCTTCGCGGGAGTCACTCGAATCGGCCCGTCTGAATCCCTATAATGGGACATGGACAAGCGAATCTTCCCCACACCGATCGAGACGGTCAGGGCTCCCGAACCTGCCCCACGGCAGAGCTTTTCCAACGCGGACGAGGCGGTCGATGCGCTCGAGCGCCTCTACGAGCGCAACACGGAGTTCCTGCGCAACGCCTTCACCGAGGCGGCCACGAGCAGCGGACCGCCGCGGCGCTACCGCGCCTATTATCCGGAAGTCGGCGCCTCGACCGCCTCCTTCTCGCTCGTCGATTCCCGCCTCGCCTACGGCCATATGCCGACGCCGGGCCACTATGCGACCACCGTCACGCGGCCGGACCTGTTCCGCACCTATCTGGTCGACCAGCTCACGCTGCTGATGAAGAACCACGGCGTATCGGTCACGGTCGGGGAATCGGAGACGCCGATCCCGCTTCATTTCGCCTTTCAGGAAGGGACCTATGTCGACGCCTCGGTCGCCGAGGCCATCGAACGGCCGCTCCGCGACCTGTTCGACGTGCCCGACCTCAACGCCACCGACGACCACATCGCCAACGGCACCTACGAGCCGGCGCCGGGCGAGCCGATGCCGCTGGCTCCGTTCACGGCGCAGCGCATCGACTATTCGCTGCACCGGCTGGCCCATTACACGGCGACCAGCCCGAAGCATTTCCAGAACTTCGTCCTCTTCACCAACTACCAGTTCTATATCGACGAGTTCTGCGTCCATGCCCGCGACCTGATCGCGAGGGGCGGCGACGGCTACGAGACCTTCGTCGAGCCCGGCAACATGGTGACGCGGGCAGGCGAGAGCGGGCCCGACGAGGGCGTCTCGCCGGTGCGCATGCCGCAGATGCCGGCCTATCACCTGACACGACCGGGCCATGGCGGCATCACCATGGTCAAT
>CAYYZC010000297.1:0-2393 GCA_964475605.1 uncultured Chelativorans sp.
TCTCGTCCTTCGTCCACACGACCTGGCCGAGATATTCGAGGTTGACCTGGTGGCAGATGCCGGTACCGGGCGGCACGACGCGGAAATTGCGGAACGCCTGCTGGCCCCATTTGAGGAATTTGTAGCGCTCCTGATTGCGCTTGTACTCAAGCTCGACATTGCGCGCGAACGCCAGCGGCGTGCCGAACTCGTCGACGATGACCGAATGGTCGATGACGAGGTCGACCGGGACCAGCGGGTTGATCTTCTGCGGATCGCCGCCGAGCGCGGCGATGCCGTCGCGCATCGCGGCGAGATCGACGACGGCGGGCACGCCGGTGAAATCCTGCATCAGCACGCGGGCGGGGCGATAGGCGATCTCGACGCCGGCGGCGCCCTTGTCGTCTAGCCACTCGGCGACAGCCTGGATGCTCTCCTTGGTGACCGAGCGGCCATCCTCGTTGCGCAGCAGGTTCTCAAGCAGCACCTTCATCGAGAAGGGCAGCTTGGAAATCCCGGCAAGGCCGTTCTTCTCCGCCTCCTGAAGATCGAAATAGACATAGTCGCGGCCCCCCGCATCGAGGGTCCTGCGGCAATTGAAGCTGTCGAGTGATTGTGACACGTGCGATCCCTAACGTTCGTCTGCCGATCGGATAACGGACGCCAGTGGCATGCATTCATCACGCGCAAAGGTGCGGGTACGGTCATTTCCGCTGTCCGCTTCCTCGCGACCCGGCCGTTCAAGGCGGCACGCGCGCTGGTTCGGCGCAATGTTGCTTCCGTGCCGACCGCTGGCACGGTTGTCCGCGATATAGAGAATTTCGTAGAACAGTTCCAGAGTGTTCCGGACGAAATCGCTGCGCCGCGCATCATGCCGAGCAGCCGGAGGGAGGCTGAATGCGGTTGGTGGCGGAGGACCTGACGGGAGAACGTGGCGGAGAGCCGGTCTTTGCCGGCATCGGCTTCGCGCTGGGCCCCGGCGAGGCGCTGGCGGTCACCGGACCGAACGGGTCGGGCAAATCGACGCTGCTGCGGATCGTCGCCGGGCTGCTGGCGCCGGCGGCGGGTGCCGTGCGGCTGGAGGGCGGCGGCGAGGACTTCCCCACGGTCGCATCCGCGGCGCATTATCTCGGTCATCTCAACGGCATGAAGCCGGGGCTGAGCGTGGACGAGAATCTCGCCTTCTGGCAGCGCTATTCCGGCGCCGACGGGATCGGCCTCGGCGAGGCGCTCGACTTCGTCGGGCTCGGTGATATCGGCCATCTGCCGTTCGAATATCTGTCGACCGGGCAGAAGCGGCGGGTGGCGATCGCGCGGCTGCTGGTCGGCGACCGGCCGATCTGGCTGCTCGACGAGCCGACCGCGGGGCTCGACGCGGCTTCGGAGTGGCAGTTCGCCGCGCTGATGAAGGCGCATCGCGAACAGGGCGGGATGATCGTCGCAGCCACCCACCTGCCGCTCGGGCTGCAAGGCGCGCAGGAGCTGCGGATGGGGGTGGCGGGTGATGTGTGAGCGGATCGGGAATGCGAGGCACACAGCAAGTCGCGTGCGGTCGGTACTCTACGTTGCCCCCCTCTGTCCTGCCGGACATCTCCCCCACGAGGGGGGAGATTGGCCGGCTGCGTTGCTTTCGCCAATCGGCAAGGTCGCAGAAGAGGCGGCAAGACCGAAGCGACTAATCTCCCCCCTCGTGGGGGAGATGTCCGGCAGGACAGAGGGGGCGAAGGGGCGTAGACGGACCGCAATCCGGGCACAGGACCCAAGGCGGAGGGTAAGGTGCTAGCGCTGTTCCTGCGCGATCTGCGCCTCGGGATCAGGGCCGGCGGCGGGGCGATGGTGGGCATATTGTTCTTCCTCGCCGTCGTCGCCGTGGTGCCGTTCGGCGTCGGGCCCGACCTCAACCTGCTGTCGCGGATCGGTCCGGCGATGCTGTGGATCGGCGCCCTGCTCGCCGGCCTTCTCGGCCTCGACCGGCTGTTCCAGGCCGACCGCGAGGACGGCTCGCTCGACCTGCTGCTGCTCGACGGCGAGCGCCAGATGGGCGCGCTAGTGGTGGCGGTGAAATGCACCGCGCACTGGACCGCCGGCATCCTGCCGCTGGTGATCGCCTCGCCGCTGCTCGGCCTGTTCATGAACATGGAGCCGCTCGCCATCGCCGCGACCTTCGCTACCCTGCTCGCCGGTTCGCCGGCGATCGCCTTCATCGGGGCGGTCGGGGCGGCCGTCACGGTGACGCTGCCGCGCGGCGGGCTGCTGGTCTCGGTGCTGATCCTGCCGCTGGTGATCCCGGTGCTGATCTTCGGCGTCTCGGCGAGCTATGCCGCGGTCAACGAACCGGCGCCGTTCCTGCCGCCCTTCCTGATCATGTGCGCGCTGAGCCTGACCTTCGCGGTGATCGGGCCGGTCGCGGCCGC
>CAYYZC010000297.1:2493-4151 GCA_964475605.1 uncultured Chelativorans sp.
CGGGCGGCCGGCGCGACAATCCCACTCACGACGGATTGATCCCGGCGAATTGCGCGGTCGTCGGCGCGGGGTTAATTGAAGGCGATGAGCGACAGCGCCGTCCGACCCACGAGCTGGACCGATCTCGCCAACCCGACGCGGTTCGTCGCGCTGGCCGACCGGGCCGTGCCCTGGCTCGCCGCGGCGAGCCTTGCCGTGCTGGCAGCCGGCCTGGCGCTGGCCTTCGCAGCGCCCGAGGACTACCAGCAGGGCATCACGGTGCGGATCATGTATATCCATGTGCCCTTCGCCTGGCTCTCGATGCTCTGCTACACGCTGATGGCCGCCTCGGCGCTGGGCACGCTGGTCTGGCGCCACCCGCTCGCCGACGTCTCGCTCAAGGCGGCGGCCCCGATCGGCGCCGCCTTCACCCTGCTCGCGCTCGTCACCGGCTCGATCTGGGGCAAGCCGATGTGGGGCACGTGGTGGGTGTGGGACGCGCGGCTCACCTCCGTCTTCGTGCTGTTCCTGATGTATCTGGGCCTCATCGCCCTGACGCGGGCGCTCGATGATCCCTCGCGCGCGGCGCGTGCGGCGGCGGTGGTGACGCTGGTCGGCTTCGTCAACATCCCGATCATCAAGTTCTCCGTCGAATGGTGGAACACGCTTCACCAGCCGGCCTCGGTGATGCGCCTCGACGGCCCGACGATCCATGCCAGCATGCTGTGGCCGCTGCTGATATCGGCGCTCGGCTTCACGCTTCTCTTCTTCACGCTGCACATGATGGCGATGCGCACCGAGATCTGGCGGCGCCGCGTCATCGCGATGCGGCGCATGGCGGCGCGCGCCGCGGGCGGGCTGCCGTGACGCATCTGCTCTACGTGACCGCCGCCTACGGCGCCTCGGTGATCGTCCTTGCGGCATTGGCGGGATGGATCCTGATCGACCAGCATGGCCGCAAGCGGGAACTCGCGGAGCTGGAGGCGCGCGGCATCAGGCGGCGCTCCGACAGGCCGGGAGCGCCGGAATGAGCGACGGTGCGGGCGAGATCGCGGCACTGCGGCGGCGCTGGATCGTGTTCCTGCCGCTGGCGGTCTTCGCCCTGCTGGCGGCGATCTTCCTGATGCAGCTCCTCTCCGGGCGCGACAGCGCCGTGGTGCCGTCGGCCCTGATCGGCGAGCCGGCGCCGCGGACGGAGCTGCCGCCGCTCGAAGGCACCGGCCTGCCGGGCCTGTCATCGCAGGCTTTGAAGGGCAAGGTGACGCTGGTCAATGTCTGGGCCTCCTGGTGCGGCCCGTGCCGGCAGGAACACCCGCTGCTCCTGAAGCTGTCGGGAGAGGAGCGGATCGAGATCGCCGGGCTCAACTACAAGGACCATGCCGACAATGCCCGCGGCTTCCTGGCCGAGCTCGGCAATCCCTATTCGGCGATCGGCGTCGACGGCAGCGGCCGCACGGCGATCGACTGGGGCGTCTACGGCGTGCCGGAAACCTTCCTGGTCGGGCGCGACGGCACCATCCTCTACAAGCATGTCGGGCCGCTGACGGCAGGCACGGTCGCCGCCGAGATCATGCCGCGGCTCGAAGAGGCGCTGGCCGCACCGGGGTCCTGAGGGACCTATTCCGCCGGTTTCTCCTCCAGCGAATGGCGCATGATCAGCGGCATCTGGCTCAGCGTGA
>CAYYZC010000298.1:0-2937 GCA_964475605.1 uncultured Chelativorans sp.
TGCGCGAGAACTACACGATCGTCATCGTCACCCATTCGATGCAGCAGGCCGCCCGCGTGTCGCAGCGCACCGCCTTCTTCCATCTCGGCATCCTGGTCGAGGAGGGCCCGACCGACGAGATGTTCACGAGCCCGCGCGACAAGAAGACCCAGGACTACATCACCGGCCGCTTCGGCTGACAGCGCGCAAGGGAGCCGATCATGAACGGCCACATCGTAACCTCCTTCGACGACGAGCTCGAGCACATCGACCGGCTGCTGCGCGAGATGGGCGAGCTGGCGGGCGCCATGGTCTCGTCGGCCACCGCCTCGCTCATCGGCTCCGACGGGGCGCGTGCCCAGCGGGTGATCTCCGAAGACGCCATCATGGACGCCAAGCAGCGCGAGCTCGACGACCGCGCGATCACGCTGATCGCCAAAAGGCAGCCGATGGCCCAGGATCTGCGCGTCGTGGTCGGCTCGATTCGCATGGCGGGCGACCTAGAGCGGGTCGGCGACCTCGCCAAGAACATCGCCAAGCGCGTCGGCGCGGTCGGCGAGAGCCAGGCGCCGCGCGAGCTGTCGCATTCGATCGACGCGATGGCGGCGATGGTGATGCGGCAGGTGGAGAACGTCGTCGTGCACTATATAGGGCGTGACGCCGGCGCCTTGGTGGCGCTGCGCGCGGCCGACGAGGAGATCGACGTGCATTACACGGCGATCTTCCGCGAGTTGCTGACCTATATGATGGAAGACCCGCGCAACATCACCGCCTGCACGCATCTCCTCTTCTGCGCCAAGAACCTCGAGCGTATCGGAGACCATGTCACCAACATCGCGGAGAACGCCTATTATGTCGTCACCGGCGAGCAATTGCCGCTCCAGCGTCCGAAGCAGGACGAGACCGGCGTGACCGCCGAGGCGAACTGACGGTACGAGGAAACAGGCCGATGATCGCTCCCAAGATCATGGTTGTCGAGGACGAGGAAGCGCTGGGCGTGCTGCTGCGCTACAATCTGGAGGCGGAAGGCTATCAGGTCGAGGTGGTCACGCGCGGCGACGAGGCTGAGCTGCGGCTGCAGGAGAACGTGCCCGACCTCCTGGTGCTCGACTGGATGGTGCCGGCGGTTTCCGGCATCGAGCTCTGCCGCCGCCTACGCATGCGCCCGGAGACGGAGCGGCTGCCGGTCATCATGCTGACGGCGCGCGGCGAGGAGAGCGACCGCGTGCGTGGGCTCGCCACCGGTGCCGACGACTATCTGGTCAAGCCCTTCTCGACGCCCGAATTCATCGCCCGCGTGCGCGCTCTGCTGCGCCGCGCCAAGCCGGAAGTGCTGTCGAGCGTGCTCAAGGTCGGCGACATCATGCTCGACCGCGAATCGCACCGCGTCTACCGCAAGAAGACCGAGATCAGGCTCGGGCCGACGGAGTTCCGGCTGCTCGAATTCATGATGCGGCATCCGGGCCGCGTCTTCTCCCGCAGCCAGCTCCTCGACAATGTCTGGGGCGAGACGATCTATATCGACGAGCGCACCGTCGACGTCCATGTCGGCCGCCTGCGCAAGGCCGTCAACCAGGGCCGCCATCCCGACGTGATCCGCACGATCCGCGGAGCCGGCTATGCGATGCGCGAAGCGTAGATGAGAGCATGCGAGATCGGATAGGCCGTCAGCCTGCGGCGCCCGCGGCCAGGACCTCGCTGTCGAGATAGTGCAGCGCATGCGCCGCGCAGCCGGCGCGCACCAGAGGCGCTTCCTCCGGCTCTAGATCGAACCCGATCGGCGCGCCCTGCTCGCCGCCCACCGTCTCGGCGATGGCGCGCCTGATCGCCGGCTCGAGCAGGTCGAAGGCGGCCGCGCCCGGCCCGACCACCGCCACGGGGGCCGGATCGATCAGCGCGAAGAGATTGCCGAGCCCGTAGCCGATCGCCTGTCCGGCGCTGCGGAAGGCGTCGCGCTCGGGTCCGTCCGCATTGCGCGCCGCAAGCGCCATTGCCAGCATCGCCTTCTCGTCGACGACCTCGGAGGGCGGCGTCTGGTCGTCGAGACCGCTGGCGCGGCGGTGGATGGCATAGTTGCCGGCATAGGCCTCGATGCAGCCATGGCGGCCGCACAGGCAGCGTGCGCCCTGCGGCGAGAAGATCATGTGGCCGAACTCGCCGGCCGAGGAATGGGTTCCGGTGAAGAGGCGTCCGCCGAGATACATGCCCATGCCGATGCCGTTCGACAGCAGCAGCGCCAGGAAGTTGTCGCTGTAGCGGTCGGGCGCCTGGTCGTGCAGCGCGACGGCGATCATGTTGCAGTCGTTCTGGACGGAGACGGGGAAGCCGAGCTTCTCCTCCAGGCGGGAGGCGAACTCGATGTCGCGATGCGGCGTCATCGGCGACCAGCGCAGGCGCCGGCCCGCCGCGTCGGTGATGCCCTGGACGGCCATCGTCATGCGCATGATGCGCGGCTGCCGGCCCTTGCCGCGCTTGAGCACGCGCCGCACGCTTTCGGCGACGCAGTCGATCAGCTCCCGGCCGTCGAGCGTCAGCGTCGAAGGCCTGGACATGTCATGGGCGACGGTGCGTCCCGAATAGTCGATCAGGCTTGCCGACAGCGCATCGAGCGTCAGCACGACGGCGATGGTGGCGGCGGCGTCGGGCTGCAGCTCCAGCAGGACTTTCGGCCGGCCGCGCCTGGCTTCGGCGACCGCGCCGTCAGCTATCTCGGTGAGCACGCCTTCCTCTATCAGGTCGGCCGAGATCGCCGAGATGGTCGAGGGGCTGAGTGCCGTCGCGGCGGAGAGCTCGGTGCGCGAGACGCGCCGCGCACGGCGCACGGCGGCGATGACCATCGCGCGATTCTGCTTGCGCAGGTCGTCGGGCCTGATCCCCCGCGTGGCCATTACCGGCTCCCTTCGGCTTCCACGCCAAGAGGGAGAGGGTCGGCCCGCCATTGTCAAGGACAAGAAAAAG
>CAYYZC010000298.1:3037-4147 GCA_964475605.1 uncultured Chelativorans sp.
GTCGACGGCGAAGCATTGAGCGAGAAGCTGGGGATGGTCGGAGGCATGACGGCTCATGGCGGCAGGAATCCCGGCTTCGCACGCGGCGACATTCGCATAGGCGGGTTCAGGAGCCGGAAGCTCCCGGCACGCCGACAGATCGTCGGAGCAGCCGATCAGCAGCATCAGTGCGGCTATCTGTTCCATGGCGGTGTCCTTCCTGCGGCTTAGAACGGGCAGGCGAGGCATTGGTTCCGATTCGGGGATTCCGGCCTGTGCCGGCCCACCCGGATTCACCAAACGCATACGCTTGCACCGTTAAGCTTCGTCCGAAGCATGACGGAGAGCGCCTTGGGCTCGGCGGCAGACCTCGAAACATTCCTTGAAATGATGGCCGTCGAGCGCGGTGCCAGCATCAATACGCTCGACGCCTATCGGCGCGACCTGGAGGATGCGGCGACGTTCCTGGCGGCGCGCGCGACGGGCCTGAGCGGGGCGGCAGCGGAGGACCTGCGCGCCTGGCTGCAGGCGGTGGCGGCGCAGGGCTTCGCCGCCACGACGCAGGCGCGCAAGCTCTCGGCGCTGCGTCAGTTCTACCGCTTCCTCTATGGCGAGGGCCGCCGCATGGACGATCCGACGGGGCTGCTGGAGACGCCGCGGCGCGGCAGGCCGCTGCCGAAATCGATGCGGCAGGACGCCGTCTTCCGGCTGCTCGACCATGCCGAGCGGGAGGCCGGCGAAGCCGAGGCAAGCGGAGACGACGAGGCCGCCATGGCCGCGTTCCGGCTCCATGCGATGATCGAGACGATCTATGCGGCGGGCCTGCGCGTGTCGGAGCTGGTGGCGCTGCCGGCGAGCGTGGCGCGCCGCGACGACCGGTTCCTGTCGATCAGGGGCAAGGGCGGCAAGGAACGGCTGGTGCCGCTGTCGTCGAAGGCGCTGGGTGCGATGCGCCGCTGGCTGGCGAAGCGCGATGGCGCGCCGCGAACGGCCGACAGCCCCCATCTTTTTCCCGCCGGCTCGCGAAGCGGGCACTATTCGCGCCAGGTCTTCGCCCGCGAGCTCAAGCTCATCGCCGCGCGCGCCGGGCTTGCGGCCGAAGCGGTCTCTCCGCATGTGCTGCGCCATGCC
>CAYYZC010000299.1:0-4131 GCA_964475605.1 uncultured Chelativorans sp.
CTCCGAGGAGGTTCCTTTGACCCTGATTTGCAAAGGTCAGGCACGGCGGTCCTCATCCTGAGGTGCGAGCGGAGCGAGCCTCTAAGGGCGCACCACCAGGCCGTCCGTTCTCACCAATGGTCCGACACCGGCGTCCCTTCGAAAAGCTCGGCCAGCCGGCGCCGTGTCGCCGGCGTCGTCTCGTCCGGCAATGCGTCGAGCGGGAAGAAGCCCGCTTCGGCGATCTCGCGGTCCGGCCGCTTCGGGCCGGTCACCTCATAGGCAGTGACGAGATAGACGGCGACATGGTCGCGCCGGCTCGCCTGCCTGTTGAAATGGAAGGAGCGAAGCTCCGGCGCCCCGGCGACCGCGACATTGGCCTCCTCGGCGAGCTCGCGCACGAGCGCCTCCAGCGACGTCTCGCCGGCCTCGACGCCGCCGCCGGGCAGTTGCCAGCCCGGCACATAGGTGTGGCGGATGAGCAGAACCGCGTTCCGCGTCCTGTCATGGACGACGCCGCGCACGCCCAGCGTCATCGGGCGGCACAGCAGGAACATGGCGTGGAACACCCGCCCGCGCAGGCGCACCCAGAAGCCGGGCCGCGTGTCGGGGAACGGCTGCATCGCCGCCGCGTTGTCCGAGGGGCGGTGGTAATGGCTGTCCGCGTGTCCTATTGAGGACTCATGTTCAGGCTCGCGCATCTCTCCGACATCCATCTCGGCCCACTGCCCGACATATCCTACAGGGACCTCGCTTCCAAGCGGATCACCGGGTACATCAACTGGCGGCGCTCCCGGCGCGCCAATCTCCACGAAACGCTGATCGACGAGATCGTCGCCGACATGAAGCGGCAGCATCCGGACCATGTCGTCGTCACCGGCGACCTCATGAACCTGGCGCTCGACGCCGAGGTCGAGCTGTCGCGGCTATGGCTGGAGGCGCTGGGCAGTCCCGAGCATGTCTCGGTGGTTCCCGGCAATCACGACGCCTATGTGCCGGGCGCCCTCGACAAAGCATGCAAGGCCTGGGGTCGCTGGATGCATTGCGACGAGACGAAGGAACCGGCGCGGCGCGGCACCTTCCCCTATCTGCGCCGGCGCGGCCCGCTCGCCGTCATCGGCGTCTCGTCGGCGAGAGCCACGGCGCCGTTCCTCGCCAGCGGCTTTTTCGGCCGCTCGCAGGCGGAACGGCTCGGCAAATGCCTCGACCTTGCGCGCAAGGAAGGCCTGTGCCGGGTCGTCCTCATCCACCATCCGCCGGTGCGCGACGCCACGCAGACGCATAAGCGGCTGTTCGGCATCGAACGGTTCCAGAAGGTGATCCGCCGCCATGGCGCCGAGCTGGTGCTCCACGGGCATACGCACGAGCCGACGCTGCACTGGATTCCGGGGCAGGCCGGACGGGTGCCCGTGGTGGGCGTCACCGCTGCCGGCCAGTTGCCGGGTGGGGCCAAGCCTGCCGGCCAGTACAATCTGTTCGAGATCGACGGCAAGCCCGACGCCTGGCGGATCAGGCTTTCGCGCCACGGCGCCATCGGCCTTGCAGCCGGGGTGCGGCGCATCGCCGACCAGATGATCGCCGCGCCCGACGAGGAAGAGACCGTTTCAGGTCTTGCCTGACCGTCGTCAGAACATGGCGCCGAAGTCGGGAAGCTTGCCCCAGGCGATGAGCAGCGTCACGCCGATGCCGACCAGCCCGCCGAGCAGGACCATGCCGATGCCGCGCAGGATCGTGCCGGCACGGCCGGAGCCGGATCCGGCGCTGCCGTCCTCGTCGTGTCCGGCCGGCCGCAGCGGCAGGACCTCGCCGGCAAGCTCGCGCTCGCGCTCGACGATGCGCTCGGCGATGTAGCGCGTCACCTGCTCGACCACCGGGGCCATGTCCGACGATTCGGCGAGCACCAGGCGGCCCAGCCGCGTGTCGCGCAGGAAGCGGTAGGTGCGCCGGTCGCGCGCCATGGTGACATGGGACACCGCGTCGATCCAAAGCCGCGGCTGCTCGCCCGACGAGATCACGAAGTCGAAGCGCGGATCGTCGCGCGGCACGTCGTCGAAGACCGGCTGCAGCTCCTCCGCCAGGAGCTCCAGGCGCGTCCGCTGGCCCTCGCGGATGTCGACGACGACATCGCCGCGATCGGCTGCGGCGTTCTTCACGTCCCTGATGACGTCACGCAGGAATGTCGGCCGGCTGGACGACGTCCCGTCCTCTCGCGGCTGGCTCATCGCCCAGCTCCCTCTCTCTTGGTTAAGAGGAAGTTAGCACGCGCTTGCGGCCGAATCACGACCGATCATTCTGTCGGGAGCGTTATTCCCACATCCTGTGCGATGATCCTTGCACAGAGGTCCGGCGCCTCGCGCGGCAGCATATGGCCGAGGTCGGGCGTGCGGAAAAGCGCGAAATGCGCCGGCAGGCCGCTCGTGTGGCGGAACGGCAGCACCGCGTCGAGCTCGCCCCAGACGACGCTGACCGGCATGGGGAGGCCGGCCATCGCCGCGCGGGGTATCTCGCCCTGGCGTCCGTCCCTGGTGATCAGCTCGGCGATTTCGCCGAGCCTGGCATCGGGAGCCCCGCGGCGCTCGGCGAGCGCCTCGGCCACCGCCTCGTCGGCGACCGGCGACATGAAGCCGTACATTCCTTCCATGCAGAGCCGCATCGCCGGCTCGTCGTCGGCCACCGCATAGCGGCGCAGCAGGCGCGCATTGATCTCCGGCCCGAAGCCGCCGGGCGCGAGCAGCGTCATGCCCGAGATGCGCGCCGGCTCGAACATGCCCATCAGCATGGCGATGGCGCCGCCCATCGAGTGGCCGGCGAGATGGCAGCGCTCGACGCCGCGCCGGGCAAGATCCTCGAGGATCGCGCGCGCGGCCACCTTCGCAGGACCGGCGCCGGGATAGCGGCTCGATCCGGCATGGCCCGGAAGGTCGTAGGCGAGCATCCGGACCCGGCCGTCGAGCCGCGCCATGACCGGCGCCCAGACCTTGTGGCTGCCGCCGAAGCCGTGGAGCAGGACCAGCGTGGTCTCCGCCGGTCCTGCCTGCTTCTTTGCGAAGAGCGTTCCCGCCTGCCCGCTCATCCGGCGGCGAGGATGCGGTTGGCGGCCGAGACCACCGCCTCCAGCGAGGCGGCGACGATATTGGTGTTGATGCCGACACCGAAGAGGCGGCCGCCCGGATGCTCGATCTCCATGTAGGAGATGGCCGAGGCGTCGGAGCCGCGCTGCATCGAATGCTCCGAATAGTCGAGCACCGTCAGCGGGATGCCGATATGGCGCGACAGCGCGTCGACGAAGCCGTCGATCGGCCCGGTGCCGGTACCGGAAATCGTGATCTCCTTGCCGCCGTCGACGATAACCGCTTGGAGGTTACGTCGCCCTCTGGTCGCCGTCGCGGGGACGGTCTGGTGCTCGACGAATTTCAGCCGCGCCTCGGGCTGGTCGACATATTCGGCGAGGAACCGGTCGTGGATGCGCGCCGAAGGCAGCTCGCGGCCCTCGGCATCGGTGATCCGCTGGATGAACTGGCTGAACTCGATCTGCAGGTTGCGCGGCAGGTTGAGCCCGTAGTCGGCCTGCATGATATAGGCGATGCCGCCCTTGCCGGACTGCGAGTTGATGCGGATGATCGCCTCATAGGTGCGCCCGACATCCTGCGGGTCGATCGGCAGATAGGGCACTTCCCAGTTCGGGGTGTTGGCCTTGCGGATCGATTTCATGCCCTTGTTGATGGCGTCCTGGTGCGAACCCGAGAAGGCGGTGTAGACCAGCTCGCCGACATAAGGATGGCGCTCCGGGATCTTCATCTGGTTCGAATATTCGAACACGTCCTTCATGCGGTTGATGTCGGAGCAGTCGAGCATCGGGTCGACGCCCTGCGTGTACATGTTGAGCGCCAGGGTGACGACGTCGACATTGCCGGTGCGCTCGCCATTGCCGAACAGCGTGCCCTCGACGCGGTCCGCGCCGGCCATCAGGCCGAGCTCGGTGGCGGCGATGCCGCAGCCGCGGTCGTTATGCGGATGCAGCGAGATAATCAGATTGTCGCGATCGTCGAGATTGCGGCACATCCATTCGATCTGGTCGGCATAGACGTTGGGGGTCGACATCTCGACCGTTGCCGGCAGGTTGATGATCAGCTTGTTGTCCGGCGTCGGCTG
>CAYYZC010000300.1:0-4122 GCA_964475605.1 uncultured Chelativorans sp.
AGCGCGTCATCCCGACCGGCAACGATCGCAAGCTGGTCATCGACCGGCAGAGCTTCACCCAGGCCGTCGACCGCGTCTCGACCGTGTCTTCCGAGCGTGGGCGCGCGGTGAAGCTCTCGATCAGCAGCGGCGCGCTGACGCTCGCCGTCAACAATCCCGATTCGGGCAGCGCCACCGAAGAGCTCGCAGCCGACTATGACGCCGACCCGCTGGAGATCGGCTTCAACGCCAGATACCTGCTCGACGTCGCCGCCCAGCTCACCGGAAGCGATGCCCGCTTCATGCTGGCCGATGCCGGCTCGCCGACGCTGATCCACGACGCGACGGACGAGGACGCGCTCTATGTGCTGATGCCGATGCGCGTCTAGTGACCTCGGCGCCAGAAGGTGAGGCGGCCGGCCGGCAGACATTCATCGCGCGGCTGGTGCTGACCAATTTCCGCAACTATCCGGAGCTGGACGTCTCCTTCCGCCCCGGCGTGGTGGTTCTGACCGGACCCAACGGCGCCGGCAAGACGAACCTCCTCGAAGCGATCTCCTTCCTGTCGCCCGGCCGCGGGCTGCGGCGCGCCGCGCAGGCGGAGATCGCCGGGCCGGCTAGCGGCGGCTTCTCCATCCATGCCAGGCTGGGCGGCGCCTTCGGCGAATGCGAGATCGGCACCGGGACGAGCGGCGAGGAGGGCGACGGCGCAAGGCGCCTGCGCATCAACGGCGCCGCCGCACGCTCCAGCGACGAGCTGCTCGAATGGCTCCGCATGGTCTGGCTGACGCCGGCCATGGACGGGCTCTTCACCGGGCCCGCCGCCGACCGCCGCCGCTTCCTCGACCGTCTCGTGCTCGCCATCGACCCCGGCCACGCGCGCCGCGCCCTCGACTACGAGAAGGCGATGCGCGGCCGCAACCGGCTGCTCGCCGAGGACAGCCGCGACGAGGGCTGGTTCGAGGCGATCGAAGGCCAGATGGCCGAGACGGGCGCGGCGATCGCCGCGGCGCGCGTCGAGCTGGTGCGGCTGCTTGCCGGCATGATCGGGCGGCTGCCCGAGGAGGGGCCGTTCCCGCGCGCCCGGCTTTCGCTCACCGGAATCCTCGAGGACGGGCTGGCGAACGCCGCCGCCGTCGATGTCGAGGAGGATTTCAGGCGCCTGCTGCGCGACGGGCGCATGCGCGACCGCGCGGCCGGGCGCACGCTGGAGGGGCCGCACCGCTCCGACCTGCCGGTGCGCCACGCGCCAAAGGACATGCCGGCCGAGCTATGCTCGACCGGCGAGCAGAAGGCGCTTCTGACCGCAATCGTGCTGTCGCATGCGCGCCTCGTCGGCGAGCTTGCCGGCGCGCCGCCGATCCTGCTCCTCGACGAGATCGCCGCCCATCTCGACATCGACCGGCGGGCGGCGCTTTTCGACATCCTGCACGAGCTCGACTGCCAGGCCTTCATGACCGGCACCGATCGGGCGCTGTTCGAGCCGCTGGAGGGGAGCGCGCAATTGCTGAAGGTCGAGGACGGCGTCGTCTCCTGACCGGCGCTGACAGCAGCCGCCCGACCCGGTATGCTCGTTCCCATGAACCGGGACCTGTCTTCTCCCCCTCTCTCCGACGAGGAGCTGGAGCGCTATGCGCGCCATGTCGTGCTGCGGGAGATCGGCGGGCCCGGCCAGCAGAAGCTCAGGCGAGCACGCGTGCTCGTCATCGGCGCCGGCGGGCTCGGCGCGCCGGTGCTACACTATCTGGCCGCGGCCGGCGTCGGCACGCTCGGCATCGTCGACGACGACATCGTCTCGCTCTCCAATCTGCAGCGGCAGGTCATCCACGACACGCAGAGCGTCGGCATGGCGAAAGTGGAGAGCGCGGCGGCCTCGATCGCGCGCGTCAACCCGCATGTGACGGTCGAGGCGCATCGATTCCGCCTCGATCCGGCCAATGGCGCGGAGCTGGCCGCAAGCTACGATCTGGTTGTCGACGGCTCTGACAATTTCGACACGCGCTATGCCGTCGCCGATGCCTGCTTCGCGGCGAAGCGGCCGCTGGTCACCGGCGCGATCGGCCGCTTCGACGGCTCGGTGACGGTGCTGATGCCCTATGCGAACGGCGGCGACGGGCAGCCGAACCCCTCCTATCGCGATCTCTTCCCCGAGCCGCCGCCGGCCGGGCTGGTGCCCTCCTGCGCCGAGGCCGGCGTCGTCGGCGCGCTCCCCGGCGTCATCGGCTCGCTCCAGGCGATGGAGGCGATCAAGCTGATCACCGGCATCGGCGAGCCGCTGGTCGGGCGGTTGCTGCTCTATGACAGTCTCGGCGCCAGCTTCGAGACGGTCGGCTATCGTGCCGCGCGCGAGGGCAGGGCTTGAGCCTCGTGCTTTCAGCCGAGGAGCGCGCGATCGCCGCAGGCACGGACGGCGCGGCGACGGCGATGCGCATCGTCGCCGAAGCCGCGCGGCTGATGGGCGCGCCGCGACTGATCCCGATCGCCTCGACCCATATCGACGGCGCGCTCTATCACGGCGATTCGGGCACCCTGTTCGCCGAGCGGCTGGTCGAAGGCGGAGCGCGGGTGGCGGTGCGCTCGACGCTCAATGTCGGCGCGCTCGACCTCACCGGCTGCAGCCGCATCCGGCTGCCCGAGCCGCAGCGCTCCATGGCGCGGCGCATGATGCAGGCCTATCTGCAGCTCGGCTGCGAGGCGAACTGGACCTGCGCGCCCTATCAGGCCGGGCATCGTCCGGCCCGCGGCACCGACGTGGCGTGGGGCGAATCCAATGCCGTCGCCTTCTGCAATTCGGTGCTGGGGGCACGCACCAACCGCTATGGCGACTTTCTCGACATCGCCTGCGCGATCACGGCCCGCGCGCCCGACTACGGGCTGCATCGGCCCGACAACCGGCTGGCGCGGGTCGTCTTCGACGTATCGGGCCTGCCCCGCGGCTTCCTCGATTCGGAGATCGCCTGGCCGATCCTCGGCAGCCTCTATGGCAGGATGCTCGGCGCGCAGGTCGGCGTGGTGAGCGGCACCGGAAAGGATCCCGGCGAGGATCGCCTGAAGGCGTTCGGCGCCGCGGCGGCCTCGACCGGGGCGGTCGGGCTGTTCCACATCGCCGGCGTCACGCCGGAGGCACCGGACCTCGATGCCGCGCTCGGCGGGGCGGAGCCTCGCGAGACGATCCGGGTCACCGGCGAGATGGTCTCCGATGCGCGGCGGCGCCTGTCGACCGTGGCGGCCGGCGACCAGCTCGATGCGGTCGCGATCGGCAGTCCGCATCTGTCGCTGCGTGAATTCGCCGCGCTGGAACGGTTCCTGGCCGGGCGCCGCGCGCGGACGAAGATCTATGCCTGCACCGGGCGCCACGTGCTGCAGGAGCTGGACAGGCGCGGCATGCGGCAGGCGCTGGAGGCAAACGGCGTCACCATCGTCGCCGACACCTGCGTCGTCGTCACGCCGATCCTGCCCGAGCTGGAGCGCGGCGTGCTGATGACGAATTCCGGCAAGTTCGCCCAATACGCTCCCGGCAATACGGGCTATGGCGTCATCTACGGCTCGCTCGCCGAATGCGTCGAAAGCGCAGTTGCCGGCCGGCCGATATTCGAGGCGGCGCCGTCATGAGCGCGTTGCGGGGCGAATGGCTTGCCGGCGCCGATCGCGCCGCCTCCGGCCAGGCGCTGGTGCTGACGGCGCCGATCAGCTTCTGGGGCGGCGTCGACCCGGCGAGCGGCGCCGTCATCGATGCGCGCCATCCGCAATGCGGCGAGACCGTCTCCGGGCGGGTGCTCTGCCTTCCCGGCACGATCGGCTCGTCCTCCGCCTCGGCCGTGCTGCTGGAGCTGGTGCGCGGCGGCAAGGCGCCCGCCGCCCTGCTGATGCACGAGCCGGACGCGATCCTGCTGCTCGGCCTCGTCGTCGCCGGCGAGATGGGCTGGCAGGCGCCGCCGGCGCTGCGCCTCGATCGCGCCGCCTTCGACGCGCTCGCGGGCCGCATGGTCCGGATATCGGAGGCCGCCGCGATCGAAGTCGCCTGAAACTAGACGCGGTTGGGCAGCACGCGGTCGGGCGGGCGGTGGCCGTCGAAGAAGGTCCTGATATTGATGATGACCTTCTCGCCCATGTCGATGCGGCCCTCGATCGTGGCCGAGCCCA
>CAYYZC010000301.1:0-4105 GCA_964475605.1 uncultured Chelativorans sp.
CTTCGTGACCAATTCGGTGCGCCTGCGCGACGGCATCCGGATGGGCGTGGCGAACTCGATCCTGGTCAAGGTCAACCAGATCGGCTCGCTGACCGAGACGCTGGACGCGGTCGAAACCGCGCACAAGGCGGCGTATACAGCGGTGATGTCGCACCGTTCGGGCGAGACGGAGGATTCCACCATCGCCGACCTCGCCGTCGCCACCAATTGCGGGCAGATCAAGACCGGCTCGCTGGCGCGCTCGGACCGGCTGGCGAAATACAACCAGCTCCTGCGCATCGAGGAAGAGCTCGGGCGCCAGGCCCGCTACGCCGGTAAGAGCATCCTCAGGAGCGTCTGAGCGGGGCGCCTCGCCGCTCGTCGTCCTCGGGCCTGACCCGAGGACCCATGCCGGAACGGTGGCGGATACAGGGCGTTGGATGACGATGATGGAGGCAACCCTCCTGACAGTTTGTTGTCAGGGGCGGTGGGCTAGGGTGGGCTTGTCAACTCAACCGCCGGAGAAATCGCCATGCTGACGTTTCATCACGCTCCCTGGTCGCGCAGCTCGTCCATCCTGTGGCTGCTGGAAGAGCTCGGCGTCGAATACGAGATAGTCCATCGCGACATCCGCGCGCCCGACGGCGCGCCCGAGGACTATCGTCTCATCCAGCCGAACAAGAAGGTGCCGGCGATCGAGCATGACGGCAGGACCGTCACCGAACGGGCGGCGATCACCATCTATCTCGCCGATATCTTCAAGGAAGCCGGGCTTGCGCCGGCGCTCGACGATCCTCACCGCGCCGCCTACCTTACCTGGACCGTCTATTGCGATTCCGTCTTCGACCCCTGCATCGCGATGAAGGGCCACGGCCATGACAGCTATGGCAGCAACGACTATTCCTTCGGCCTGTTCGACGACATGGTCGCCAATCTCGACCGGCATCTGAGCCGCAGCGATTTCGCCGCCGGCCCGCGCTTCACCGCCGCCGACACACAGCTTGCCTCGGGCATCGGCTATACGATGAAGCTGATCGGGGTTCTGCCGGAACGGCCTTCCTTCAATGCCTATCTCGAACGGGTCGCCGACCGCCCGGCCTATCAGCGCAGCCAGCAGATGGACAAGGAGATGGCGATGAAGACGCCCTATTTCGCCAGCCAGGCCGGCAGCTGATCGCGCTTGCGGATCGCATGTTCAGACGGGAATGCCTTTTGCCGGAAGGCTGCAGGTCAACAGGCTGGAGCGAGATCGAAGCGGGTCCGCCTTCGCAGTGAAGAACATCCTGCCTTCGGGGCCGAAGGCAGGTTTGGTGAGGATGCGGGGCCTGTCCAGGCCTATGCTTCGCCAGGCATTTCCTTCGGGCGTGAGCGCTTCGATCGTTCCTGCCTCCAGGCAAGCGATCCAGTAATTGCCGCCGCGGTCGAGAACCGCCCCGTCAGGGCGTCCGTCCTGCTCGCCGAACTGCATGAAGACGGTCCGTCCACCGAGACGATTGCCGATCGGATCGAAGGCGGCGTGCCAGACGCGCCGCACGCTCGGATGCGAGTCGGAGAAGTAGAGACGCGAGCGCCCCACGTCGAAGGCGAGCCCGTTGGGCGTCCGAAACCCGTCCGCCAGCCTGTGCATCCGCCAATCGTCGGAGAAGACATGGATCGCGCCTTCAGCGCGGTCGTTGGCGACACGCATCGTGCTCGCCCACAGACGTCCCGATGCGTCCACCGTCGCATCGTTGAAGCGCATGCCGGGTGCAAGCTCGCTGCCGGCGATGAGGTCGAAGTTCCCGGCCAAGGGATCGAAGCTGAAAAGCCCGCTTTCCAGGCCGACGACGAGCCTGCCGCCGACATGCGCGATGAAGCCGATCTCCTCCGTCGTCGGCCATTGCGTGGTGGCGCCGGTGTCGGCATCGGTGCGCAGCACCTGCCTGCCGGTGACGTCCACCCACCAGACGCAATTCTCCCGGGGAGACCAGAAGGGGCTTTCGCCCAGTTCCGCCACGGCGGGACCGAGCGGCCGGACGGTCACCGTTTCCCGCAGCATGGTCCTAGCGGCCGTGCTTTTCCCGCCACGCCCTGAAGCGTGTGCCGGTCGCGGGATCGGTGGGCGGATAGAGGCCGACGATGCTGCGTCCGCCGGCCACCTCCTCGGTGACGAAATCCTCGAATGCGGTCATCTCGGTCGCTTCCTGCGCGATCTCCGCCGCCATTTCGGCGGGGATGATCACGACGCCCTCGTCGTCGCCCACAACGATGTCGCGTGGGAACACCGCTACGTCGCCGCAGCCGATCGGCTCGTCCATGGCGATCGCCTGATGATGGATGAGATTGGTCGGCGCGGTCGGCCGCCGATGGTAGGCGGGGAAGGGGAGGCCGGCAATGTCGGGCGAATCGCGAAACCCCCCATCGGTGACGATGCCGGCTGCGCCGCGCACCATCAGCCGCGTGACGAGGATGCCGCCGGCCGATGCCGCGCGGGCATCCTTGCGGCTGTCGATGACGAGCACATGGCCGGCCGGACAGGTTTCGACGGCCACGCGCTGCGGATGGGCCGGATCGAGGAACACGTCCAGCCTGTTCAGATCCTCGCGCGCAGGGATATAGCGCAGCGTGAAGGCGGGGCCGACCATGTTGCGGCCCTTCGGTGCCACCGGCGAGACATTCTGCAGGAACTGGTTGCGCAGCCCGCGCTTGAACAGCGCCGTCGTCAGCGTCGCCGTCGAAACCTTCGTCAGCCTGTCGCGGATCGTCTCGTCCAAGATCGTCCTCCTCTCAAAAGATATCGGGTTCGGCGACGGGAGGGCCGAAGCCGGTTTCCAGGAAATCGAAGTCGCAGCCCTGGTCGGCCTGCGTGATGTGGCGGGCGAAAAGCCAGCCATAGCCGCGCCCGTAATAGGGCTTTCGCGGCGGCAGGGCACGCATGCGCTGCTCCAGCTCGTCCTCCGTCACGAGCAGGTCGATGGCGCGGTTCGGCACGTCGACGCGGATGCGGTCGCCGGTCAGGACCGCGGCCAGCGGCCCGCCTATATGGGCCTCCGGCGCGACATGCAGGATGCAGGCGCCGTAGCTGGTGCCGCTCATGCGGGCGTCGGAGATGCGCACCATGTCGCGCACGCCCTGCCGCACCAGCCTGGCGGGGATCGGCAGCATGCCCCATTCCGGCATGCCGGGCCCGCCCTGCGGACCGGCATTGCGCAGCACGAGGACGTCGTCGGGCGACCAGTCGAAATCGAGGTCCTCGGTTCCCGCCTTGAGATCGGGATAGCTGTCGAAGACGACGGCACGGCCTTCGTGGACATGCAGGTGAGGCGCGCAGGCGGCCGGCTTGATGACGCAGCCGTCCGGGGCGATGTTGCCGCGCAGGACCGCGAGCGCGCCTTCGTGATAGACCGGATTGTCGAGCGGGCGGATCACGTCGGGATTGATCGTCTCGGCCCCTTCGAGGGTCTCGCCGAGCGGCATGCCGCTGACCGTCATGGCGGAGCGGTCCAGCCTGTCGCCGAGCTGCGCCATCAGCGCACGCAGGCCGCCGGCATAGTAGAAATCTTCCATCAGGTAGGTGTCGCCGCTCGGCCGCACATTGGCGAGCACGGGTGTGACGCGGCCGATCGCATCGAGATCGTCGAGCGAGAGCGGCACGCCGGCGCGGTGCGCCATGGCGAGCAGGTGCACCACGGCGTTGGTCGAGCATCCGGTCGCCATCGCCACGATCGCCGCGTTGCGCACCGCAGCGGCGGTGACGATGCGATCCGGGGTCAGATCCTCCCACACCATCGAAACGATACGCCGGCCGACGGCGGCCGACATCCTGATATGCCCCGAATCGGCGGCCGGTATCGAGCTCGCGCCGGGCAGGGTCAGGCCGAGCGCCTCGGCGATCGCCGTCATCGTCGACGCCGTGCCCATGGTCATGCAGTGACCGTAGGAGCGTGCGATGCCGCGCTCCACGCCGCCCCATGCCTCCTCGCTCAGCTTTCCGGCACGGCGATCGTCCCAGTATTTCCAGGCGTCGGAGCCGCTGCCCAGCGCCTCGCCGCGGTAATTGCCGCGCAGCATCGGACCCGCGGGCAGGTAGATCATCGGCAGGCCGGCGCTCAGCGCTCCCATGACGAGGCCCGGCGTGGTCTTGTCG
>CAYYZC010000302.1:0-2063 GCA_964475605.1 uncultured Chelativorans sp.
TCCGGCCTCGCCCTGCGGGCGCGTGACGAAGCATTTCTGGTTGGCGCGGATGGTCAGCCGGATGACCTCGGCCGGAATGTCGAGGAAGCCCTCGTCGAACTCGCCCATCAGCACCACGGGCCATTCGACCAGGCCGGAGACCTCCTCCAGCAGGCCCTCGTCCTCGACCAGCTCCAGCCCGGCCGCGAAGGCGAGGTTCCTGGCGTCGTCGAGGATGATGCGCTTGCGCCGCTCGGCGTCGAGCACGACCCTGGCCGCATCGAGCTTGGCCACATAGTCGTCGAAGCGCTTCACCACGATCGCCTCCGGCGCGTGGAAGCGGTGGCCGTAGGTGACATTGCCCGAGCGGATGCCGTCGACCTCGAAATCCACCACGACGGGCTCCTCCGTCTCGGGGCCGAAGGTGCACAGGATCGATTGCAGCGGGCGCACCCAGCGCAGGGCGCCGGGCTTCGCCGAGGCCGCGCCCCAGCGCATCGATTTCGCCCACGGGAAGTCGCGAACGACCCGCGGCATCAGTTCGGCGATGATCTCCGCTGCCGCGCGGCCGGGACGCGAGATCACCGCGACGTAGAAATCGCCCTTCCGGGGATCGGACCGGATCTCCGCCTCATCGATCGTGGCGAGGCCGGCGGAGCGCAGGAAACCCTGCACCGCCTGCTCGGGCGCGCCGACCTTCGGGCCCTTGCGCTCCTCGTTCACGTCCCGCGAGCGGACGGTGAGGCCGCGAATGTCGAGCGTCAGGCGCCGCGGCGTCCAGTACTCCGTCGCCGCCTCGTAGATGAGACCGGCATCGACCAGCCCGTCCGTCACGAGTTTCTTCAGATCGCCCGCGGCCTTGCGTTGCATGCGGGCAGGAATCTCTTCGGAGCGGAGTTCGAGAAGAAGGTCGGGCATTGAAAATCGCTTGGCTGTCGGAGGATTGCGCTGCGTCTAGCAAGCGGGCTGCGCTTTGTCATGTCGGGGCTGCGAAATTACCAGCCGCCGCCACCGCCGCCGCCGCCACCGCCGCCCGAGGAGCCGCCGCCCCCGAAGCCGGACGAGGAGGATTTCGGCGCCGGCAGGGAGGCGGTGAAGCTGTCGGAGAGCGAGCTTGTGATGCCGCCGATGTCCGAGCCGATCGATCCGGGCTCGAAGCGTCCCCCGCTATACCAGCCCGGTCCCATATAGGCGACGGCGGCGCCCGCCGCCGCAGCGCTCGTCAGCCAAGCGTCGAAGGCGCGCGACCACGGCTTCTCCACGCCGAGCGCCACCGCATAGGGAAGCAGCGTCTCGAAATGGCGCGGCGACATCTGCGGCGCGCCCTGCATGTTCATGCGGTCCTTCTCGGCGAGCGTCAGATACTGTTCGAGCCCGGCGATCCCGTCCATCATCTTGCGGCCGATCGGCGTCGGCGCGCCCATCAGGAAGAAGAAGACGACATCGGTCATGACGAGGCCGCCGACGATCAGGAGCACGATCCCGTCGAGATCGCCGTCGAACAGTCCCATACCGGTGGTCAGGAGCACGGAAAGGGCGATGAAGCCGCCGAACGCGGTAAGGACGACGGCCTTGATGCGCGAGCCGAGCGACTTCGCCCGCCGGAAGCTCCGCCCGACGCTCACTGCCATCATCGCCATCACGGCGGCGGGAATGCCGGAGCTGAGCACGGCGATCATCGTCTCCGCCTCGATTCCGCCGGGCAGGATCATCGCGACAAGCACGACGGCCGAAAGCGCCAGGCCGAAGATCAGGTGGAACCTGTTGTGGCGATAGAAGGCGTTGCGATGCTCGCGCTCGATCGAGGTACGGAACGCCTTGCCGAAGGCCTGCACCCGCTCGCCATTCGCCTTGTCGACCTTGAGCGTGTCGCCGTCCATCGGCAACCGGCCGAGGATGGCCGCCTCGCCGACGGGAATGCCGGCCGGCATGCCGTCTCCCCTGCGGCGGATGATCAGGTCGCCGACGAGGTTTTCGAGCTCGAGATGGCCTTCGACGGCAAGGTTGATGACGGCGGCGGAGAAAGCCTCCCAGCCCTGGCCGCGGAAGCCGCGCTGCTCGATATAGTTGGCGAGCGCCGGCGA
>CAYYZC010000302.1:2163-4090 GCA_964475605.1 uncultured Chelativorans sp.
GGCGCTCGCCGCCCGCTCGGTCGAGCCATAGGGTCCGGTATAGAAGGCGACGTCGGATGCGCTCGCGCCCTCCGGCAGCCTTATCTCGGCGACCGCCTCGCGGATCGCGAACTCCCAGCCATTGCCGGTGACGTTCCAGTAGAGCTCGTCATGGTCGTCGAAGAAGCGGATCTGGCGGGTCGTCTCGTAGACGATCTCGTAGCTATGGACGCCATGCGGCAGGAGCACGCCGGGATCACCGATCCGCACCCGCAATATGCCGGATTCGCGCTCCGTCTCGAACCGCTCCGGCCTGCCGTCGCGGGTGACGGAGAGGATATCCAGCCCGACCTCGCGCAGGCGCCCCGAAGCATCCTCGAACCGCAGCGGGATATCGCGGAAGATGCCGCGCGAGATGCGCCGGCCCTCGACATTGACGGCAATCCTTTCGGCAACCCGCAGCGTGCCGTCGGCGCCGACCTCTATGTCGGAACGGAAGGAGCGTATCTCCTCGACCGCCGAGGCAGCGGCGATCGTGCCGGCCAGGATCAGCCAGGCGAGGACGATGCGCGCGAGGAGCTTCATCCCGCGGGTCGGGCGAAGGAGACCTCCGGCACGGCGCGGTCGGACGGATCGTCGATCTCGAAATACTCTTCCTTGTGGAAGCCGAAGGCATTGGCGACGATGTTGGAGGGGAAGCTCTCGACCTTGATGTTGAGGTCGCGGGCCGCGCCGTTGTAGTAGCGCCGCGACATCTGGATCTCGCCTTCCAGCGTCTCCAGCGTGGTCTGGAGCTGGAGGAAATTCTCGTTCGCCTTGAGGTCGGGATAGGCTTCGGCGACCGCGAACAGCCGTCCGAGCGCGCGGCTCAGCAATCCTTCAGCCTCGGCGCGGCCGGCGACGTCGTCGCTCGGCAGGCCCTGGGCGCGGGCGCGCAGCGCCGTCACCTCGTCCAGCGTCTCGCGCTCATGGGCGGCATAGCCCTTCACGGTCTCGATCAGGTTGGGGATGAGGTCGGCGCGCCGCTTGAGCTGCACGTCGATGCCGGACCAGGCCTCCTTGACGATCTGCCGCGCGCGCACGAGGGCGTTGTAGACGTAGACGGCATAGATGCCGACCAGCGCCAGGACGATGACCACTATGGTGCCAAATCCGAAATCCATGATTATTCCCCTTGGACGGAACCGAGCTTAGCGCGCGCCAGCCGCCGATGAAAGCGGCTGCCGTCAGGGACGGTAGGAGACGCCGCCGGCATCCGTCAGCAGGAAGGCCTCGCCGCAGGCCTTGGCGAGATTGCGCACGCGCAGGATATAGCTCTGGCGCTCAGTGACCGAGATCACGCCGCGAGCATCGAGCAGGTTGAAGGCGTGGCTCGCCTTGATGCACTGGTCGTAGGCGGGAAAGACCATGCGGTGGACGGGTGTCCCCTCGCCCGGCCCGGCTTTCGCCTCGCCGCCTTCCCCCCGGCCCGGGGCCGCACCCGCCTCCAGCAGCGCCAGGCACTCCGTTTCGGCATCCTCGAAATGGCGGAACAGGATCGAGGTGTCCGCATGCTCGAAATTATGGCGCGAATATTCCTGCTCGGCCTGCAGGAAGACGTCGCCATAGGTCACCTTCCCGGCGCCCTCGCGGCCGTTGAAATTGAGATCGTAGACATTGTCGACGCCCTGCACATACATGGCCAGCCGCTCCAGCCCGTAGGTCAGCTCGCCCGAGACCGGCGCGCATTCGATGCCGCAGACCTGCTGGAAATAGGTGAATTGCGACACCTCCATGCCGTCGCACCAGCATTCCCAGCCGAGCCCCCAGGCGCCCAGCGTCGGGCTTTCCCAGTCGTCCTCGACGAAGCGGATATCGTGCAGCAACGGATCGATGCCGATCGCCTCCAGCGAACCGAGATAGAGTTCCTGCAAATTCGGCGGGTTCGGCTTCAGGATGACCTGATACT
>CAYYZC010000303.1:0-2881 GCA_964475605.1 uncultured Chelativorans sp.
ATCGCCGGAGGGACATCATGGTCGATTCGATCCAACGGTCCAGCAGCAACCCGCTGCCGCGTTTCCAGAGCGAGCAGGGTTCGCAGGACCCCATGCCGCTCGATGCGCCCAAGGAGATGAACCGCGTCGCGGAGAACGTGAAGCGGACCGATGGCGAGCGCAACGACGCCGATTTCGAGGACTACCTCAACCAGACCGGTATCTCGACGCTGGAAAAGTCGCAGCAGCAGAACAAGACCTTCGATCCGGTCGAGGACGTGGTCGCAAGCAGCGTCTACGCACAGCCCGACGACAAGACCCAGTTCTGAGTCCATCCGGGGAGCAGGCCGAAGACCCGGCTTTCGCGCCGGGCCGCTCGGACTCGACGTTTCGGCTTCCTATTCGATGGCTTCCTATTCGATGCCGGCGCGCGCCTTGAGAAGCTGCTGCATGCAGGTCTCCAGCGTCGGCAGGCTCATCTCCGCATCGTCGATGTCGACGGCGAAGATGACGCCGTCGTCGCCGGTCAGCCCGGCCGACAAGAAGCGGTTCGTCGTGATGTCTGGCCCGGCAAGCGACATGATCCTCTGCTCCACCGTCGTATCGAGACGATGCGGCCGCACGAACAGGCTGAGCAGCGTCCGCTCCCCGTCATGGGCCGAGGTCAGCGTCAGCGTGCCGCTGTTCTCGAAGGCGAAGCTGTAGCTTCCATCGGCCGACGGCGTGGCGGGCAGGCCGAGACTGGCGGCAAATCCCTCGATCGTCTGGAGCGCCTGCGGCGAGAAGGGCATGTCTTCTTCCTGGATATCGATTGTCAGGTCATGGGCCTAGTGGACCGGCGCCGTCTCCGAAGACAGGCGCTCATATTCCTGCTCCTCCTCGGCGACCAGCGTGTCGAGAAGGCCGAGGATCGCGCTGTTCTGTTGCAGGCGTGCCTGGGGAGACGGCATCACCTCGTCCGGCAGCTCGGCGTGGAGCGTGCGCAACCCGTTGGCGAAATTGACCTGGGTGGCGAGCGAGCACTCGCCGTATCTCGTCATCATGCCCCTGGCGTCGCCCGGGCCTGCCGCCGGGTTGGACGAGAAGGCGAGGATCGAGGATGCGACATCGGCCGCGTCGCCCTGCGGCTGCTCGCCGGGTGCGAGCAGGCGGTCCGTGGTGCCCATGAGCTGGGCCGACATGTCGATCACGCTCTGCATCTTCTTGAGCCGCGAGAGCTCGGTGACGAGGGCGTGGAGATAGTCGGTGTCGGTCGAGGGCCCGGTGCTCGCGAGGTCGCGGCCGGCGGCCGACATGAATATCTCGATCACCTCGTCGAACCGCTTCATCACGTCGAACTGGCGGAAGGCGTCGAAGAGCTGGCTCATGCTCTTCGATTCGCGCAGCAGCGAGCGGTAGGATTCGCGCACCTTGGCCGGGTCGGTCTCCAGCGTCGCGGCGGCAAGCGATGCGGCATGGGAGGAGGCGAAGCCGGCCTTGACCTCGCGCGCCAGGTCGCCCTTGCCGTATTCGGCATGGACCTGGTCGAGCAGCATCTGGAATTCGTTGGCCGCGCCTGTCGCCGCGAAGAACTCGCGCGCGATGTCGAGGGCGGCGAACTGGTGGGTGACGTCGGGATCGAATTTGTGCAGTTCGGCGAGGATGTCCTCCTTGGTGACCGCCTGCCCGCCGGAGCCGCCCGAGGAGAATTCCTCCATCCTGGCCTGGAAGTCCTGGAGCACCGAGACGAGGGCGCGAAGCTCCTCCTCGCGCGGCATGTCGGGGAGCTTGTCATAGTAATCGGCGATACGGGCGAGTGCCTCCAGGGTGGCGCCCTGCCCTTGCCGCACCTCGCGCCGGCCAAGCGTGCGCTTGTCGGCGCGATGGGCCACCGACATGCCGATCTCCTCGGCCGCCTCCTGCAGCTTGGACGTCTCCGAGGACGCCGCGACGCGCTCGCCGCGATAGTTGCCGCGCGCTTCCGCCGCGATCTCCGACCCCGTCGGCGAGGTCACGTTGAGCGCGGCGATGTTCTGGCGCAGGGTCTCGATCTGTCCCGACATGCAATTGCCCCGTCAAGAAACACGCCTAAGACTATAGGCGAAACGGGCGGGCGAAGTCATCAACGTGACAGGCGCCGACCGGCCGGAACGAGCCGTCCCGGAGCGATCGGCATGGTTTTCCGCCGACCGGCCGGTATTTCCGATTGACATGCCGGCACGGCAATTCGACCCTTGCCGACAACGCGACCGGAAGGATTCCAGATGACCGTTGTCCTCGACCCCGGCGGCGCCGCTCCCGCGGTCGCCACGCCGGTTCCCGGCCCGAAGGGCCTGCCGCTGCTCGGCAACATCCTCGATTTCGGCCGCGACCAGATCGGCTTCCTCGAACGGCACACGCGGACCTATGGCGACCTCGTGCGGGTCCACTTCGCCGGCTGGCCGACCGTGCTCGTCCACGACATGGAGGCGATCGAGCATGTGTTGGTCGGGAACCCCGGCAATTTCATCAAGAACAGGGCTGTATGGCGCCATGTCACGGCCCTCTTCGGTCAGGGCCTGCTCACCAGCGAGGGCGAATTCTGGCAGCGCCAGCGCCGCCTCGCCGCGCCGCCTTTCGCGCCCCGGCAACTGCTTGCCTACGATGCCGACATGGTCGCCATCGCCGCCGACGTCGCCTCGCGCTGGCATGACGGGCAGGTGCTCGACATCCATCCGCAGATGATGAACATGTCGCTGCGCGTCGCGGCCAAGACGCTGTTCGATTCCGACGTCCGGCAGGATATCGAGCTTATGGACAGCGTCCTCGACGATCTGGCCGTGGCGCTGGAGGCGCGCTTCAAGCGCCCCTTCGTGATCCCCGATGCGATCCCGCTTCCTTCCAACCGGCGCTACAACCGCGCCATCCGCGCCGTCGAGAGCGT
>CAYYZC010000303.1:2981-4071 GCA_964475605.1 uncultured Chelativorans sp.
CCGCGCCGCGACGTCGTCCGACCTCGCCGCGCTCACCTATGCGGAGGCCGTCGTCACCGAGGCGATGCGCATCTTCCCGCCCTCCTGGGTGATCGGCCGCGAATCGGTTGCGCCCTTCACGATCTGCGGCCGCCAATTCGATGCCGGCACCACGGTGCTGATCAGCCAGTGGGTGCTGCATCGCGATCCGCGCTGGTTCGAGGATCCGCTCGCCTTCAGGCCCGAGCGCTGGCTGGACGAGGCACACCGCAAGCTGCCGCGCTTTGCCTATATGCCGTTCGGCGGCGGCCCGCGCATCTGCATCGGCCACCGCTTCGCGATGATCGAGGCGGTCCTGATGCTTGCCACGCTGATGCAGCGCTTCAGCGTCGAATGGCAGGCAGACCGGCCGATCGAGCCGTTCCCGTCGATCACCCTGCGTCCGGGCGGCGGCGTCTGGGTGAGACTTTCGGCCCGCCGGCCGGGCGAGCGCCTGCAATGAGCCGGGCGCCGGCGGGCGACATAGGCCGCCGCTCGCCGGAATTCCTCAAAGCGTGATGCGGTAGCGCGCGAAGCCGTTCTCGCCCTCGCCGGCCGCTTCGATCGCGACGTCCTCGACCTCGGCCAGGAACTGCCCGGCCTTCGGGCCGGTCTCGAACAGCACCGTGGTGCCGGCCATCTCGACGAAGCGCCAGTTGCCGTCGGCCGAGGGATTGATCGTCCCCTGCTCGACGATATAGCGGACGATCACGTCGCGATTGGTGTCGGGCGCCTCGAAGATCACCTTGTCGGGGCCGATCCCCGGAAAATTGCCGCCGCCGCCGGCGCGGTAGTTGTTGGAGGCGACGACGAACATCGCTTCCGGATCGATCGGCGCGCCCTCGAATTGCAGGTCGGTGATGCGGCTTGCCGCCTCGTCGACCAGATTGCCGTCCCGGTCGTATTTCGCCGGCTGGCCGAGATCGATCCGGTAGGTGACGCCGTCGATGACGTCGAAATTGTAGGACGGGAAGTCGAGGTTGATGAGCGGCTGGTCGCTGCCGCCGGCCTCGATCCGGTTGAAGATGCCGGCCGACATCTCCAGCCATTCCTTCACCTGCGCGCCGTTGAT
>CAYYZC010000304.1:0-2322 GCA_964475605.1 uncultured Chelativorans sp.
GCCGGCATTGAACGTGTCCCCCGCCCCGACCGTATCGGCGACCTCGACCTCGATCGCCGGCATCTCGATCCGGTCCGACCGGGTATAGCCGACGGCGCCGGCGCCGCCGCGCGTCACCACCACCGCCTTCGGCCCCGATGCCAGCCAGCGCCGCGCCACCTCTTCCTCGTCTCCGCTCTCGCCGAACCAGGCGAGATCGTCGGCCGACAGCTTCACCACGTCGGCCATGGCGAGCATGCGCCGCATCCGGGCAAGATGAGCCTGCCGGTCCGTGATGAAACCGGGCCTGATATTCGGATCGAGCATCATCACCCGCTCGGCGCTCTCGCGGCGCATCAGTGCCTCATAGGTCGAGCCGCAGGGTTCCGGCACGAGGCTAATGCAACTGAAATGGAGCGCTGTCACCTCGTCGCCCAGCACCGGCAGATCGGCCTCCGTCAGCATGCGCCCGGCGCTGTTCTCGTCATAGAAGGCGTAGCTCGCATCGCCGCCGGTCATATGGACGAAGGCGAGCGTCGTCGGCCGGGCGGAGAAGCGGACGTGGCGCAGATCGACCTTGCTCCCGGACAGCGCATCCCGCAGCTGCGTCCCGAACAGGTCTGTCGAAAGCCCCGAGAAGAAGCCGGCCGGCGCCCCCAGCCGGCCGAGCGCCACCGCGGTGTTGAACACCGCCCCGCCGACATAGGGCGCAAAGGCGCTCTCGCCCTCGATCGTGCGCCGCGGCAGCATGTCGATCAGGGCTTCGCCGCAACACAGGATCATGGTGCTTCCCGTCAGGTCTGTCGCTGAGCCGCGCCGAGGAGGCCGCGGCCCGTGCGGTGACCTCTCGACAGGCCTCTAAAATGTGCATTGGGCTTCTAAACATTTGAACGCGGAGCGTCCATCCACTAACTCTCCCCGCGAAAGGGACGAGGTCGAGAACAAAGATGTCCAGATTCCTTTGACGGACATGAACGGTGACGATGACTGCACATCCCCCTTTACCGGTCGAGCAGCCGAGCGATCCTCGCAAGCTCGCCTTCGAGATCATCGAATGCCTCAAATACCGCGTCGGCAAGGAGCCCTCCGTCGCGACGCGCCATGACTGGCTGACCGCCTCCATCAAGGTCGTGCGCGACCGCCTCATCGACCGCTGGATCGCCTCCACCAGGCGCGCCTACGATTCGAACGGCAAGCGCGTCTACTACCTGTCGATGGAGTTCCTCATCGGCCGGCTGATGCGCGACGCCTTTTCCAATCTCGGCATGATGGAGGCTATGCGCGAGGCGCTCGCCATCAACAATGTCAATCTCGACATGATCGCCGGTCTGGAGCCGGACGCGGCCCTCGGCAATGGCGGCCTGGGGCGGCTTGCCGCCTGCTTCATGGAAAGCATGGCGACGCTCGACATCCCCGCCCACGGCTACGGCATCCGTTATGTCCATGGCCTCTTCCGCCAGCAGATCCACGACGGATGGCAGGTCGAGCTGCCGGAAACCTGGCTCGACCACGGCAATCCATGGGAGTTCGAGCGCCGCGAGGGCGCCTATGAGATCGGCTTCGGCGGCACCGTCCAGTCGGTGGCAGGCCCCGACGGCCGGCTCGATCGCCACGTCTGGAAACCGCAGGAGCGTTTCCTTGCCGTCGCCTTCGACACGCCGGTCGCGGGCTGGCGCGGGCGCCGCGTCAACACGCTGCGGCTCTGGTCGGCAATGCCGATCGACCCGATCCTGCTCGACGCCTTCAATGCCGGTGACCATATCGGGGCGCTGCGCGAGAGCAACAAGGCCGAGGCGCTGACCCGCGTACTCTACCCGGCCGACAGCCACCAGGCAGGCCAGGAACTCAGGCTGCGGCAGGAATATTTCTTCTCCGCCGCCTCGATCCAGGACATCGTGCGGCGCCATCTGGCGCAGCACGGGGACCTTGCCCTGCTGCCGGAGAAGGCCGCGATCCAGCTCAACGACACCCATCCGGCGATCGCCGTGGCGGAGCTGATGCGGCTCCTGATGGACATCCACGGGCTCGATTTCGGCCAGGCCTGGGACATCACCCGCAAGACCTTCGCCTACACCAACCACACGCTGCTTCCCGAAGCGCTCGAAAGCTGGCCGGTCCCGCTCTTCGAGCGGCTGCTGCCGCGCCACATGCAGATCATCTACGCCATCAATGCCGAGGTGCTGATCGAGGCGCGGGCCAGCGGCGCCTTCGACGACGAGCATATCAGGGCGATCTCGCTGATTAACGAGGATAGCGAGCGGAAGGTGCGCATGGGCAACCTCGCCTTCGTCGGCTCGCAATCCGTCAACGGCGTCTCGGCGCTGCATACCGAGCTGATGAAGG
>CAYYZC010000304.1:2332-4067 GCA_964475605.1 uncultured Chelativorans sp.
ACCAACGGGATCACCCCGCGCCGCTGGCTGATGCAGTGCAATCCGGGCCTCACCAGCCTCATCCGCGAGGCGATCGGCGACCGCTTCCTCGACGATATCGAGGCGCTGCGCGACCTCGACGGCCTCGCCGGGGACGGCGCCTTCCAGGAACGGTTCGCCGCGGTCAAGCGCGCCAACAAGGAGCAGCTCGCCGCGATCGTCGGCGAGCGCATGGGGCTGAAGCTCGATCCCTCGGCGCTGTTCGACGTCCAGATCAAGCGCATCCACGAATACAAGCGCCAGCTTCTCAACATCATCGAGGCCGTCGCGCTCTACGACCAGATCCGTTCGCGTCCCGAGAAGGACTGGCCGCCGCGGGTGAAGTTCTTCGCCGGCAAGGCGGCGCCGAGCTATCACGACGCCAAGCTGATCATCAAGCTCGCCAACGACGTCGCCCGGGTGATCAATTCCGACCCGGCCGTGCATGGCCTGCTCAAGGTCGTCTTCGTGCCCAACTACAACGTCTCGATGGCCGAGCTGATGGTGCCAGCAGCCGACCTCTCCGAGCAGATCTCGACGGCGGGGCTGGAGGCGTCGGGCACCGGCAACATGAAGTTCGCGCTCAACGGGGCACTGACGATCGGCACGCTCGACGGCGCAAATGTCGAGATGCGCGACCATGTCGGGCCCGAGAACATCGTCATCTTCGGATTGACGGCCGACGAGGTCGCCGAGCGCCGGGCCGGCGGCTATGAGCCGCGCACGCTGATCCAGAAGACGCCGGAGCTGCACCAGGCGCTGGAGGCGATCGCCGCCGGCGTCTTCTCGCCGGACGATCCGGACCGCTTCAAGGAGCTGGTCGGCGGCATATACGAGCGCGACTGGTTCATGGTCGCGGCCGATTTCGAGGCCTATGCGCAGGCGCAGCGCGAGGTCGACGCGATCTGGCGGGACGGCCCGCGCTGGAACGCCATGGCCATCCGCAACACGGCGCGGATGGGCTGGTTCTCCTCCGATCGCACGATCCGCCAATATGCTTCGGAGATCTGGAAGGTCGCGGTCTGAACGGCGCTGCCGACCGCCAATCGGTCCTGAACGATCCACCTCGGTGCGACGATGCCCCATTGCCGAAGTGCCGGCGACGTGGAATCGTCGGCGCTGCCGCCGGCATGGCCGTGCTCTGCTGCATGCAGCAGAGTCGAAGCATCGGAGCGATGGAGGGAGGGGGCAGTGACGGACACGACGAGGAGCCAGCCGATCTCCCGCGACGCCATGGCCTATGTACTCGCCGGAGGCCGCGGCAGCCGGCTCAGGGACCTGACCGATTCGCGCGCCAAGCCGGCCGTCTATTTCGGCGGCAAGACCCGCATCATCGACTTCGCGCTCTCCAACGCGCTCAATTCGGGCATCCGCCGCATCGGCGTAGCGACGCAGTACAAGGCCCATTCGCTGATCCGCCATCTGCAACGCGGGTGGAACTTCTTCCGCCCCGAGCGCAACGAAAGCTTCGACATCCTACCCGCCAGCCAGCGCGTCTCCGAGACCCAGTGGTATGAGGGCACGGCCGATGCGGTGTTCCAGAACATCGACATCATCGAAAGCTACGGCCCTGAATTCATGGTCATCCTGGCCGGCGACCATGTCTACAAGATGGACTACGAGATGATGCTGCGCGAGCATGTCGAGACCGGCGCCGACGTCACCGTCGGCTGCCTCGAAGTGCCGCGCATGGAGGCGACCGGCTTCGGCGTCATGC
>CAYYZC010000305.1:0-4067 GCA_964475605.1 uncultured Chelativorans sp.
TGGCGACGCTCAATCCCGGCGACGAGGTCGTGGTGCCGACGCCCTACTGGGTCAGCTATCCGGAGATGGTGGCGCTGTGCGGCGGCAAGGCGGTCTATGCGGAGACCACGATCGACAACGGCTTCAAGCTGAGCGCAGAGGCGCTCGAGGCTGCGATCACGCCGAAGACGAAGTGGCTGATCATGAACTCGCCCTCGAACCCGTCCGGCGCCGCCTATACGCAAGCCGAGCTCAAGGCGCTGGCCGACGTTCTGAAGAGGCATCCCGACGTCTGGACGCTCACCGACGACATGTACGAGCACCTGACCTATGGCGACTTCGTCTTCACCACTCTGGCCCAGATCGAGCCGTCGCTCTACGAGCGCACGCTGACCATGAACGGCGTCTCCAAGGCCTATGCCATGACCGGCTGGCGCATCGGCTATGCCGCCGGCCCGCTGGCGCTCGTCAAGGCGATGGACATGATCCAGGGCCAGCAGACCTCCGGCGCCTGCACGATCGCGCAATGGGCGGCGGTCGAGGCGCTCAACGGGCCGCAGGACTTCATCACCCGCAACAAGGCGATCTTCCAGGGCCGGCGCGACCTCGTCGTGTCGATGCTGAACCAGGCGCGCGGCATCACCTGCCCGACGCCGGAAGGCGCGTTCTACGTCTATCCGTCCTGCGAGGGGCTGATCGGCAGGACGGCGCCGAGCGGCAAGGTGATCGAGAGCGACGAGGATTTCGTCTCGGAGCTGCTCCAGGCCGAAGGCGTCGCAGTCGTTCACGGCTCGGCCTTCGGGCTCGGGCCGAATTTCCGCATCTCCTATGCGACCTCCGACGCGCTGCTCGAAGAGGCCTGCACGCGCATCCAGCGCTTCGCCGGCTCGCTGACCTAGGCTTCGGCGGCGCTCAATCGCTGCCGTCGGGTATCTTCAGCAGGTGCCCGCAGGCCTTGCAGTGCACGGCGTCGACGTCATGACGCTGGAGCGCGCATTTCGGACACGGGAAGAAGACCTTGCGCGGGCGGAAGACGGCCTGCGCCAGCCGCACGAAAAGCGAGATGCCGACGATCATGGTGACGATCGAGGTGAGCTTCCCCCACGGGCCGGGCAGCACGATGTCGCCGAAGCCGGTCGTCGTCACCGTCGCCACGGTGACATACATGGCGTCGACATAGCCGATGATGCCGGAACCGTCGCGGAAGAAGAAGGTGTAGACGAAGCCGGTCGCCACGAACAGGAAGGTGAGCAGGTTCATCACCGCATGGACCGCGTCGCGCCACTCGCCATAGCCATGGCGCTCCAGCGGGCCCCACAGCACCCCGCTGCGCGACAGCGACCATAACCTGAGGATGCGCAGGAAGCCGAGATTGGCTAGCGTCTGCGGAAAGAGCAGCGTGACGAGCACGAAGAGGTCGACCAGCACGGTCGGCTGGCGCAGCCAGCGCGGGACATCGGAAGATGCGAGCGCCCGCGCGACGATGTCGGCCGCCAGCAGCGCGGCGACGAAATAGTCGATCCACAGGAAGGTGTCCCAGTCGCGCACGATCGGCGTGACGATGAAGAAGGCGATGATCGCCAGATCGACCATGGTGACGGAGAGCTGGAAGCGCAGCGCGGCCGTGGTGCGGCCGTGATAGAGCTTGCGCAGCGTGCGGCGGATGGTTTCGAGCCTGCCCGTCTCTTCTTCCTGCTGCGGCTGATCCTGCCTCTGGTCCATGGTCCGTCGATAGCCGCTGCCGCCCGCCGCGTCCATCGGCTCTTGCCCTGTCCGCCGGCTCGTGTGACGATGCCTCATGGCCTCGGACGGCCGCGGAGCCGTCAAGGCCTTGCGACGGCCGCATGGCCGGCCGCCGCTCATGTGGAACGCGTGAGGGAGGTCAGGTCAAGATGGGAAACCGGGCAGGAGAACGACGCACGGGACCGAAATGCATCGCCATTGTCGGTCCCTTTGCGAGCGGAAAGACAACGCTTCTCGAAGCCGTCCTGGCGCGGTGCGGCGCCATCCCGCGACAGAACAGCGTCGCGTCCGGCAACACGGTCGGCGATCATTCTGCGGAGGCGCGCGACCACCAGATGAGCGTCGAGGCCTGCGTGGCGACGACCCGCTTCATGGGCGAGAGCATGACCTTCATCGACTGTCCGGGCTCGGTGGAGTTCGCGCCCGAGGCGGCCCATGTGCTGGCCGCCTGCGACGTCGCCGTGGTGGTCGCCGAGCCGGACGAGAAGAAGGTCCCCGCCCTGCAGCTCATGTTGCGCCAGCTCGACGAGCTCGGCGTGCCGCGCATGCTCTTCCTCAACAAGATCGACAAGGCGACGGCCGGCGTGCGCGACACGCTCAAGCTGCTGCAGCCGGCGAGCTCGACGCCGCTGCTGCTGCGCCAGATTCCGCTCAGGACCGACGGCATCGTCACCGGCTCGATCGACCTGGCCCTGGAGCGCGCCTACATCTATCGCGAGCATGCCGAAAGCACCGTCGCCGAGATCCCCGACGACGAGAAGGCGCGCGAGATCGAGGCCCGCTTCTCGATGCTGGAGACGCTCGCCGACCATGACGACGCGCTGATGGAGCAATTGCTGGAGGAGATCGAGCCGGCGCGCGACGCCGTCTTCGACGACCTTGCGGCCGACCTGCGCGACGGCAGCGTCACCCCGGTCTTCATCGGCGCGGCCGAGAACGGCAACGGCGCGTTGCGCCTGCTCAAGGCGATCCGCCACGACGCGCCCGATGTCGAGGCGACGCGCCGGCGCCTCGGCGTCGAGGGCGGCGGCACCCGCCTCCAGGTGATGAAGTCGATCTACACGCCGCATGGCGGCAAGCTCTCGGTGGTGCGGGTGCTTTCCGGCCAGGTCTCCGACGGCGCCGAGCTCTTCGCCTCGTCGGGCGCATCGGGCAAGGTGTCCGGCATCTACAGCATGATGGGCAAGGACCAGCACAAGCTCTCCACGGCCGGGACCGGCGAGACGGTGGCGCTCGGCAAGCTCGACGATATCAGGACCGGCGACACGCTCGGCACGGACAAGGACGTCCGGCAGCTGGTCGAGTTCGAGCCGCCGCAGCCCGTCTATGCGCTGGCGCTGCGCCCGCGCGAGCGCAAGGACGACGTCAAGCTCTCGGCCGCGCTCCAGCGCCTCCTCCAGGAGGACGTCTCGCTCAGGATGGAGCAGAACCAGGACACCGGCGAGACGATCGTCTCCGGCAATGGCGAGATGCATCTGAGGGTGCTGGTCGAGCGGCTGGAGGGCAAGTACCAGATCCCCGTGCAATCACACCCGCCGCAGATCCCCTACAAGGAGACGATCAGGAAAGGCGTGACGCAGCGCGGCCGCCACAAGAAGCAGTCGGGCGGGCACGGCCAGTTCGGCGACGTCGTGCGGGAGATCAGGCCCCTGCCGCGCAGCTCCGGCTTCGAGTTCACCGACACGATCACCGGCGGCGTGGTGCCGAAGCAATATATACCCTCGGTCGAGGCCGGCGTGCGCGACTATCTCAGATCGGGGCCGATGGGCTTTCCGGTCGTCGACATCGCGGTGAACCTCTCCGACGGCTCCTACCATTCGGTCGATTCCTCCGACATGGCCTTCCAGATGGCGGCCAAGCTCGCCATGCGCGAAGGCATGGTCGGCTGCTCGCCCGTCCTGCTGGAGCCGGTGCTGAAGGTGGAGATATATACGCCCTCGGAGGCGACGGCGAAGATTACCGCGATCGTGCCGCAGCGGCGCGGCCAGATCCTCGGCTTCGACGCACGGCCGGACTGGAACGGCTGGGACGTGGTCGAGGCGATGATCCCGCAGGCCGAGCTCGGCGACCTGATCATAGAGCTGCGTTCGGCGACGGCCGGCGTCGCCTCCTATGCGGCGCGTTTCGACCATATGGCCGAGCTGACCGGTCGCCAGGCCGACGACGTGGTCAGCGCCCACGGCAAGGCTGCCGCCTGACCGGCAGGACAGGGTGCCGGACGCACGGCGCACTCGCCCTGTGCACCTTGCCTCTCTTCCACTTCGTCGTCCTCGGGCATCGACCCGAGGACCCATGCCGGAACAGCATGGCCGCACGGGGCGGTGCAGAACCGTCCGCCGCCTCGC
>CAYYZC010000306.1:0-4061 GCA_964475605.1 uncultured Chelativorans sp.
CGGATGCGCACGGCCTGGTCGATGCCGTAGACGAAGATCTTGCCGTCGCCGATCTGGCCGGTCCTGGCGCCGGCGGAGATCGCCTCGATCGCCTTGTCGACCAGCTCGGCCGGCACCGCGACCTCGACCTTGACCTTGGGCAGGAAGCTCACCGCATATTCGGCGCCGCGATAGATCTCCGTGTGGCCCTTCTGGCGGCCATAGCCCTTGACCTCGGTGACGGTCAGGCCCTGGATCCCGACGGCGGTGAGCGCATCGCGCACCTCGTCGAGCTTGAACGGCTTTATGATTGCCATCACGATCTTCATTAGGTTTCACCCTGTGCTGATGCGGGTCCCCCGCGTTCTTCCGTGACGTCGACGGCCCGCTCGATGCGCGCCGAAGAGTGCCCAGGGTGAATCAAGCTGCGTGCCAGATGTGGCGCGAGCTATTTAAGTAATTGAAAATATGAATATATCAGACGCGGCGTGGTCAGTGACAGCGCGCCTGATGCGCAATCACTGCCGGATGATTAGGCAGAATCTGCGGTTTGCCTATTTCGTGCGCAGCCTGACCAGGCCTTCCTGTGCGGTCGAGGCGATCAGGCGCCCGTCGCGGCTATAGAGGAAGCCGCGGGAAAAGCCGCGCGAGCCGATCGAGTTCGGACTGTCCTGCGTGTAGAGCAGCCAGTCGTCGAGACGGTGCGGACGATGGAACCACATGGCATGATCGAGGCTCGCCATCTGGATCTGCGGGTCGAAGCCGATGCGCCCATGCGCGAAGGTGGAGGTATCGAGCAGCGTCATGTCCGACAGATAGGCGAGAATCGCCGACTGGAGGCGGCGGTCGTCGGGCACGGTCCCGGTCATGCGGACCCAGACATTCTGGCAGGGCGGCAGTTTCTCGCGGCTGGCATAGTGGGCGACATTGGCCGGCTTGATCTCGAGCGGCCGGTCGCGGGCCCAGAACTTGCGGATCGATTCGGGGATGGCATGGCCGCTTTCCTCGATCAGCTCGAACTGCGTCTTCAGCTCCTCCGGCGGCGGCACGTCGAGCGGCATCTCCATGTGGTGCTCCATCCCGTCCTCGGCGATCTGGAAGGAGGATTCGAGGGAGAAGATGGCCTGGCCGTGCTGGATGCCGGTCACGCGGCGGGTCGTGAAGCTGCCGCCGTCGCGCAGCCGGTCGACCTGATAGATGATCGGGATCGACGGGTCGCCGGGGAGCATGAAATAGCAATGCAGCGAATGGACGTGGCGTTCCCGGCTGACCGTGCGCTGGGCGGCGACCAGCGCCTGGCTGATGACCTGGCCGCCGAAGACGCGCTGCCAGCCGGTCTGGGGGCTGCGACCGCGAAACAGGTTGTGCTCGAGCTGCTCGAGGTCGAGAATATCGAGAAGCTCGCGCATCGTTTCCGTCATTTTCCCGTCCCCATTGCTGGCGAGTATGCGTGGAACAGGATCGGCAGCCGCAAGTCAAGGCGGCTCGGCCGGCACCGGCAGAAGCGAAGGACGTAGGACATGGCGACGGAGCAGAGGGAAGGAATGCGGCTCGACGTGCTGATAGCGGGCGCGGGCTATGTCGGCCTCGCCACGGCGGTATCGATCCGCCAGGCGCAACCGTCGCTGACGGTGGCGATCGTCGACGCCGCACCCGAAGGGGTGTGGCAGAAGGACGGCCGCGCATCGGCGATCGCGGCCGCGGCGACCCGCATGCTCGGCCGGCTCGGCTGCTGGGACGAGATCAAGGCCGGCGCCCAGCCGATGACGGAGATGGTCATCACCGATTCGCGCACCGGCGATCCGGTCCGGCCTGTCTTCCTCACCTTCGACGGCGAGGTCGGGCCCGGCGAGGCATTCGCCCATATGGTCGAGAACAGGGTGCTCAACGGGGCGCTGCGCCGCCGTGCCGCGGAACTCGGCGTCGACGTCATCGAGGGCATGGCGGTGACCGGCTTCGACCGTCAGGCGCAGGAGCTCGATGTCCATCTCGCCGACGGCGCGCTGCTGCGCACGAGGCTGCTCGTGGCCGCCGACGGGGTTCGCTCGCGCCTGCGCGACATGGCCGGCATCAAGACGGTGCATTGGGACTACGGCCAGTCGGGCATCGTCTGCACGGTGGCGCATGAGCGCCCGCACAACGGCAGGGCGGAGGAGCATTTCCTGCCTGCCGGGCCGTTCGCGATCCTGCCGCTGACCGGCAACCGCTCGTCGATCGTGTGGACGGAGAGGACCGCGGATGCGGAGCGGCTGGTTCGCGAGGACGAGCTGATCTTCGAGGCCGAGCTCGAACGCCGCTTCGGGCTCAAGCTCGGTGCGCTGCATGTCGAGGGCAAGCCGCGCGCCTGGCCGCTCGGCCTGACGCTGGCGCGCGACTTCGTCAAACCGCGCTTCGCGCTCGCCGGCGATGCGGCGCACGGCATCCACCCGATCGCCGGCCAGGGCCTCAATCTCGGCTTCAAGGATGCGGCGGCACTGGCCGAGGTGCTGGTCGAGGCCGACCGGCTCGGCCAGGACATCGGCGCCATCGACGTGCTGGAGCGCTACCAGCAATGGCGGCGCTTCGACACGGTTCAGATGGGCGTGACGACGGATGTGCTCAACCGGCTGTTCTCCAACGATCTCGGCCCGTTGCGCATGCTGCGCGATGTCGGTCTCGGAGTGGTGGAGCGCATGCCGCGCATGAAGGATTTTTTCATCCGCCAGGCTTCGGGACTCTCCGATGCGGCGCCGCGGCTGCTGCGCGGCGAAGCGATCTGAGGCCGTTTGTCACCTATTGACCTGGTGCGGACGGGAGCCACCTTATCGTCGGAGACGAAGGAGGAAGGCATGACGATCGAATTCAGGCGCTCGATCCTCGGCGCAATGGCTGCTGCGGTGCTGGTATCCGGACCGGCGCTGGCCCATCATGGCTGGGCCTGGGCGGACGAGGAGATCAGCGAGATCGAAGGCGAGATCCAGTCGATCTATCTCGGCAACCCGCATGCCTCGCTCGAAGTCCTGGTCGACGGCGAGGAATGGACGGTCGATCTGGCGCCGCCGCGCCAGACCCGGAATGCGGGCTTCACCGAGGAAGCCGCCGAGGTGGGCGACATGGTGACCGTGATCGGCAACCGCTCTCGCGATCCGGAAGAACGCGTCATCAAGGCGGTGCGGCTGGTCGTCGGCGATGAGACCTACGACATCTATCCTGAAAGGGTGCCCACAAACTGATCGAGACCCTTTTCGACGGGTTGGCATGGCTCGAGCGGCTCTGGCTCGTCGACCAGCTCAAGACGTCATTCTATATCTATCCGCTGGTCAATGCGCTGCATATCGCGTCGATCGGCGCGCTCGTCACAAGCGTGCTGCTGATGGACCTGCGCATCCTCGGCGCATTCTCCTGGGCCGCGCCGGGGCCGTTCGTGACGGTGATGCGCGAGGTTGCGTCAGCCGCCTTCACCGGCGCGGTGCTGACCGGCCTGCCGATGTTCGCGATCCGGGCGCAGCAATATGCGACCAATACGGCTTTCCTGATCAAGATGTGCCTGCTGGCGCTGGCCGGGCTCAACCTGCTGGCGTTTCATCTGCTGTCGCGGAATGCGGATCCCGGCGATGCCGCCGGTTCCGAGACGGCGCGGGCCTTCTGCGTCGTCTCGATCGTGCTGTGGCCGTCGATCCTGATCGCCGGCCGCTTCGTGGGGTTCATCTGAACCTTGCAGGGGAACACGCGCCGCCGTGGCCGGTTGTTCCCGCAGGAGCGATCGATGGCAAGGCAACCGCAACGCCAGTTCTCGGGCAAGGACGTCCGGCAGGGCGAGATCGTCCTGCGCACGCCGATGCGCAAGGCGATCTTCATCGCCGGCCTCGCAGGTTTCGTCGTGCTGGCGATCGTGCTGATGCTTGCCGGCTGCATCCCGACGCCGTAACCGACCCGTCAGCCCGCGCGGAACGCCTCGATGATCGCGCCGCCCATCGCCGTGGTGCCGATCTCGGTCTTGCCGTCAGACATGATGTCGCGCGTGCGCAGGCCCTGATCGAGGACCGAGGAGATCGCGGCTTCGAGCCGGTCGGCCTCGGCGATCATGTTGAAGGAATAGCGCA
>CAYYZC010000307.1:0-3960 GCA_964475605.1 uncultured Chelativorans sp.
GCGATGTTCATCGGGATGCCGACCTTGAGGAAGTCGCTGAAGCGGTAGTTGCCGGCGCCGTAGACCAGCGTGTTGGTCTGGTAGCCGATCGGCGTCGCGAAGCTGGCGCTGGCGCCCATCATCACGGCGATCAGGAACGGCCTCGGATCGACGCCCAATTGCTGCGCAAGCGCGATGGCAACCGGCGACAGGATGACGGCGACGGCGTTGTTCGACACCGCCTCCGTCAGCACCGAGGTCATGGCGTAGAGCGCGATCAGGGTGGCGATCGGCGGCAGGCTGACGAGGCTGGGCGCCAGCCAGTCGACCAGGAGCTGTACGGCGCCGGAGCGCTCCATCCCGGCGCCGATGATCAGCATGGCGAAGATGAGGATGAGGATCGACCCGTCGATCGAGCCCCAGGCCTCGTCATTGTCGAGGCAGCGCAGAAGCAGGATGCCGGCGACGGCGAGCATGGCCAGGATGCCTATCTCGGCCACGTTGAAGGCAGCGAGCACGACGACGGCGGCAAGCGCCAGCATCGCGATCGGCGCCTTGCCGCGCCGGTAGGGCCGCCCGCTCGGGCGCGACACCGAGATCAGCTCGGCATGCTCCGTCAACGCATCGAAATTGTCGGCCGGGCCTTCGAGCAGCAGCTTGTCGGCCGGGCGCAGGCGCACACTCTCCAGGTCCGGTCCGGGGATATGACGGTGCCGGTGCGCGCCGAGCACGCGCACGCCGTAGCGGCGCCCGAGCATCAGGTCGGTGATGCGCTCGCCCGCGGTCGCCCCGTGCGGCGCGACGACCGCCTCGACCGGCACCACCTCGCCGCTGCGGTCCTGGCCGCGGCGCAGGCCGACGCGCAGGCCGGCCTTCTCGTTGAGCGTCAGGATCTCCGACGTGCTGGCGACGATGATCAGCGAATCGCCCTTCTTCATCGTCCGCTGCGCGACATCGTCGCGAATGACCTCGTTGCCGGAGCGCAGCCCGACGATGCGCAGGCCCGAGCGCTTGAAATCGCTGATCTGGCCAATGCGGTTCTGCGTGTAGCGCCCCTCGGCACGCACCGTGACCTCGGACAGGAACTCGGTCTCGCCGCCGAGCGAGGCCTCACCGCCGGAGCCGCGGTCGGGAAGCAGGAAGCGCCCGAAGACGAGCATCACCGCCGTTCCGGTGATGGCGACGACGATGCCGACCGGCGTGATCTCGAAGATCGAGAACGGAGCCACCCCGGAAGCGCGTGCGACGCCGTCGACGAGGATGTTGGTCGAAGTGCCGATCAGCGTGCAGGTGCCGCCGAGGATGGCGGCATAGGAGATCGGGATCAGCAGTCGGGTGGCCGCGATGTCGAGGCTGCGCGCCAGCCGGAAGACGATCGGGATCAGGATCAGCACGACCGGCGTGTTGTTCATGAAGGCGGAAGCCACCACCGTCCCGATCAGCAATGTCGCGATCGCCAGGCCCGGCCGCTTGCCGGCGCGTGCGATCAGCGTGTCCGCCAGCGTCTCCAGCACGCCGGTCCGCACCAGCGCCCCGGAGAGCACGAACATCGCGGCGATCGTCAGCGGCGCGGGATTGGAGAAGGCGCGCATGGCGTCGTCGGCGGTGGTTATGCCGAAGAGCAGGAAGGCGGCCGCCCCGCCCGCCGCAGTCACCTCCGGCGGATAGCGCTCGACGACGAAGGCCACGAGCAGCAGTCCGAGCAGCGCGAGCGCCACATAGGCCTCGTAGCCTGCGAGCAGCGATTGCATCAGCGCTCAGTTCTCCCGCCGCGGCGATGTCATCCGCGGCCCACGAAGGGCATCTTGGTCGCCATCACGGTCATGAACAGCACATTCGATTCGAGCGGCAGGCGGGCCATGTGCAGCACCGATTGGGCGACATGCTCGACATCCATCATCGCTTCCGGCGCGATCGTGCCGTTCGCCTGCCGGACGCCTTCCGAGATCGGCGCGGCAAGCTCCGTCAGCGCATTGCCGACGTCGATCTGGCCGCAGGCGATGTCGAAGGGCCGCCCGTCGAGCGCGATCGACCTGGTCAGGCCGGTAATGGCGTGCTTGGTCGTCGTATAGGGCACCGAGCCCGGCCGCGGCGCATGGGCGGAGATCGAGCCGTTGTTGATGATGCGCCCGCCCATCGGCTTCTGCCGCCGCATCAGGCCGAAGGCGGCACGGGCGCAGAGGAACGATCCGGTCAGGTTGACGTCGAGCGCCTCGTGCCATGCCTCGAGCGACAATTCGTCGATCGTCGCCGACGGCGTGAACATGCCGGCATTGTTGAAGAGCAGATCGAGCCGGCCGAACTCGCTTTCGACCGCGGCGAACAGTCTTTCGACCTGCTCCGGACGCGCGACGTCGCAGGCCATGGCGAGCGCCCGGCCCGGCGCCTCGTCGAGGCCTTCCATCGCGCTTTCGAGGCGTTCGATCCGGCGGCCGACAAGCACCGTGTTCCAGCCGTCCGAAAGCAATGCGCGCGCCGCCGCGCGGCCGATGCCGCTGCCTGCGCCCGTCACCATGGCAATCCCGGTCGAAGCCATCGTCCTCTCCGTTTGGGAGCGACATGGCAAATGTACCGGCAGAAGGCAAGGAAAAGACTGCCGGCGGAACGCCGGCAAGAGGAAGGGCGGTCATTCGCGACCGCCCTGGTCTGAATCGTGCTTGGGAGGAGGAAAGCCGATTCAACTATGAATCAATATGTAGCTGATTCGTTAAGATTCCGTTAACGCTTAACCCAGCCACGGCAGGAACGGCCTGCCGTCCAGCGCCTGCAGGAAGGTGAAGACGACCAGCGCGACGAAGAGCCCGGCGAAGACGAGGAGCGGCACTCGCCTCTGCGGCCCGAGCAGCCACGCCGAGACGAGGGCGAAGGCCGGGACGAAGTGCATCGCATGGGTGGCGAAGAAATGCGACACCCTGAGATCGCCGACCTCCCGCGACCAGCCGAGCAGGAAGAGCCCCGCCGCGCCGGTTCCCGTGCCGACGTGATGGCCGTCCAGCGAGCTCATCGTTCCGGCCGTGAGCAGCGTCAGCGGAAGCGTCAGGACGAGGCCGAGCGCGATGCCCCGATGCAGGACCGGCGACAGCCCCGTCGCCGGGTTGCGCCATATGGCGATGCCGTGGACCAGCGTGATCGAGGTGAGCACCACCGCCGCCACGCCCATCACCCCGTAGACGATCTGGCCGATCATGGTCGGGTTGAAGTGGGACATGACGCCAAGAGCCGCGGCCGTCAGCAGCCAGGCCATCTCGAGCGCGACCGCCAGCGCCACGGCAACGACGAAGATCCTGTACCAGCGGCGCGCCTGCAATCGCGGATCGAGGAACCGCGCAAAGAAGGCGAGCGTCAGCACGTAGATCGAAAGCGACAGCTCGAACTTGAACGGCTTGAGCCACACATTGACGCCCTCGAGCATCCGCGTGTCGAGCCCCATGACGACGAGCGTCGGCACCATGAGCAGGACCAGCGACAGGCCGAGCATGCCGAGCAGCGGTTCGCGGCCGAACAGCAGCTCCGGAGACAGCCTGCGAAGCGGGGTTTCGGTGTAGCGGTTATGGACGAAAGCCAGGCTCATGGTCGTGCTCCTTCGGCGTCAGCGGCGAGGAGAGGCTCGCGCCTGACAAGGCGCAGGATAAGGAAGAGCAGCAGCCCCGCCGGTCCGAACAGGAAGGTGGCGGGCAGGCAGGGCAGGATCATCCAGAACGGGATTCCCGCCTGCCGCGCCGTCCGCACGATCCAGGCGCCGACGAACAGGTCGAAGGCGAGATAGTGGATCCAGCCGGCGAGCAGGAGCTGCTTCGTCTCGAACAGCAGCGCGACATTGGCGAGGCTGTCGAAGCCGCCCTCCCCGCTGCCCCAGAAAAACAGGATGAGGCAGACATAGGCCAGGGACAAGAGCGCCGGGACCGCAATGCCCGCGACCATGTCCGACAGGCGCGGCAGCAGCGGGTTCAGGAGCAGGACGACCCAGCCCGCCATGGCCGC
>CAYYZC010000308.1:0-3959 GCA_964475605.1 uncultured Chelativorans sp.
CTCCTTCCTTCCCCCTCGAACGAAAAAATTGAATCGAGTTGAATCCAGGCACTTGCCACCGACTCCAAGCTCTGATTCTTTGGGTCAGTATCGTTTCCTGATTTGAGTCGAGCGCGTTTGTGCCGCGTTTCGCCCGGCGGTCGGTGCCGTTGGGAAGGGCGTTTGTGTCCGTTTCAAAAGTAGCGCCGCAGGGGGTGGCGCGAGAGGGGATTGCCGCGAATGGCGAAGAAGCACGTTGCTGTTCTGATGGGGGGATTCTCGTCCGAGCGGCCTGTCTCGCTCTCTTCCGGCAGTTCCTGCGCCGAGGCGCTCGAGGCGGAGGGCTATCGCGTGACGCGCGTCGATGTCGGCCGCGACATCGGCAAGGTGCTCGATGAGCTCGGCCCGGATGTCGCCTTCAACGCGCTCCATGGGCCCTATGGCGAGGACGGCACGATCCAGGGCATCCTCGAATATCTGAACATCCCCTACACCCATTCCGGCGTGCTGGCCTCCGCGCTCGCCATGGACAAGCATCTCGCCAAGACGGTGGCGAAATCGGTCGGCATCCCGGTCGCCGAGGCGAAGGTGATGAGCCGCCACGCCATCGGCCGCAGCCATCCGATGAAGCCGCCTTACGTGGTCAAGCCGGTCAATGAGGGATCGAGCTTCGGCGTCGTCATCGTCAAGGAGGACCAGTCCCATCCGCCGCAGGTGATCGGCTCGCCCGAATGGCGCTACGGCGACCGGGTGATGGTCGAGCGCTACGTGCACGGCCGCGAGCTCACCTGCGCGGTGATGGGCGACGTGGCGCTCGGCGTCACCGAGATCATTCCGGTCGGCCACGGCTTCTACGATTACGATGCGAAATACGTCGCCGGCGGATCAAATCATGAATGCCCGGCAAAAATTTCACCGAATATTTACCAAAAGATTCAGACATTGGCGCTCAAGGCGCACCAAGCGATCGGCTGTCGCGGGGTGAGCCGGTCGGACTTCCGGTACGACGATCGACACTCCGAAAATGGTGAGCTGATCTGGCTGGAAGTCAACACGCAGCCGGGCATGACGCCGACTTCGTTGGTGCCCGAGCTGGCGGTTCATGCGGGACATGGGTTCGGTGAATTGGTGAGTTGGCTGGTGGAGGACGCATCGTGCGCGCGCTAGGGACGCCGAGAGGACGTGCCGAGGGCATCGTCCTGCCGCGCCGGTTGCGCAAGCCGGCCCGGCTTGCGGCGCGGCTGCTCTTCCGCGAGCCGCCGCGCTTCGCCGCGACGCTGATGAGCGCGGCCTATCTGATCGCGGCCGTGAGCTATGGCACGCTCCTCGGCGGCCATATGCCGGGCGTCGTCCAGGCCGTCACCGCGCGCACCGGCTTCGCCATCGAGGAGGTGCGCATCAACGGCAATGTCGAGACCTCCGAGATCGACATCTTCCAGACCATCGGCCTCGACGGCTGGACGTCGCTGATCGGCTTCAGCGCGGCGGAAGCGCGCGAGAAGATCGCGACGCTGCCCTGGGTCGAGACCGTCTCGGTGCGCAAGGTCTATCCGTCGGTGCTCGAGGTCGACATCGTCGAGAAGGACGCTTTCGCGATCTGGCAGCACGGCAGCAAGCTGGCGCTGATCGAAAAGGACGGCACGGTGGTCGCGCCGATGACCGGTTCCCGCCATGCCGGCCTTCCGCTCGTCATCGGCTTCGGCGCCGACGAGCATGCGGCCGGGATCATCGGCGAGATCGCGCGCTATCCGCAACTCGCCGAACGCGTGAGGGGCTATATCCGCATCTCGGACCGGCGCTGGAATTTACGGCTCGCAAACGGCATCACGGTCAAGCTGCCGGAGCGCGGCGCCGCGCAGGCGCTGGCCGATATCGTCGCGCTCGACCGCGAGCACGCGCTGTTTTCCCGTGATATCGAATCGGTCGACCTGCGGCTTGCCGACCGGCTGGTGGTGCGGCTGTCGGAAGAGGCCGCCGAGGCACGGGAAGCCGCCCTCAAGGAGCGGCTCGGCAAGGACTACAAGCCCCGGGAGCGGCGGATATGAGCTGGCTCGGTTCCGACACCGGCGCAAGCGGCGGCAATCGCTCGGGCGTCGTCACCATTCTCGACATGGGATCGAGCAAGGTCTGCTGCATGATCGGCCGGCTGATGCCGTGCGAGGAATCGGCGCGACTGCCCGGCCGCACGCATCAGGTCAGGGTCATCGGCATCGGCCATCAGAAGTCGCAAGGGATGAAGTCCGGCGTCATCATCGATCTCGACCGGGCCGAACAGGCAGTAAGGCTCGCCGTCGACGCCGCCGAGCGGATGGCGGGGCTGACGGTCGATTCCATGATCGTCAACGTCTCGGCCGGTCGTCTCAAGAGCGAGGTCCTTTCGGCCAGCGTCAATCTCGGCGGCCATGAGGTCGACGGCGGCGATATCAGGCGGGTGCTGGCGGCGGGCGCCAGGCAGGTGTCGCGCGCCGAGCGCCAGGTCGTCCATTCGCTGCCGGTCGGCTTCTCTCTCGACGGGGAGCGCGGCGTGCGCGATCCGCGCGGCATGGTCGGCGACCTGCTCGGCGTCGACATGCATGTGCTGACGGGCGATGCGGCGCCGCTGCGCAACCTGGAACTCTGCGTCAACCGCGCGCATCTGTCGGTGGAGCGCATGGTCGCCACGCCCTATGCGAGCGGGCTTGCCGCCCTCGTCGACGACGAGGCGGAAATGGGAGCCGCCTGCATCGACATGGGCGGCGGGACGACGACGATCTCGATCTTCAGCGACGGCAAGTTCGTCCATGCCGAATCGATCCCGATCGGCGGACACCACGTCACCATGGACCTGGCGCGCGGGCTGTCGACGCGGCTCGAACATGCCGAGCGCCTCAAGGTCATGCACGGCTCGGCTTTGCCGGGCGGCACCGACGAGCGCGATTTCGTGACCATCCAGCAGATGGGACCCGATGACGGCGATGCGCCGCAGCAGGCGCCGCGCGCGGTGATGAACCGCATCATCCGCGCCCGTATCGAGGAGACGCTGGAACTGGTGCGCGAGCGCATCAACCGCTCCGGCTACGGCGCGGTGGTGGGCAAGCGGGTCGTGCTGACGGGCGGCGCCAGCCAGCTCAACGGCATGGGCGAGGCGGCGCGGCGTATCCTCGCGCGCAATGTGCGGCTGGGCAGGCCGCTCGGCGTGACCGGCCTGGCGGAGGCGGCGAAGGGGCCCGCCTTCGCGACTGCGGTGGGTCTGCTGATCTACCCCCAGGTGGCGGGGATGGAGAGCCGGCAGGGCAGGTTCGCCCGGCTCGGCATCATGAAGTCGACGGGCACAGGCGGCCGGCTCCACAGGGTCGGCCAATGGCTCAGGGAAAGTTTCTAGGGTTCGAAACCGACGGCGGCCGCAGCGGCGACGCGGCAGGAAAGGCGAAAAGGACGAGGACAAATGACCATCAATCTCAAGAAGCCGGACATCACCGAGCTGAAGCCGCACATCACCGTGTTCGGTGTCGGCGGCGGCGGCGGCAATGCGGTCAACAACATGATCACCGCCGGGCTCAAGGGCGTCGACTTCGTCGTCGCCAATACCGATGCCCAGGCACTGGCGATGTCGAAATCGGAGCGGCTGATCCAGCTCGGCGCCCATGTCACCGAAGGGCTCGGGGCAGGCTCGCAGCCGGAAGTCGGGCGCGAGGCGGCCGAAGAATGCATCGATGAGATCATCGACCACCTGTCGAACACCCATATGTGCTTCGTCACCGCCGGCATGGGCGGCGGGACCGGCACGGGGGCGGCCCCCGTCGTCGCCCGCGCGGCGCGCGAAAAGGGCATCCTCACCGTCGGCGTCGTCACCAAGCCGTTCCATTTCGAAGGCCAGCGGCGCATGCGCACCGCCGATCTCGGCATCGAGGAGCTGCAGAAGAGCGTCGACACGCTGATCGTCATCCCGAACCAGAACCTCTTCCGGGTCGCCAACGACAAGACGACCTTTGCCGATGCGT
>CAYYZC010000309.1:0-3954 GCA_964475605.1 uncultured Chelativorans sp.
TCGCGCACGCCTCGCCGCACCTCGGGCACGGCGGACGTATGCTTCGACATCTGCGGCCAGCCGCAGGCGCCATCTCCGGCGCACCTCGTCGGCAATGTCCGGCATGCGGGATAGGCCGCACGTCAACGCCTGGAAGTAAAGCCCCGTGCCGCCGACGAAAATCGTCGTCCGGCCGGCAAGCTTGCCGCTCGACGTCAGCTCCTCGACGTCGCGCAGCCATTCCCCCGTCGAATAGGAGCGCGAAGGCGGCACATGGCCGTAGAGATGATGCGGCACCTCCTCCATTTCCGCCTCGCTCGGGCGTGCGGTCAGCACGCGCAGCGTCGAATAGACCTGCATGGAATCGGCATTGACGATGGCGCCGCCGCTTTCGCGCGCAAGGCGCAGCGCCAGGCCCGACTTGCCGCTGGCGGTCGGTCCGGCTATCAGGATCGCGTCCCCCATCGACCGCGCCTGCGGTTCATCCGCGGAATGCCTCATGTCTCTCGTCGCAACCCTGATCGCCGATCCGGCCAAGCCCGAACTGAGCCCTGCGCTCGCAGATAAGGCCGCGGAGGCGCTCGGCGCAACCGGCCGCGTCTGGCTGGCGCCGGGCGAAACGCTCGACCTCGGCCTGCCGGAAGGGCTAACGGCCGCATCCGCGGAGCAGGCGCTGCGCCATCTGCTCGACGGCCTGCCGCTCGACATCGCCGTGCAGGAAGCGGAAGGCAGGCGCAAGAAGCTCCTCGTCGCCGACATGGATTCCACCATGATCGGGCAGGAATGCATCGACGAACTCGCCGCCGAGATCGGCATCAAGGAGCGCATAGCTGCGATCACCGCCCGCGCCATGAACGGCGAGATCGCCTTCGAGCCTGCACTACGCGAGCGCGTCACGCTGCTGAAGGGACTGGAGAGCGCCACCATCGCCAGGGTGCTGGCGGAGCGCATCACGCTTGCCCCCGGCGGACGCGAGCTGATCGCGACGATGAATGCCGACGGGGCCTCCACCGCGCTGGTCTCCGGCGGCTTCACCTCCTTCGCCGGGCCGGTCGCCGGGAGGCTCGGCTTCCACGAGGTGATCGCCAATGTCCTCCATGTCGGGGAGGACGGCAGGCTGGCCGGCACGGTGGCCGAGCCGATCGTCGGCCGCGAGGCCAAGGCCGAGGCGCTGCGCGCCGGCGCGGCGCGGCTCGGTATTCCGCTCAGCGCCACCATGGCCGCCGGCGACGGCGCCAACGATCTCGATATGATCAGGCTTGCGGGCGCCGGCGTCGCCGTCCACGCCAAGCCGGTCGTCGCCGAGCAGGCGCCGATCCGCATCGATCACGGCGACCTGACGGCGCTTCTCTACCTTCAGGGATACCGGAAGCTCGACTTCCGCTCATAGTCCGAGGCCGCTCGAACCCGACGATGCACCCGTCGGGCCCGGTCAGTCCATGCGCAAGGTGACGAAGCGCAGTTCGCCGCCCTTCGAGGACAGCATCAGCAAGGCGTTGCGCCTGCCCTGGTCGCGCAGCACCTCGATGCGGTCGAGCACCTCGTCGGGAGAAGATACCGATTCCTGGCCGATCTCGGTGATCACGTCGCCTGCCGCGATGCCCTTCTCGGCGGCCGCGGAATCCTCCTCGACGGCGGTGATCACCACGCCGGACACCGACGCGTCGATCTGGAAGGCGGCGCGCTGCTCCTCGGTCAGTTCGGCGACCGTCAGCCCCAGCACGGCGGCGGAATCGACCGGACCGTCGTCTTCGTCGCCCTGCATCGCCGCTTCGGCTTCCGCAAGCTCCTCGCCCTCCTCGAGCCGGCCGAGGGTGACGTTGACGGTCTGCTCCTCGCCCTTGCGCACGATCCTGATCTCGACCTCCTCGCCGACCGGGCTCTCGGCGACGATGCGCGGCAGGTCGCGCATGTCGCGGATCGGCCGTCCGTCGAATTCGAGGATGACGTCGCCGGGCTGGATCGTCCCGTCGTCGACGGGGCCGCCGCGCATGACGCCGGCGACCAGCGCCCCGCGGGCGGCAGTCATGCCGAGGCTTTCGGCGATGTCGTCGGTCACCGGCTGGATGCGCACGCCGAGCCAGCCGCGCCGCGTCTCGCCGAACTCGCGAAGCTGATCGATGACGCTGAGGGCAAGTTGGGAGGGGATCGCGAAGCCGATGCCGATCGAGCCGCCGGAGGGTGAGATGATGGCGGTGTTGATGCCGATCACATTGCCCCGCATGTCGAACAGAGGACCGCCGGAATTGCCGCGATTAATCGCCGCGTCGGTCTGGATGTAGTCGTCATAGGGGCCGGAATTGATGTCGCGTCCGCGCGCCGAGACGATGCCGATCGACACCGAGCCGCCGAGGCCGAACGGGTTGCCGATCGCCATCACCCAGTCGCCGATGCGGATATCGTCGGAATTGCCGAACTCGACACCGGTCAGCTTGCGAAGCGTCGGATCGACCTTCAGCACGGCGAGATCGGTCTTGGGGTCGATGCCGACGATCTCCGCCTTCAGCTTGCCGCCATCGGCGAAATTCACCTCGATCTCGTCGGCATCCGCGATGACGTGGTTGTTGGTCACCACGATGCCTTCCTCGGCATCGAGGATGAAGCCGGAGCCGAGCGACTGCACGCGGCGCGGCACGCCGTTGCCTTCCTGGCCCTCGTCGAAGAACTCGTCGAAGAAGTCCTGGAAGGGCGAGCCCTCGGGCAATTCGGGCTGGGGCACCCGGTTGCGGTTCTCGCTGCCGCCGACATTCTGCGCCGTCGAGATGTTGACGACCGCGTCGAGCAACCCTTCGGCCAGATCGGCGACGGAAGCGGGACCGTGCATCGGAACCGCGGGCGCGGGTTGCTGCTGGACCTGCTCCTGCGCCGACACCCCTGTCGGCCATGAGCCGGCCGCCAGCACGAGCGCTGCCGCGAAGCCGCCGCAGGCGAGCGCCTTCCGCAGCGGATGGATGGCTTGATGGAAGATCATGCGGCACTTGCTCCGGAACGAGGCTGGTATCAACAGACCCTATTGCGAGGATGATCGCAAACAATAAGGCGGGTTTGCGTCAAGAGGCAGGCCGCGCCGGTAAAAGCCTCGTGACGCGCCGCGCCGATCAGCCCCGCACCAGCCATACGACGAGGACGCCGAGGGCAAGCGACACCATGCCGCCGATGCGCAGCGCCGGCTCGGGAAGCGACAGCACCTCCGCGGCGAGCCGTCTCGCCAGCCGCGGCAAGCCGCCATAAAGCACGCCCTCGATCACCAGAACCAGGCCGAGGGCGGTCAGCAGATCGCCCATGGTCAGGTCGGCGCCTAATCGGTGGCGCCGGTCGTGACCCCGTTCCCGGCCACCGGCGCAGGCGGCTCGGACCCGGCCGGTCCGTTCCCTGCCCCGGTTCCCGTCGGGCTGCCGAAATAGGTGAAGAACTCCGAATCCGGCGACAGCACCATCGTCGTTCCTGTTCCCTGCAGCGCCGATTCATAAGCCGCCATGGAGCGATAGAACTCGAAGAACTCCTGGTCGCGCTGGAAGGCATCGGCGAAGATCGCATTGCGCTCCGCCTCGCCCTCGCCGCGCAGGATCTCCGATTCGCGCTGCGCGGCGGCGGTGATCTCGACCACCTCGCGGTCGGCGCGGGCGCGGATGCGCTGTGCGGCCTCGCGGCCACGGGCGCGCAGGCGTTCCGCCTCGGCGAGGCGCTCGGCCTTCATGCGCTCATAGGTCTGCTGCGAGACCTCCTCGGTCAGGTCCGTTCGGCGGATCCGGACATCGTCGATCTCGAGGCCGAGCGACATCGCATCCGGGCGGAGCTGGTCGCGGACCTCGCGCATCATCGACGCGCGCTCCTCCGACAGCGCCGCCTCGAAGCCGCGCAGACCGTAGACGCGGCGCAGCGCAGCATCCAGACGGGTGCGCAGCCGCTGCTCGGCCAATGGCAGGCTGCCCGAGACGGCGAGCCTGAAGCGCCTCGCATCGTCGATGCGATAGG
>CAYYZC010000310.1:0-3943 GCA_964475605.1 uncultured Chelativorans sp.
GCGGCCTCGTCCGTGTCGTCGAGCCCGCCGGGGCCGCCATTCTCCAGGAACTGCTCGGCGATGAGGCCGGCATTCTGGCGCAGCCCCAGCTCGATCTCGCGCGCCAGCTCGGGATTGTCGCGCAGGAACAGCTTCGCGTTCTCCCGGCCCTGGCCGAGCCGCTGCGAATTATAGGAGAACCAGGCGCCCGACTTCTCGACCACGCCGGCCTTGACGCCGAGATCGATCAACTCGCCCGTCTTCGATACGCCCTCGCCATACATGATGTCGAACTCGACCTGCTTGAAGGGCGGCGCCAGCTTGTTCTTGACCACCTTGACGCGGGTCTGGTTGCCGACCACCTCCTCGCGGTCCTTGACCGCGCCGATGCGGCGGATGTCGAGGCGGACCGAGGCATAGAATTTCAGCGCATTGCCGCCGGTCGTGGTCTCCGGCGAGCCGAACATGACGCCGATCTTCATGCGGATCTGGTTGATGAAGATGACCATCGTGTTGGAGCGCGAGATCGACGCCGTCAGCTTGCGCAGCGCCTGGCTCATCAGCCGCGCCTGGAGGCCGGGCAGCGAATCGCCCATCTCGCCCTCGATCTCGGCCCGCGGCGTCAGCGCGGCGACCGAATCGACGACCAGCACGTCGATGGCGCCGGAACGCACCAGCGTGTCGCAGATCTCGAGCGCCTGCTCGCCAGTGTCGGGCTGCGAGATCAGCAGATTCTCCAGATCGACGCCGAGCTTGCGGGCATAGATCGGGTCGAGCGCATGCTCGGCATCGACGAAGGCGCAGATGCCGCCCTTCTTCTGCGCCTCGGAGACGGTGTGCAGCGCCAGCGTCGTCTTGCCCGAGCTTTCCGGCCCGTAGATCTCGACGATGCGTCCCTTGGGCAGGCCGCCGACGCCGAGCGCGATGTCGAGGCCGAGCGAGCCCGTCGACACGGTCTCGATCTCGACCGCCTGCTCGTTGGCTCCGAGCCGCATGATCGAGCCCTTGCCGAAGGCACGCTCGATCTGCGAAAGCGCCGCGTCCAAAGCCTTTGATTTGTCCACCGAATTGTCCTCAACAAGCCGCAATGTGTTCTGTGCCATGATACCCTACCCCTTGGTGATCAGCGAAGCCGGACGTCCCGGTGAATGCAAGCTTTTTTGTACCGCTTTTGTTCGCATTTGGCAAGAGATGCCAAATAACTGAAAAGACTCGTCTTTTGCCGATATGTTCTTTTTCCGTTCAGGCGTCTTGCCTCGCAGGCGACGCTGCGGCAGCCGCGAATCGGAACGCGGTTGCCCCCACCTGTCGCGACGATTGCCGCACCGCCGTTCTCCTTCTAGATTCGTCCCCTGACCGGCAAGGGCAGCGGGATCGATGAGCAGCGCTCCGACACTTCTCGGCATAGGTGCCGCGCATATCGACCGGCGCGGCCAGGTCGCGGGCGACTATATCCAGGGCGTCTCCAATCCTGGCTCGATGCGCGAGGAGCCCGGCGGCGTCGCCTTCAACGTCATGCGCAACGCGGTGCGCCACGGCGTCGCCGGCTCCCTGTTGTCGGTGCGCGGCGGCGACGCAGCCGGCAGCCTTGTGGCCCAGGCGATCGCGGCCGCCGGGATCCGGGACCTCTCGGTCACCTTCCTCGACCGGGCGAGCCCGAGCTACACGGCGTTGCTCGACAGCAAGGGCGATCTGATCGCCGGCCTCGCCGACATGGAGCTCTACGAGATCGCGCTGGCGAAGCAGATGACGCGCCGTCCCTTCCGCGACGCGGCGGCAGCCGCCGATGCGGTGTTCTTCGACGCCAACCTGTCGGTGCAGGCGATCGAGCGGCTGACCGCGGCCGCAGCCGGCAGGCCGCTCTATGCGGTCGCCATCTCGCCGGCAAAGGCGGTGCGGCTCGCAACCGTGCTGCCGTCGATCACCTGCCTGTTCATGAACCGGCACGAGGCGGCGACGCTGGGCGGCGACGACAGGGAATGCGTCGTGAACGGGCTGCGCCGGCGCGGGCTCGCCGCAGGCGTGATCACCGACGGTGCGGGCGCCGTCACCATCTTCGATCGCGACGCCGTGCTGGAGGTCGTCCCGCCACGTCCTGCCGCCGTGGTCGACGTGACGGGCGCCGGCGACGCGCTTGCCGGCGTCACCATTGCGCGGCTGATGTGCGGCGACGGGCTCGACGAGGCGATCCGCCACGGGCTTGCCGCGGCACTCCTCACCATCGAAGCGGAAGCAGCCGTCGCCGCCTATTCCGACGAGCGCTTCGCGGTCGCGCTCGCTCTCGTGGACGCGTCGCATCCAAGGAACGTCACATGACGAATGAAAGTCCCCTCCTCCAGATCCTGCCCGAAGTGGCCGAGGCGCTCCGCTCCGGCAAGCCCGTCGTGGCGCTCGAAAGCACCATCATCACCCATGGCATGCCCTATCCGCAGAATGTCGAGATGGCGGCGCGGGTGGAGGAGATCGTCAGGGCCGAAGGTGCTGCGCCGGCGACGATCGCGGTCCTGGACGGGCGGCTGAAGATCGGGCTTTCGGCCGGGGACCGGCAGGCGCTCGCCTCGGCGCAGGGCGTTCTCAAGCTGTCGCGGGCCGATCTCGGCTTTGCCGTCGCGCAAGGTTCGAGCGGCGGCACGACGGTGGCGGCGACGATGATCGCGGCGCATCTCGCCGGGATCGAGGTGTTCGCGACCGGCGGCATCGGCGGGGTGCACAAGGGCGCGGAGCAGAGCTTCGACATCTCCGCCGACCTGGAGGAACTGGCGCGCACGCCGGTGATCGTCGTCTCGGCCGGCGCCAAGGCCATCCTCGACATCGAGAAGACGTTGGAGGTGCTGGAGACGCGCGGAGTACCGGTGGTGGGCTTCGGCACCGACGTCATGCCGGCCTTCTGGTCCCGGCAATCGGCGCTGCCGGCGCCGCTGCGCCTCGACCGGCCGGCCGAGATCGCGCGCTTCTTCCGCATCCGGCAGGAGATGGGAACAGGCGGCGGCATGCTCGTCGCCAATCCGGTGCCGGAGGAGGACGATATCCCGGCAGACATCATGGCCGCCCATATCAATGCGGCGCAGGAGGAATGCATGAAGAAGGGCGTCACCGGCAAGGCGGTGACGCCCTATCTGCTGCAGCGGATCTACGAGCTCACGAACGGCGCCAGCCTGAAGACGAACATCGCCCTGGTCGAGAACAATGCCCGCCTCGCGGCCCGGATCGCCGGCTCGCTTGCCGGTCAGGTGACCGGCGAAAGGTAGATCTCGACGCGGCGGTTCTGCGCCCGGCCGGCATCGGTGTCGTTGGAGGCGACCGGCTGGCTCGCGCCGAAGCCCTGCACCCAGAAGCGGCGGCCGTCGACGCCCTGCGCCTGCAGATAGCCGGCAACGGCCTGGGCGCGCCGCTGCGACAGGCCCTGATTGTAGCCGGCACTGCCGGTCGAATCGGTATGGCCGTTGATGTCGACCAGCGTCTGGTTGAACTCCTTGAGCACCAGCGCGACCGAGTTCAGCGTCGGGTAGAAGCCCGGCGTGACCGTGTCCTGGTCCGTGGCGAAGGTGATGTTGGAAGGCATGTTGAGCACGATCTGGTCGCCGACGCGCGTCACCGAGACGCCGGTGCCCTGGAGCTGCGCGCGCAGCTTGGCTTCCTGCCGATCCATGTAGTTGCCGACGGCACCGCCGGCGAGCGCGCCGATGCCGGCGCCGATCAGCGCGTTGCGGCGGTCGTCGCCGCCGGCGAGCAGGCCGACGCCTGCACCCGCCAGCGCGCCGAGCGCGGCACCCCCGGCCGTTTTCGAAAGCTGGCGCTCTCCGGTGTAGGGGTCGGTCGTACAGCCTGCAAGCAGCACCAGTGCCGCCGCGCCGATCGTCATCCTGGTCTTCATGCTTTCCCTCTCCTGTTCCTACACAGCCGATTCCGTCCCTTCGGTCGGCCCTTTTAGCATGGATTGCGGCGAAAAGCGGAACGGGGCGAT
>CAYYZC010000311.1:0-3926 GCA_964475605.1 uncultured Chelativorans sp.
GCCAGCTCCTGCACATGCATGAAGCGGTTCTCGAAGATCGTCTCGGTGATGCGCGAGCGGCCGCTGGCGCGCGTCATCAGGCCCATGAACTGCGCCTGCAGGTCGGTCGGGAAGCCGGGGAAGGGCTCGGTGGTGACGTCGACGGGGGCGATGCCCGCGCCGTTGCGGCGCACCCGCACCCCGCTATTCGTGTCGTCGACCTCGACGCCCGCCTGGACGAGCACGTCGAGCGCATTGCGCAGCAGCGCCGACTCCGCGCCTTCCAGAAGCACGTCGCCGCCCGTCATCGCGACGGCCATCGCATAGGTGCCGGTCTCGATGCGGTCGGGAATGATGCGGTGGCGCGCGCCGTGCAGTTCGTCGACGCCGTCGATGGTGATCGTGCTGCTTCCGGCCCCGCTGATGCGCGCACCCATCGCATTGAGGCAGTCGGCGAGGTTGACGACCTCCGGCTCGCGCGCCGCGTTCTCCAGCACCGTCTCGCCCCTGGCGAGAGAGGCCGCCATCATCAGCACATGGGTCGCCCCGACCGAAACCTTCGGGAAGGTGTAGCGGTCGCCGACCAGCCCGCCCGGCGCACGGGCGTTCACGTAGCCCTGCTCGATGTCGATCTGCGCGCCGAGCTTGCGCAGGCCGTCGATGAAAAGGTCGACAGGACGGGTGCCGATGGCGCAGCCGCCCGGCAGCGACACGCGCGCCTGGCGCATGCGGGCGAGCAGCGGGCCGATGACCCAGAAGGAGGCGCGCATCTTCGACACCAGCTCATAGGGCGCGGTGGTGTCGACGATGGAGGCGGCGGTGAAGTTCATCGTGCGGGGATAGATCGTGCCCTGCTCCTCGCGGCGGCCGTTGACCGAATAGTCGACGCCGTGATTGGCAAGGATGCGCGACAAGAGCTCGACATCGGCGAGATGCGGCACGTTCTCCAGGCTCAGCGTCCGGTCGGTCAGCAGCGAGGCGATCATCAGCGGCAGGGTGGCGTTCTTGGCGCCGGAGATCGGGATCGTCCCGTTGAGCTCGTTTCCGCCGACAATGCTGATGCGGTCCATGTGAAATCCTTGGGCTGGTGGCGGGCGCGGGTCGTAAGGGGTGCGATTTAGGCCGTCGGCGAGCGAAGCTCAATCCGTGCGGTCTCTCGGGGAAGAAGCGGGGAGGGAGCTTTCATCGGATGGGTCGAGGCCGGCCGGCCGCTCGTCCTGTGCGCCCTGTCGCCGGGCACGGCTCTGGGTCTTGCGTCGCAGGAGATTCGCGCGCAACTCTTCCGCCAGCCGTGACTTGCGATCACCGTGAGCCCCCTTCCTGGTCGAATCGTCCCTCAAAGGTCCTTCCTGCGCTGCTGCTGCGGCCGAATTGTGGTGCTGCCCGGCTGTTGCGGCAATACTACCTCACATCGGATGGCGAGGCACCTGCACCGCCCGCCGCCGCCTTCCCTCGCCGATCTGCCACAGCGAATGGGCGACCAGCGCGATGACGAGGACGGCGCCGCCGGCGAGCGTGGCCCGGCTCGGCGTCTCGGCGAAGATCGCCCACACCCAGATCGGTGCGAGCACGGTCTCCAGTAGATAGAACATCGCCACTTCCGGGCCGGAGATGTATTTCGGCCCGGTTGCCAGGCAGAAGAAGGCGATCGGCATCACCAGCGCGCCGTTGAGGATGATCCAGCCCGGCACCTCGACCTGAAGTCCGCGCGGCAGCACGATCGCCAGCGCCACCAGGAACGGCACGATGACGGCGATCAGCGCGGCGAAGCCCATGTCGCGGCCGCTGGCGCGCGTGATGGTGATGGCGCAGGCGATCAGGAAGGCGGAGACCAGCGCCATGAAGTCGCCGAACGTGTTGCCGGCCGAAAGCCCGTCGCGCACGATGATGAAGATGCCGACGAGCATCGCCGCCATGGCGAGCAGGGTCGCCGGCCGCGGCCTCTGCCTGAGGAACAGCCACGACAGGAGCGCGGCGAACATCGTGTTGAAGGCGAGGATGAAGACCAGGTTGGCCGTCGGCGTGTTGTAGACCGCGGCGATGAAGGAGATCGAGGACGCCGCATAGAGGGCGGCGACGACGAGGCCCGGCAGGCCCGGCACCAGCGGCGGCGCCTTCGGCGACATGGCGCGCCAGATCGACCAGATGACGAGCGCGGCGACGACGGTCGAACCGCTGCGCAGCAGCAGGATCGACCAGGGATCGCCGGCCGCAAGCTTGATCAGCGGGATGTCGACGGTCAGCACCAGCCCGCCGGTCGCGGTCAGGATGAGGCCCTTGGAATGATCGGAGACGGGTGCAGACATGCGCGACGGCCTGGCCCGGCGCCGATCAGGCCGGGAGGACCTTGGTCGGATGGGGCCGTTCAGGGATTTTCGGGATCGAAGCGCTCCCAGCCCTTGGGGCCGAGATGCTCCTGCGGCTGGAAGCGTACCTTATAGGCCATCTTCCGCGAGCCGTTGACCCAGTAGCCGAGATAGACATGGGGCAGACCCTCGGCGCGGGCGCGGGCGATATGGTCGAGGATCATGAAAGTGCCGAGCGAACGGTCCGCCATCTCCGGATTGAAGAAGGAATAGACCATCGACAGGCCGTCCTGCATCCGGTCGGTCAGCGCGACGGCGATCAGCTCGCCTTCGCCGCGGCCGGTGATGAAGCTGTCTGGGCCGCGCTTCCTGTATTCGACGATGCGGGTGTCGACATGCGTGTCCTCCACCATCATCGCATAGTCGAGCACCGTCATGTCGGACATGCCGCCGCGCCGGTGGCGCGAGTCGAGATAGGCGCGGAAGAGCGAGAACTGCTCCGTGGAGGGCTCGGCCCGGTGCTCGACGCCGATCAGGTCGGAATTGCGCGATTGCACGCGCCGCAGATTGCGGTTCGCCCGGAACTCCGCCGCCAGGATGCGCACCGAGACGCAGGCGCGGCAGGTCTCGCAGGCCGGGCGGTAGGCGATGTTCTGCGAGCGGCGGAAGCCGCCCTGGGTGAGAAGGTCGTTGAGCTCGGGCGCCTTGTCCCCGACCAGGTGGGTGAACACCTTGCGTTCGAGCTGGCCGTCGACATAGGGGCAGGGCGAGGGTGCCGTCAGGAAGAACTGGGTCGAGGATTGTGTCGGATGATGCGTCATTTGCCCATTGCCGCGCAGTCCACGTCCGGGTTCCTAACAGCCTCTAGGCTTGTCACGCTGCGCGTAAACGTCAACAGGAATTTGCGTGATCGTGTCGAGGCGCCGGTCTTCTAGACGACGTCGGCGCGCGTAACCACGGTGCCGAGCAGCAGGTCGTGCACGGTGCGCTTGCGGTCGAGGAAGAGTGTCGCGAGCAGGATCAGCGGCGTGAGCAGAACGTTGCCGGCCCAGAAGAGCACGCTGTGCACCACCGCCGTCATGCCGTCGACGGGCCGCCCGTCGAGCCGGTCGAGGCGGATGCCCATCATCGCCATGCCGACGGTCGCCTGCCTGCGCCCGCCGAGCGTCTTCCAGATATAGACGAGCGCGACCGCCGGGCCGATGATGCCGAACAGCGCCCAGCCGAGCCCCAGCGTCAGGATGCCGAGCAGGAAGACGACGATCGCGAAGGGGATGCAGAGGATGGCGATGGTCAGATAGTCGATGAGGAAGGCGAATATGCGCCGCGTGCGTACGCCCTCGTAGGCCCGGTAGTCGTCCAGCCTCGAATTGATGATCTCGCCGTCTATGGTCCTGCTGGTCATGGTTCGCCAACCCTTGCACGAGAAGCCGTGCCTCCTTGCAAATTGGTGAGAAAGGCGCGGTTTTCAAGTGGACCGGCGGCCGCGGACTCAGCCCTCCGCCAGGAGACGGGCCACCCGCGGCGCGAAATAGGTCAGCACGCCGTCGCAGCCGGCGCGCTTGAAGGAAAGCAGCGACTCCATCATCGCCCGCTCGCCGTCGAGCCAGCCATTGGCCGCGGCCGCCTCGATCATCGCAT
>CAYYZC010000312.1:0-3906 GCA_964475605.1 uncultured Chelativorans sp.
ATATCGACGCTGTTTGCCGGGCCGCTCGCGGCCATGCTGCTCGGGGATTATGGCGCCGACGTTCTGAAGATCGAGCATCCGCGCGGCGATCCGGCGCGCACCCACGGCCCTTCCAGGAACGGTGTGCCGCTCTGGTGGAAGCTGATCGGCCGCAACAAGCGCGCGATCACGCTCTATCTCGGCAGCCCCGAAGGGCAGGCGCTGTTCCGCAGGCTGGTGCGCGACGCAGATGTGGTGGTGGAGAATTTCCGCCCCGGCACGCTGGAGCGCTGGAACCTCGGCTACGAGACGCTTGCCGCGGAGAACCCCGGCCTCGTGCTGGTGCGCGTTACCGCCTTCGGGCAAAAGGGGCCGTATTCCTCGCGGCCGGGCTTCGGCACGCTGGCGGAAGCGATGAGCGGCTTTGCCGCCATCACGGGCGAGCCCGACGGGCCGCCGACGCTGCCGCCCTTCGGGCTTGCCGACGGCATCAGCGGCATTTCGGCGGCCTTCGCGGCGATGGTGGCGCTCAATGCGCGGCATATGACGGGCCGCGGCCAGATCGTGGATCTCGCGCTGATCGAGCCGCTGCTCACCGTGCTCGGCAACCAGGCGATCGTCTACGACCAGCTCGGCAAGGTGCAGCCGCGCACCGGCAACCGCTCGGTCAAGAACGCACCGCGCAACACCTACGAGACCGCCGACGGCAAATGGGTGGCCGTCTCCACCTCGTCGGCTTCGATCGCCGAGCGCGTCATGAAGCTGATCGGCTGGCCTGAAGTGACGCAGGAGCCCTGGTTCTCATCAGCGGCGGGTCGCGTGGCCCATGTCGAAGAGCTGGACGGTCGCGTCGCCGACTGGATCGCGGCGCGGCCCTTCGCGGAGGTGATCCGCGCCTTCGAGGAGGCGCAGGCGGCGATCGGTCCGGTCTACAACATCGCCGACATCTTCGAGGACCCGCAATACAAGGCGCTCGATACGATCGCCACTGTCGAGGACGACGAGCTCGGCCCGGTGCGCATGCAGAACCTCATCTTCCGTCTCTCGGAAAATCCCGGTGCCATCCGCATGACCGGACGACAGCTCGGCGCCGACAATGACGCCGTCTTTCGCGGGCAGCTCGGCCTTGGCGAGGAGGAGATCGAGGCGCTCAGGACCAAGGGAGTCATCTAGCCGATGTCGCCTGCCGGGGAATTCGCGCGGTCCTATCTCTACGTGCCGGCAAATCGCGGCGACCTGCTCGCCAAGGTCCATGACGCCGGCGCCGACGCGGTGGTGATCGACCTGGAGGACGCCGTTCCGCCGGCCGAGAAGCCGGCCGCACGCGCCATGGCCTGCGCCTTCCTGCGCGAGACGCCGCCGCTGCCCGTCTATGTGCGCGTCAATTCCGGCCAGACCGGCCTCGAGGATGCGGCGGCGCTGCCTGCGACCATTGCCGGCATCAGGGTGCCGAAGGCCGACGCGCCGGAGAGAATCGCCGAAATCTCCGCGATACTGGATAGCCACGGCGATGCGGGCGCGGCGATCGCCATCCACCCGCTTATAGAGAATGTACGCGGCTTCTTCGGCCTCGACGAGCTGGCCGCGGCCTCGCGCCGCGTGGAGCGCTTCATCTTCGGCTCGGGCGACTTCGTGCTCGACATGGGCGGCGAGCGAACGCCGGAACGGCTGGAGACGCTGCATGCGCGCTCGCACCTCGTGCTGCGCTCCCGCTATCTGGGCCTCGCGGCACCGATCGCGCATGTGTTCAGCCCCATCGCCGATCTCGACGGGCTGGCGCGCGCCTCTCGCGAGGATCGGGCTCTGGGCTATTTCGGCCGCTCCTGCATCCACCCCAGGCAGGTGCCGGTGATCAATGACGCTTTCGCGTTCTCCGAGCGCGAGATCGCGGCGGCCGATGCGGTCGTTCGCGGCTACGAGGCGCATGCCGCCGCCGGCCGCGGCGCGGCCGTGCTCGACGATGGCACCTTCGTCGACGAGGCGGTCGCCAAGCGCGCGCAAAGGATTCTCGACATCGCCCGCATCCAGGCGGGCATCCCCAAGACTTGAATGGAGCAGCGATCATGAACGAGGAAGCGGCACGCCTGCACGAGGAGGCCATCGTCGTCATCGGACACACCGACATCATCGGCGCGGATGTCGACTACCACCGCGTGTCCGGAAAGAAGGCGGTGCTGGAGGAGCGGCACGTACCGATCCTGCGCGAGGGCGGGGCGACCGTGTTCCTCGACCATCTGGGCGGCGATTCCCGCTATGGCTTCCTGCCCACCCAGCAACTTTCCACCAGCCCGCTGCAGCGCGTCATGCGCATGATCGACCATGCGCATCTGGAAGCGCGCGAAAGCGCCTCCATCATCCTCGTCGATACGGTGGACGATATCTACCGCGCCAAGCGGGAGAACAAGATCGCGCTGGTGATCTGTCTGGAAGGGGCGACGCCGATCGAGGAGATCTCGTATCTGCGCAATTTGCACCGGCTGGGACTGCGTTCGCTCGGACTTACCCACAACTGGCGCAATCACCTCGCCGACGGCGCGCTGGAGCGCAGCAATGGCGGGCTTACACATTTCGGCGCCGAAGTGGTCGCCGAATGCGAGGATCTGGGCATCATCGTCGATGTCTCGCATCTCAACGACCGCAGCACCGAAGACGTCATCGATCTGGCCCGCAGGCCCTTCATGGCCAGCCACTCCAATGCGCGCGGGGTCCAGCCGCACATTCGCAACCTCAGCGACGAGCACATTCGCGGCATTGCCGAAAAGGGCGGCATCGTGGGCATCCATGCGCTGAACTCGATGGTAGCCGGCAAGGACTCGACGGTGGCCGACATGGTCCGCCACATCCGGCATATCGCCGATGTCGGCGGCATCGACTGCGTCGGCATAGGTCCGGACCTGATGGAGAACTGGCAGGAAGACCTGTTTCGCAGGGTGACAGAGGGTGCACCTTCATTTATGTCTGTGCCCGTCAAGAAGATGGATTTCTCCTATCCCGACGGCTTCAAGTCTCTCGCCCAGACGCCGAATATCACGGCGGGGCTGGTGAAGGACGGTTTCAGGCCTGAAGAGATCAGGAAGATCCTGGGTGGGAATTTCATGCGTCTCTTTGCCGAATACTGGCCGGCGAAGGCGCAGCCGGTGCAACAAGTTGCTGAATGAAAAAAGAGCCCGGTGCAAAGACTGATGTCGGAGGGTCGTCCGCCGTTCGATCCATCGAGCGCTGCATCGACATACTCGACCTGCTGGTGGCCCACGACAGGACGATGAACCTGACCGAACTGTCGAACGCCATCGACGCGCCGAAAAGCACCGTGCTCACGATCCTGCGCACTCTGGTGGGCCGGGGGCTGGTATCGGTCGATCCCCGCACCAAAGTCTACCGGACGGGCATGGGGTTCACGCGCTACGCGGCCAGTGCGCAGATCGAGGTCGACCTGCGCGACCTGGCGCTGCCGCATCTCGAGGCGCTGGTGGAGGAGACGCGGGAAACCGTGACGCTCGCGCTTACGGACGGCCTGGCAGTCTACTATTTGTGCCGCATAATGGGTTCGCAGCCGCTGCAATATGTCATCCCCGTCGGTATGCCGCGGCCGATGCACGCCACGGCCGGCGGCAAGATCCTGCTCGCTCACATGACCCAAGCCGAGCGCCAGGCGCATTACCGCAATGTCGGCCTGCCCAGCCTGACCGCGCGCACCATTACCGACCAGGCCGAGCTGGAAGCGGAACTGGCCAGGCACCGGGAAGCCGGCTTCGCCACCGCGCGCGGCGAAACGTCAGGCGACCTGTTCGGCGTGGCCGCGCCCATATTCGGCCCCGAGGGCAGGGCCGTAGCCGCGGTCAATCTCGGCGGGCCGCTAACGCGCTTTCAAACCGGGGAAGAGGTATATATCCGGGCCGTGATTGCGGCCGCAGACAACATCAGCGC
>CAYYZC010000313.1:0-3051 GCA_964475605.1 uncultured Chelativorans sp.
GAGGTTGATGATGTTGCCCGGAATGAAGAACGGGCTGTTGCGGCGCGGGCCGCGCTCCTTGAGGATCATCGCGTTCTCCGCGATGCCCTCGATGCCGCCGATGCCCGAGCCGATCATCACGCCGGTGGCGTTCTGGTCCTCCGGCGAGGAGGGATGCCAGCCGGCATCGTCAAGCGCGAGGTCGGCGGCGACCATGCCGTAGATGATGTAGTCGCCGACCTTGCGCTGGTCCTTGGGCTCGAGGAAGCGGTCGGGATCGAACGCCGCCTCGCTATCGTCGCGCGGGATCACATTGGCGATCTTGCACGGCAGATCGTCGACCTCGAAGGTCTCGATCCGCCGCGCCGCGCTCCTGCCGGCGAGGAGCTGCTTCCAGCTATGCTCGGCCCCCAGGCCGAACGGCGAGAGCAGACCGAGCCCCGTGACGACGACGCGCCTCATGGCAGTTCCGGTGTCAGCAGATGACGGCACTGTTCGGGAATGCGGCCAGCCGTCAGGCCGAGGCCTTTTCGATGTATTTGACCGCGTCGCCGACCGTCAGGATGGTCTCGGCCGCGTCATCGGGGATTTCGACGCCGAACTCTTCCTCGAAAGCCATCACGAGCTCGACGGTGTCGAGGCTGTCCGCGCCAAGGTCATCGATGAAGCTTGCCTGCTCCGTGACCTTGTCAGCATCGACGCCGAGATGCTCGACGACGATCTTCTTGACGCGTTCTGCGGTATCGCTCATGTGAAAATTCCTCGACTAATGTTGTTGCGCCTTCGTTAGCGGCACGAAAGCCGCCAATCAAGCTCTAAGATGTCCGTTGCGTTCCCTCTTCACCGATGGATTTTACAACGGAACCGCCTCAGATCATCGCCATGCCGCCATTGACGTGGAGCGTCTGGCCGGTGACGTAGCCGGCCTCGTCGGAGGCGAGATAGAGCACGGCTGTGGCGATATCGGCCCCCGATCCCATCTTGCGCATCGGGATCGCGCCCATGATCGCCTCCTTCTGCTTGTCGTTGAGCTTGTCGGTCATCGCCGATTCGATGAAGCCGGGGGCGACGCAGTTGACGGTGATGCCGCGCGTCGCGATCTCCTGGGCGAGCGACTTGGAAAAGCCGATCATGCCGGCCTTGGAGGCGCAATAGTTGGCCTGGCCGGGATTGCCGGTGATGCCGACGACGGAGGTGATGTTGACGATGCGGCCGTGGCGGCGGCGCATCATCGGATGGGTCAGGTCGCGGGTGAGCCGGAAGACCGAGCCGAGATTGACCTCCAGGACCGCGTCCCAATCCTCGTCCGACATGCGCACGAAAAGGCCGTCGCGAGTGATGCCGGCATTATTGACAAGGATGTCGACGCCTTCGAGCTCGGCTTCCGCCTTCTGGGCCAGCGCCTTCACCTCGGCACGGTCCGACAGGTTGGCCGGATAGACCCTGACGCGCTCGCCGAGCTCGGATGCCAGCGCCTCCAGCTTCTCGACACGGGTGCCGTGCAGGCCAACGGTCGCGCCGGCCGCATGCAGCGCCCGCGCCACCGCTTCGCCGATGCCGCCGCTGGCGCCGGTCACGAGCGCCTTCCGGCCGGAAATGTCGAACATGGCTGGGTCCTTTCAAAAGCGGTGAATGGTGAATAGCGAATGGTAAATGGTCAGAAAGGCAGTCGGCAAATAGGCAGTCGGCAGTCGGGTTCGCTGAGAGATCCGCGATAGCCGACCATTCACTATTCACTATTCACCATTCACTACTCATCGCTGTCTCTATCTCCGCCGGCGACCCGACATTCACCGTCGCGATCTCGCGGTCGATGCGGCGGGCGAGGCCGGAGAGGATCTTGCCGGAGCCGATCTCGTAGAGCGTGGCGACGCCGTTGGCGGCGAACCATTCCACCGTCTCGCGCCAGCGGACGCGGCCGGTGACCTGCTCCACAAGCCGCTGCACGATCTCCTGCGGATCGGTGACCGGCGCGACGGAGACGTTCGAGACCACCGGCACGGCCGGCGGGTTCTTCGCCACCGACGAAAGCGCCTCCTGCATGACCGTGGCGGCGGGCGCCATCAGGGCGGAATGGAAGGGCGCGGAGACCGGCAGCAGGATCGCGCGCTTGGCGCCGCGCTCCGAGCACAGGCGGGCGACCGCCTCGACCGAAGCAGCCGAGCCCGAGATGACGAGCTGGCCGCCGCCATTGTCGTTGGCGATCTGGCACACGCCGTCGCCCGCGCCTTGCGCGCAGGCCGCCTCGACCTCCGGCTGCTCCAGCCCGATGATCGCGGCCATCGCCCCCTCGCCGACGGGAACCGCTGCCTGCATCGCCTTGCCGCGAATGCGCAGCAGGCGCGCCGTGTCGGCCAGCGAGAAGGCGCCGGCGGCGGCAAGCGCCGAATATTCGCCGAGCGAATGGCCGGCTACATAGGACGCCTTGTCCTTGAGCACGAAGCCCCGCGCCTCGAGCACGCGCATCACGGCAAGCGAGCAGGCCATGATCGCCGGCTGCGCATTGGCGGTCAGCGTCAGCCTGTCCTCCGGACCCTCCCACATGATCGCGGAAAGCTTCTCGTCGAGCGCGTCGTCGACTTCGTCGAAGACGGCACGCGCCTCCGGGAACGCATCGGCGAGCTCCTTGCCCATGCCCACCGACTGGCTGCCCTGGCCGGGGAAAGTGAATGCGATCGACATCTTTTCCTCCCATCGCGCGGGCGAGGCGCCGGGCCCCGTGCCGTTCGCTGCGACACATTTATCGCGTTTTGTTGAGAGGACGAACACCGGAAGTCAAGTGGGGCGCAAAGTTCCGGACCGTCATCCGGGCTGGCAGAACCTGTCAGCTTGTAACCATTCGCGTCGCGTCGCGGGTGGCACCGGCGCCCCGGCAAGACTATATGCCTGCAACATTCTTCCGGGCGGCCGCGCCCGTCTCTCCCTTCCTCCTCCATGTCCGTCATCTTTCAAGAACAGATTTCAATGGACCCAGTCATTTCCATCTCCGACCTCTCCAAGACCTACGACAACGGCCACAAGGCGTTGAAGAAGGTCGACCTGGAGATCGCCAAGGGCGAGATCCTCGCCCTT
>CAYYZC010000313.1:3061-3888 GCA_964475605.1 uncultured Chelativorans sp.
CTCGGCCCCAACGGCGCCGGCAAGACGACGCTGATCTCGGTCATATGCGGGCTCGTCAATCCGAGCTCGGGACGCGTGCTCGTCGGCGGCCACGACATCATCGGCGATTTCCGCGCCGCACGCGCCATGATCGGCCTGGTGCCGCAGGAGCTGCATACCGATGCCTTCGAGACCATCTGGGCGACGGTGAGCTTCAGCCGCGGCCTGTTCGGCAAGAAGGAGAAGCCGGAGCTGATCGAGGACATCCTGCGCAAGCTCAGCCTGTGGGACAAGAAGGACAGCAAGATCGTCACTCTTTCCGGCGGCATGAAACGACGCGTGATGATTGCCAAGGCGCTCGCCCACGAGCCTCAGATCCTGTTCCTCGACGAGCCGACCGCCGGCGTCGACGTCGAGCTGCGCAAGGGGATGTGGGAGGTGATCCGCGAATTGCGCGACAGCGGCGTCACCATCATCCTGACCACCCACTACATCGAGGAGGCCGAGCTGATGGCCGACCGGATCGGCGTCATCAGCCATGGCGAGCTGCTGCTGGTCGAGGACAAGGGCGAGCTGATGCGCAAGCTCGGCGTGAAGGAGCTGATGCTCGACCTGCGCGAGCCGCTGGCCGGGCTGCCGCCGGAGCTCGCCGCATATGAGCTGGAGCTCGGCGAGGACGGAAGGCGCGTCACCTATCGCTACGACACGACGGCCGAGCGGACCGGCATCGCGCGCCTGCTCTCAGACCTCTCCGCGGCCGGCATCGTGCTGCGCGACCTCAGCACGCGGCAGAGCTCGCTGGAAGACATCTTCGTCAGCCTGGTGAGGGAACAGCGATGAACCTCTAT
>CAYYZC010000314.1:0-1401 GCA_964475605.1 uncultured Chelativorans sp.
GTTCTCTGAGGATGACGATAACGCCGCTTGTGATGATAACGGCGGCGCCGATGATGGTCGCCGTATCCGGCACGTCACTCCATATCAACCATCCCAGGGCCGTTGCCCAGAGAATGGCCGTATACTCCAGTGGCGCCACTACTGCGGCGGGGGTGATTCGAAAGGCTTGGGACATCATCGTCATTCCTGCCGTCCCGAACGCGGCGGTCGCGATGAACAGCCAGAGATCATCAGGTCGAATGGCGATCCACACAAACGGTACGATGAAGGCGCTCAAAAATGCGCTGGTGCCGGTAAAATAAAGCAGGAGCGTCCAGACGCTCTCGCGTTTGTCCACCCACCGGGCGCTGATCATTAACAGGGCATAGATGAAGGCCGTGGCGACAGGCAGCAGCAAGACAGGCCGGAAGGTGGCTGCGCCTGGTTGGATGACGATCAGAACGCCGATGAAGCCCGCGATAACCGCCGCCCAACGTCGCCAGCCGACGTGTTCCTTAAGGAGCATGGCCGAGATCGCCGTAATGAAGAGAGGCGCGACAAAGATGAGTGCCGTGGCCTCGGCGAGCCCCAGATGCATGATGCTCGTGAAGAAAAGAACCGTGGCGCAAATCCACAGGATACCGCGCAGTAGATGCGCGGCAGGACGATGGGAGACCAATGCCTGGGCGCCGCCTATCCTCAGCACGATAAGGACGGCAACGGGCGCTGCCAGGACACTTCGCATGAAGACGATCTGGAGCGGGGAATAGGTCGCAGTCAGCGCTTTTGCGATAGCATCATTGACGCTGAGGCATGCTACCCCGACGCACATCAACAGGATGCCTGTCACTTTGCGCTGCTGCGCGACACTTGAAATCGTCTGCAATGTTCCTCCTCCGTCGAATTATCGGCCTTGACGAGGGAAGGCTGCCGACGAACGCCGATTTGCTGGGCGGTCGGTTAGTATCATTTGATTGCCGGTGTGGAGAAGTGGTCCGTCTCGCCTGCCTCACAAGCAGGGGGTCGCGGGTGCGAATCCCGCCACCGCAACCAGCTCAGAAGGGCGGACGCTCGCGCGTATCCGATGCGGGTCGTCTACGAGCTTGGCGGCGTGACGTCCGAGAGTTGATTTGCGCCATGTCGCCGTGCGGTGGCTCGGGCCTTTTCGATGTCACAAGCAAACGCCCTCGCCTTGAAGCAGCGCAGGCAGAAAGTCTGCTCGGCCAACCGCAGTTCGACGATGTTCGTAAGGATGCCGCGCTTGACGGTTATGGCCTCGATGCTTGCCAAAGGTATCGAGACCGAGGGAATTCCACTGTGCATGTGGCGGTTCATTGCGTTCGGCTCGAACCGGATATCGTCGCTGGTCAGAGTAGCCCTGCCGCCGACCCAGAGCCCGCCGTCTTTCTCTATCTTGGCGCC
>CAYYZC010000314.1:1501-3877 GCA_964475605.1 uncultured Chelativorans sp.
GAGGGCTATTGTGTCGCGAAGCAGTAGAGCAGTCCATCTCCACCGGTGCCTTGCAGATCAGCTTGGCTACACCCGCGAGATGGATGGGAAGAATTCCAGGATTTGGCAGCAGTAGAATCGTCAAGCCCCATTCGATCATGGTGCCCGACCATGGCAGAGCCCTCGCCGTTGGCGGTCCAGTTTTCGCACGTTGCCTCGTGAGCCGTGCCGTCCGGCATCGATCCGGTGAGGATGTCATGGCGGTTTGGATCGTCACCGCGTCCGTTCACCATTTCGCCCTTTTCGTCGAGGCCGGTTTCCTTCGAGATTCCGTTCTGGTCGCCGTGCAGGTCATCTACGCTGTCAGCGATAGTTTCACCCTTGGCGTTAACCCAAGGCCCGCTTCCGATGCGGTCGCGGGCATTGACCTCGCTGGTGCTGAGATATGCCGCCCAGCTCTTGCCGGCCACGCCGGCAGCTTCTGCGAGCGACGCGCAATGGGCGTCAGCGCCTTCCAGTCCACCCAGGTTTGCCCCATCGCCCGGGCCCTGGCTGGTGATGAAGAAACTCATCGAGGCGTCTTGTGCGGCGGCGATGTTGATGCCGGCCAGGGCAACGACCACTGATGCGGAGAGCGCAAGCAAGGCTTTCATGATTTCCTCCCTGTTCCCCCTGGGGAAGACTATCGCGCAGTCCCGTGGCGCGGTAATCAAAATGGCGTGTGGGAAGAGCCGTTAAGATGACCTGTTCATTTCTTTGGAGAGCCCGAGGGAGGTGTAAGTCGGAACGGACCGATAGACGCGGCGTTGAAGCGTCATGCTCTATTCGCTCAGGATCATGGCCGTTGTCTTCGCCTGTCTCGCCATGGTGCCTGCGGGTGCACATCTGTTTTCGGTGGCGAGCAAGCTGCGATTGGATGGCGACGCCTATCTCGCAGCCCAGCGTGCCTACGATGGCTGGAACCTGTTCGCGATCGTCGTCATAGGAGCCGTGATAAGCAGCCTGGTGCTGACCATCGCGCTTTACCGGTCCGGAGAGGGATACTTCCTGGCCGCTATTGCATTTCTCTGCCTGGCCGGGACGCAGGTGATTTTCTGGACCTTCACGTTCCCGATGAACAGGGCGACGGAGAATTGGACGATGCTTCCGCCGAAGTGGGAGTTCCTGCGAATGCAGTGGGAATTCTCACACGCCGGCAGTGCGGTCCTGAACTTCATCGCTCTGGTTCTGCTGGTTTTCACCGTCGCTAGGACCTGAAACCGGTCAAATTGATCCGGCAGGTGCGATGACTTTCTACGGGGGACCCGACCCCAGTGACGGGGGCAGGGGTTACGGTTGCCTACAAGGCATGGTGCGCAGCCTAGTACCAGCGGTGATGGCGATCGGCGTGGTGCGCTATTGCCCATCCGACCAGAACCCCGATTATCCCGCCAAGGAGCATCGCGGATGAAATGGTGCCGGGGTTGTCCTTCACGGTTTCGGAAACGGTATGGGCTTGCGTTCTCAACTGCTGGGCAGCCCTGGACGCCCGATCGGAAGCATCTTCGTACCATCCGCCGGCAGTCTCGACGGCTTCCTCGGCGCGATCGGCGAGCGTTTTGTTGATCTTGGCGATCTCGCGCTTCAGTTGCGCAACCTGCTTCTCGAGCGCCTCCTGAGAGCGTCGTCCTTGCCGGTTCGGTTTCGGAATACTTGTCTCGTTGCTGTTGTCGGCCATTCTTCGTTCCAATTCGGTTCAGCGCTGGCCTGGCCTAGAAGATGGCCAGGTACCTAAGCAGCGACACGACGCCGATGATGATCACGACGATCCGCGCGATCTGCTTCACTTTCCCGTCAACTGGAAGCATGCCGATCAGGTAGAGAACAAGGAAGATGACGAGAAATGTGATCAGGACGCTGATCAGGATGTTCATGGATATGTCCCCTCAAACGGATCGTGCCGGTTAACTGGCCTGATGGCTAAAGGTTCCGATGCTGAAGCGCCTGTCGCCACGCGAGCAGTCCCGTGGGAAAGGCCCCGCCCGAAGGCGAGGCCGACGGGCTTAGCGGCTCGCGACGATGCCTACGATGACGCCGGTGGCCAGGCTGATGAGCAGATAGTCGTTGTCGACCTTGACCCACTGGTGTCCCGGCTGCGGCCTTCTGAGTCCGTGCCGGTAATAGTCGCGAACAGCCGCCCGGCGCTGCCAGTGGGAGACCCGATGTCCCTTCTTCCAGTGGTGGCGGACCGGCTTCTTGTAGACTTGCTTCCTCTGGAGAGCCGGGCGCTTCTTTTCGAGGTGATGGTAGCCGGGCCGACGGTCGTCATGACGATACTGCGCATTCGCCATGGGGGCGAACAGAACCGACGCGGCAACGGCGGCCAGAAGGATCTTGCTGAAGTGTTTCATCAGTGTG
>CAYYZC010000315.1:0-3859 GCA_964475605.1 uncultured Chelativorans sp.
CGCCGTTTTTCAGAGCTCCGCGAACTTCTTCTCGAAGGCCCAGATGTCCTCGAAGCCGAGCAGCTTGTTGAACTCTTCGAAGGGATAGAGATCGATGTCCTTCGAGGTCTCGCCGTTCCTCGCGAGGTCGCCATAGGCCTTCTCCAGCGCCGCGCCGGCGGCGAGGAAGCCGACGACCGGGTGGATGGCGATCGAATAGCCCATCTCATGCAGCTTTTCGGCCGGGAAGAGCGGCGTGCGCCCGCCATTGACCATATTGGCGAAGAGCGGCGCGTCGATCTCCTCGCCGATGCGGCGCATCTCCTCCTCCGATTCCGGCGACTCCACGAAGACGACGTCGGCGCCGGCCCTGGCGAAGGCCTTGCCGCGCCGGATCGCCTCGTCGATGCCGAGGCTGGTGCGCGAATCGGTCCGCGCGACGACGAGGAAGTCGTCGCTGCGGCGGCTGTCGACGGCGACCTCGATCTTGCGCACCATGTCCTCCAGCGGCACGACGCGCCGGTTCGGCGTATGTCCGCATTTCTTCGGGAATTCCTGGTCCTCGATCTGGATCGCGGTGACGCCGGCATCCTCGTAGCCGCGGACCGTGTGGCGCACATTGAGCAGGCCGCCATAGCCGGTATCGGCGTCGGCGATGATCGGCCGTTTCGTCATCCGGACCATCTGCGCGATGCGCTCCAGCATGTCGCGATAGGTGGCGAGGCCGGCATCCGGCAGGCCGAGATAGGACGCCACGGTGCCGTAGCCGGTGACGTAGAGCGCCTTGAAATCCTGGCGGTCGGCGATCAGCGCCGAGATCAGGTCGAATATGCCGGGCGCAAGGATGAACTCCCCGTTCTTGAGGGCGGTCTTCAGGGCTGGATCGGGCATTTTCCTTTTCTTTCGTTTTTCTCGGTCGTTTCGAGCGGCATCCGAAGCGCTTCGCCGGCCGCGTTCAACGCCGCCGCAGCCGCCATTTGATCTCCGGATGCAGCGAGGCGCGATAGGACAGCACGATCTGGCGGCTGCGCCGCGGTCCCCCGAGCCCGGCGAAGAACAGCGATTCCTCGACATGCGGCGGCACCTCCTCGCAGGAGAAGACCCAGCGGTCGCCGTTCAGTCCCGCAAGCACCAGCGCCTCTCCCTCGCCGTCGTGGAAGAGCTCGACATCGGGATGGAGATGGAAGCGGATGGCGACCATGTCGTTCCGGTTCTCCCGCGCCGCCCGCCCGCCCGGCCTGAAGATGCGGTCGATGCCCTCGACAATGCCGCCATTGGCCGAAAGCGAGAGCTCGCGTTCGTGATAGAGGCCGAAGCGCGCCAGATAGCCGTCATGGCTGGCGGCGAAGGACTGGATGCCGTCGCCGTCGTCGCGCTGGCAGCGCACGCGGCGCGGCCCGTCGATGAGGGGCGTGCCGAGCATGTTCGACAGGCGCGGCGGGAAGGAGAAGCGCGCCGACGAGGTGTCGTTGATGATCGCGGTGGAATGGGCGGCCGAGGCCCGCGCCAGCGGCCGGATGTCGTCGCTGCCGTAGCTGTCGACGCCGCAATTGAGGATTACATGGCTGCGCCCAGCCCACATCTCGTCGGCGTGGCCGCCGGCCTGCGCGACCTGCGCCGCGGCGGGCGGCGGCGCGGCGCCGCTGTCGGCGATGATCGTCGTGCCGCCCATCGACAGGCGCTCATAGCCCGAATGCGGCGCATGCAGCAGCGGCGCGCCGGCCGTGTCGTCGTGATGGAGGATGGCGGCGATGCGGTCATGAATCGTCGCGCCCATGCCGTTGAAGCGGGCCAGCGTGCCGTCCTGGTGGCGGAAGAAGCGGAGCGCCGGCAGCATGCGCTCGACCGCGCCGATCAGCGCGTCGGGCGGGGCTTCCGCCTGGTTGGCATAGGTCTGGCGCAGGGGCAGGAGATCGGCGAGCAGTTCCAGCACCGCTTCCGGGTTGCGCGAGACATGACCGCCGTCGGGATGGACCTGGCGCTCCAGCTCGGCCGACAGCGCCCGCGTCGCGCTGCGCAGCGCGGACGCCGAGGAGGGCAGCGACAATGCCGCGAAGGCGAGCGCGATCAGCGCCCGCAGCTTCTCCTCGCCGTCCGGCATCTCGGCCGAGATGGCGCGCAGATAGCGGACCTGGATCGACAGCGATTTCAGGAAGGCACGGTAGAAGGGGTATTCCGCGCCCTGAAGCACGACGGCCGAATGCTGCAGCCAGGAGATCACCCGGCGCGCCGTGATCGCGGGATCCCAGGCGACGCCCGAGATGCGCCGCCCATGCATGCCGATCCAGTCGGCGACCAGCGCCCGCGCATTGGCCGAGGCGAGCTCGGAGCCGGCCGCACGCATATGGCGCAGCCAGCGGAAGCCGTGCAGCGAGCTCAGCCAGACCGGGTTGGCGGCGGTCATCTGGAACGGCGAGGCGCCATGGGTGTCGACTAGGCAGCCGGCGAAGGGAAAGCGGCCGTGATAGATCTCCATCGCGATCTGCGGGTCGGCCAGGCGCAGATCGGGCGGCGCGATCAGCACGCGCTCGGGCGTGCGGCCGGTGAAACGCCAGCGATAGACCGGGCCGGCGCGCAGGCGGCGCCGCACGCGCCGCCAGACCTCACCGGCCACGAGAATCCATAATTGCGGGGTCTGCCCCCTCGCCAGCGCCAAACCCACGTGCCTCCGTGCCGCATCCCCTCGGCAGTGTTCGTGAATAGCTTAGATGATTCAAGAATTTATGCGAAGGTGAAATTGGCGCGGCGGAATCAGGCCTTGCGCAGGCGCGCCGCGAAGAAGCCGTCCATGCCGGCAAGGCGCGGATCGGCATGCGGGAGATCGGCCGGCGTGGTGCGCAAATAGCCGTCGGCGGTGAGCCAGGAGGCGGCGAAAGGCAGCTCGTCCGCCACCAGCGGAACCGGTTCCGCGGCCAAGCCCTCGGCCAGCAGCGCGGCGACGAGGGTTTCGCCCTCCTCATGGTCGAGCGAGCAGTTGGAGAACACCAGCAGCCCACCCGGCGCGAGGAAATCCAGCGCGCGGCGGACCATGTTCTTCTGGAGTGCCGCCAGCTTGGCGATGTCCTGTGCGGATTTCGTCCATGGCACGTCAGGATGGCGGCGCACCGTGCCGGTGGAGGAGCATGGCGCGTCGAGCAGCACGGCGTCGAAATGCCGGTCGGGCTGCCAGGCGAAGAGGTCCGCGACATGGATCTCGGCCGCAAGGCCGAGGCGTTCGAGATTTGCCCGCAACCGGCCTGCGCGGTTGGGCGATTGCTCCACCGCGGTCACGGCCGCGCCCGCCGCGGCGAGCTGGGCCGTCTTTCCGCCGGGCGCGGCACAGAGATCGGCGATGCGCCTGCCGACGAGATCGCCGAAGAGCCGCGCCGGCAGGCTCGCCGCCGCATCCTGCACCCACCATTCGCCCTCGTCGAAACCGGGCAGGTCGGGGATCGGCGCGGCCGGGCGGGCGACGCGCACTGTCCCGGTCGGCAGCACGATGCCGCCGAGCGCCTCGGCCCAGCGCTCCGGGTCGGATTTGACGGTGAAGTCGGTCGGCGCCTCCATGCGGTGGGCGGTAAGGATGGCGGCCGTCCTTTCGGCTCCGTAGTCCCGCTCGATCCGCTCGGCGAGCCAGTCCGGACAGTCGCGCGTGGCGGCGAGCGCCGCCGGCAGGGCCCGCTCCTTGCGCCGGCCGATCTCGCGCAGCACGGCATTGACGAGCGGCGCGAAACGGCGCGTGCGCGGGTCGGCACCGGCCTGCGTCACCGCGACGTCGACGGCGGCGCTGTCGGGGATGTCGAGGAAAAGCATCTGCGCGGCGGCGACATGAAGAACGTGCTCCAGCGCCCGCGCATTCTGCGGCAACGGCCGTTCCAGCCTTGCCGCGATCAGCGCCGCG
>CAYYZC010000316.1:0-3810 GCA_964475605.1 uncultured Chelativorans sp.
ATGTCGCTCTCCTTCTTGATCGTGTTGCCGTAGGAGATGCGCTCCGCCGGCGCGCCGGCATCCATCGCCATCTCGATCTCGGCGACGCTGGCGGTGTCGAAGGAGGAGCCGAGCGAGGCGAGCAGGCGCAGGATCTCGGGCGCCGGATTGGCCTTGACGGCGTAGTAGATCTTCGAATCGGGAAGCGCCCTTTCGAAGGCGTGGAAATTGTCGCGCACGACGTCGAGGTCGACGACGAGGCAAGGGCCGTTCGGACGTCGGGTGGCGAGGAAATCGAGGATGCGCTGCGTTGCCATGAGGCTTCTCCCAGGGCGGCCCCGAAACCGGGACGGGCCGCTTCATCGAGCTGCGGGTCTTCGGCGCACGGCCACGGACCCACGGTGGACAAAGGGCGGATGCGGAATCGCGAGGGCCAGCAGGTGGAGACACCAGACCTCGGGATGCGCATCGCGCGGCGGTGAACGACGGCCGCCACGGCCAGCGTTCGCTTTGTCTGCCTCAGCTTTGGAGATGCCTCCGCACTGCCGGCAATGAAGGTGTGCCTCTTCAGTAACCCCGGTCTATGGACGACCGGCAGACACCAGAAAGGCCCGCACCGTCGTTGCTTCAGGATGTCCTCGATCTGGCGGTTGGCCGTCGGACCGACTGGAGGGGTTAGTTCCAGGTACCTTACCGTGTCCCTCACCAATACGAGGGACCGGCGGACACCCACAGGCACGTGCGACTTTGGGCAAGCGGCGATATATGGATAAGTCCCGTCACAATCAACGGGTTTTTCGCCTCGGCTTGAAAAATTTCGTACGTTGAACGAACCTGCCGGAATTGTTTCAAGCAAGCGAACGACGCCTCATGCCCGATCCGTTCAACGCCTTCCTCGACCGTGCCGAGCCGCCGGTCGGCCATGCCGATACAGGGCCGCTCGCCGGCCTCGCCATGGCGGTAAAGGACATTTTCGACATCGAAGGCCAGCGCACGGGCTGCGGCAATCCGTGCAGGCTCGAAGAGGCGAAGCCGGCCGCAGCCACCGCGCCTGCGGTCAAGGCGCTGCTCGATGCCGGCGCGCGCTATGCCGGCCGCACCCAGACCGACGAGCTGGCATTCTCCCTGATGGGCCAGAACGCCCATTTCCCGCAGCCGGTTAACCCGGCCGCGCACGACCGCGTCACCGGCGGCTCCTCGTCGGGCTCCGCGGCGGCGGTCGCAGGCAAGCTGGTCGATATCGCGCTCGGCTCCGACACCGGCGGATCGATCCGCGCGCCTGCGAGCTTCTGCGGCCTGATCGGACTGCGGACGACGCATGGGGCGATTTCGCTTCAGGGCGCGATGCCGCTGGCGCCGAGCCTCGACACGTTCGGCTGGTTCGCCTGCGACATCGACACCTACGAAAAGGTGGCAACGGTGCTGCTGGCGACCCAGGCCCCCTCACCCGGCCACCTCATCCGCCTTCCCGCCCTCGATGAGCTCGTCATAGGCGACGAGGAAGCGGCGGAATATCGCCGCATGGCCGCGATCGTGGCCGAAACCCTGGGCGAGCCGCGTGAAGCCCCTGCCCTGTCGCAATCGATCGACGAGCTCTACTGGACCTTCCGCAAGCTTCAGGCCTACGAGGCGTGGGCGACGCACGGCCCCTGGATCAACGGGGCCGACCGCCGGCTCGGCCCCGGCATCCGCGAGCGTTTCGAGTTCGGCTCGACGCTGGGCTGCGAGGTGGCAAGCGCGGAAACGAAGAAGCGCAACGCCTTGCGCGAGGAGCTGTCCGGCCTGCTTGGCGATGCCGGCATCCTGCTCATGCCGACCGTGCCGGGCGCCGCGCCGCTGAAGACTACGTCATTCGACGATCTCCAGAACTATCGCGAGCGTGCGCTGCGGCTCCTCTGCTTGTCCGGCCTCTCCGGCTTTCCGCAGATCACGCTGCCGCTCGGCAGGGTCCACGGCGCACCCTTCGGCATCTCGCTGCTAGGTCCGGCCGGTTCCGACCCGGCGCTGATTCGGATGGCGCGACGGATCGTGGGAGAGTGATCTGGTGCGTCCTTCGAGGCTCGCCCGCATGACCGACAGCTCACCCGGCAAGCGAAAAGCGGGGCTCGCACCTCAGGATGAGGACGGGCATAGCCGTGGCCATCGCCGATCGGAATACGCCGGCCGTCCTCATCCTGAGGTGCGAGCCCGCACGGATGCTGGGATGACGAGCGCAATCGTCACGGGGGCGAGCCTCGAAGGACGCACCTGGAATCGAGGATATGCATGGACACGCTGACCCGCATGCGCGCTTTCATCGAAGTGGTCGAGGCGGAGGGATTCTCGGCCGCGGCGCGCAAGATCGGCCGCTCCAAGGCGCTGCTGTCGAAATATGTGCGCGAGCTGGAGGACGAGCTCGGCGCCCTGCTGCTCAACCGCACGACGCGGCAGTTCTCGCTGACGGAGGCCGGCCACACCTATTACAAGCGCGCTTCGGAGATCGTGCGCGAGATCGACAGCCTCGCCGATTCGGTGCGCGAATCCTCCGGCGACGTACGCGGCCGCATCAAGCTGACGGCGCCGCGCACCTTCGCCGACGCGCCGATCGGCCAGTCGCTGATCGATTTTGCGAAAGCCCATCCCGACATCGTGCTCGAGATCCATCTCGACGACCGTTTCGTGGATCTTGTCGAGGAAGGCTTCGACATGGCGATCAGGATCACGCGACTGGAGGATTCCTCGCTGATCGCGCGGCGGCTGGCGCCCTTCGGCCTGCGCATCTGCGCCTCGCCGGAGCTGATCGGAAAGCACGGCATGCCGGAGCGGCCGCAGGATCTGGCGCGCATGCCCTGCGTCATCGACACCAATGGCCGCTGGCTGTCGAACTGGCCTTTCATGCGCGAGAGCGGCGAGATGTTCTCGGTCTCGGTATCGGGACCGATCGAGGTCAACAGCCCGCATTCGACCAAGGCGGCGGCGAGCGCCGGCCTCGGCTTCGCGTCGCTGCCCGATTTCGTCGCGGCCCCGGCGATCGAGACCGGCGAGCTGGTGCCGGTGCTCGACGAATGGCTGCCGCGTGGCGGCGGCATCTTCGCCGTCTATCCGCACCGGCGCTACCTGCCGGCGAAGATCCGCGTCTTCGTCGATTTCCTCGTCGACTGGTTCAAGACGAGGCCCGCTTGATGCGATGTCCCAATTTCGCCCGCTTCCTGCGCATTGTCGGCAGCGGATTCGCGCGGATGATTTGAATTGCGGTTGCGGCAGGAACTGAAGATCGGGGCGCTCATCGCCTTCACGTCGGTGCCCACGGCTGCGCTTGCCCATCCGCATGTCTTTGCGGAGGCGAGCCTCGAAGTCGTCGTCGGCGCCGACAGGAACGTCGCGGCGCTGCGCCATGTCTGGCGGTTCGACGACCTGTTCTCCAGCACCGTGCTGCTCGAATTCGACGCCGACGCCGACCTCAGGCTCGACGATGCCGAGCTCGAGGAGGTCGGCTCCGTCGTCCATGCCTCGCTGGCCGAGTTCGGCTATTTCCAGGTCGTCACGGCGAACGGCAAGGAAGTCTCGATGCAGCCGCCGGAACGCATGATGGCGAACCATGACGGCGAGCAGCTCGTCCTGTTCTTCGAATCGCAGCCCGCCGAACCGCTTCCGCTCGACGGCACGGTCGCCTTCGGCGTCTACGATCCGACCTTCTACACGGCGATCGACTTCTACGACGACGAGCATCTGGCGGTGACCGGGCTGCCTGAGAACTGCACGACGTCCGTCGTCCGGCCCGATCCCGACGAGGCGCTCGCCGAGAACCAGCAAACCCTCACCGAAGCTTTTTTCAACGACCCCACCGGCAAC
>CAYYZC010000317.1:0-1145 GCA_964475605.1 uncultured Chelativorans sp.
TCGTTCATCAGCGCGATCGCCTCCTCGTCGTTGCGCACCTTCATGATGCCGACGATCGGGCCGAAGCTCTCCTCGCGCATGACGCTCATCTGGTGGTCGACGCCGGTCAGTACCTCCGGCGCCAGATAGGGCGAGCCGTCGCGGTCGGCTTCGACCTTCATGCCGACATGGGCGGTCGCGCCCTTGCGCAGCGCCTCCGCCCTCTGCTCGCGGATAAAGTCGGCGAAGCGCGGCTGCGCCATCGGCCCCATCGTCGTCGCCTCGTCGAGCGGGTTGCCGACGACATAGTTCCTCGTCTCCGCCACGAAAGCCTCGACGAAGTCGTCATAGACGGCCTCGTGGACATAGAGCCGCTCGATGCCGCAGCAGCACTGGCCGGAATTGTAGAAGGCGCCGTCGACGAGGTTGGGCACGGCATGGTCGAGCCTCACATCGGGCAGCACATAGGCCGGGTCCTTGCCGCCGAGCTCGAGACCGAGCGTCGTGAAGGTGCCGGCCGCCGCCTTCTCGACCGCACGCCCGCCGGCGACGGAGCCGGTGAAGTTGCAATGGTCGATCCTGCCCGAGCCGAGCAGGCGCTCGGTCTGCGCATGGCTCATGACGAGGTTCTGGAACAGCCCCCTGGGCAGGCCGATCCGGTCGAAAGCCTGCTGGAAGCGCTCGCCCACCAGCAGCGTCTGCGCGGCGTGCTTGAGGATCACCGCATTGCCGGCCATCAGCGCCGGCACGATCGAGTTGACCGCCGTCAGATAGGGATAGTTCCAAGGCGCGACGACGAGGACGACGCCGAGCGGCTCGCGCTTCATGTAGCGCCTGAAGCCCGGCCGCTCCTCCGGCACATAGGGCGCGAGCGCCTTTTCGGCCAGCGCCACCATGTAGCGGGTGCGTTCCTCGACCCCGCCCTTCTCGCCGCCGAAGCGCACCGGCCGCCCCATCTGCCAGGCGAGCTCGGGCACGATCTCGTCGTTCATGGCGAGCAGCGCCTCGAGGAAGGCGAGCAGGAATGTCGCGCGTTCGGCGATCGGCACATGGGTCCAGTCGGCCTGCGCGGCTCTGGCGCGCTCCACCGCGCCGTTCACCGCCTGGTCCGCGGCGACCGGCCGCTCGGCATAGACGGAACCGTCGATCGGAGATTTGAGCTTGAC
>CAYYZC010000317.1:1245-3806 GCA_964475605.1 uncultured Chelativorans sp.
TCAATACCGCTCGAAGCCCCGGTGCAATTCCCAGTCGGTGACGCGGCGGTCATATTCCATCTGCTCCCAGCGCGCGGTGTGGAGATAGTGCTCCATCACGTCGGCGCCGAACGCCTCGCGCAGCATCGCCGAGGCCTCCATCGCCGCTATCGCATCGCGGAGCGTCTTCGGGATTTCCGGCAGGCCCTCGTCCCGATAGGCGTCGCCCTCGAAAGGGGGCCCGAGCTCCAGCCCCTCGTCGATGCCGGCCAGCCCCGCCGCGATCAGCGCGGCAAAGGCGAGATAGGGATTGAGGTCGGCGCCGCCGATGCGGCACTCGATGCGGATCCCCTTGCTGCCTTCCCCGCAGAGCCGGAAGCCTGCGGTGCGGTTGTCGCGGCTCCAGTTGATGCGGGTCGGCGCGAACGTGCCGACCTGGAAGCGCTTGTAGGAATTGACATAGGGGCACAGGAACCAGGTGTAGTCGCTGGCATATTTGAGCTGGCCGGCGACCCAGGCGCGCATCAGCGGCGTCATCGAATGGTCGGCATCCCCGTCGAAGAAGAGCGGCGTGCTGCCGTCGGCGCTCCACAGCGAATTGTGGATGTGGCTCGAATTGCCGGCCAGCGCATAGTCGTATTTCGCCATGAAGGTGACCGCCTTGCCTTCCAGATGGGCGATCTCCTTGGCGCCGTTCTTGAGGATGACATGGCGGTCCGCCATCTCGAGCGCCTCGGCATAGCGGACATTGATCTCCTCCTGCCCCGGCCCCCATTCGCCCTTGGAGTTCTCCACGGCGATGCCGGCGCCTTCGAGCTCGTTGCGCAGCCGACGCATGAAGCCCTCCTCCTTGGAGGTGAGCTGGATCAGATAGTCCTCGATATAGGGCGAGGCGGTGTCGAGCTGCTGCCAGCGCTTGGCGCGCGCCGACCGATAGGTCTCGTCGAAGAGATAGAATTCGAGCTCGGAGGCGAAGAAGGCCTGGTAGCCGCGCTCCTTCAGCCGCGCCGCCTGCTTTTTGAGCATGGCGCGCGGCGAATGGGGTAGGTCGTTATGGCTGTGATGATCCTGGAGATCGCACATCACCAGCGCGGTCTTTTCGAGCCAGGGAACGGGGCGGATCGTAGTGAGGTCCGGCTTCATGACGAAGTCGCCATAGCCCCTGGACCAGCTCGCCGCCTTGTATCCGGGCACCGGCTCCATGTCGATGTCGTCTGCGAGCAGGTAGTTGCAGCCATGCGTCTCGTCATGGGCGGATTCGACGAAATAGCGTGCCAGGAAGCGCTTGCCGATCAACCGCCCCTGCATGTCGACCGCGACCGCCAGCACGGTATCGATATCGCCGGCCGAGACCGCTTGTCCGAGTTCGTCGAAATCCATGCTTCCCCGCCCGCCGCTTGCCTGACTGAACCTGCCGCCCGATCTGCGGCGCCGCAGCTTGGCGCGGCGCCGATCCGGTTGCAAGATGCGGCTGCAACAAGCCTCGCCCGACTCCCGCCGGATCGCGTTTTCTTGCGTTTCAGGCGGGACGATCGGCGTCGTCGTTTTCCGCCCCAAGTCCGGGCAGGAATCGATCAACACTTTGTCATCAATCGTTGGTTGACCGAGATTGTCGGGTTGACCCATTGCATGCGCGACGAACGAGGATCCGCATGTCGAACGCAAATTCCCACGATCATGGCAAACTGATCATCCCCGCCCTCTCCCGCGTCTATTCCAGCCTCTACACCTCGTCGGAAACAGTGCTTCGGCTGTTGGCCGGCATCACCCTGACCGTGCACGGCTCGGGAAAGATCACCAATCCCTTCGGCGCGGCCGGAATGGTGGAACGCCTCGGTTTCTATCCGGGCGAGGTCTGGTCGTTGCTGCTGTCATGCACCGAGTTCTTCGGAGGCATTCTGATTGCGATAGGGCTTTTGACGCGACCCGCAGCATTCGCCGGCATGATGGTTCTGCTGGTGACGGTCTGGTTTCACTGGGTCGTGCAGGGCGAGGGCTTCTCGGGCGCGGAAAAATCGATCCTTTGGGCGGCAATCCTGTTCTTCTTCGTCATCCGCGGCGCCAACAGCCAGTCGGTCGACGCCCGGATCGGCCGCCAGTTCTAAGGCACCATTGCAGTGGTTCGAGCGGCGCAATCGAGGTGACGAGGGTCAGGCGGCAACAGGACGCGCCTGATCATTCCAGCTACAGAACGAAATCGTCCTTCACCAGGTCGATCGACCCCTTCAGCTCGATCGCGAAGTCGGCATTGCCGTCGCCGTCGACGTCGCCATAGACGAAGGTGCTGCCGTCCACCTTTTCGTAGCGCAGCTCGCCCGCCGTGTCGGAGAAGTCGTCGGTACCGATGAAGTCGAAGGAGGCGACACCCGACACGTCGATCACGTCGCCCTGGCCGCGGCTGAAGTCGGTGATCACGTCCGGATTGTCGGGGCTGGAATGATCCGCCTTCCGGAACAGGAAGGTGTCGGCATCCTTGCCGCCGGTCAGCGTGTCGGAGCCCTTGCCGCCATTGAGCGTGTCAGCGCCCTTGCCGCCCTGCAATGTGTCGGCGCCCCGGCCGCCCTTGAGCGTATCCGCGCCCT
>CAYYZC010000318.1:0-1681 GCA_964475605.1 uncultured Chelativorans sp.
CCGCTTCATGATGCTCTACCGCAAGAACGGCGAGCCGCTCGATTTCGACTTCGCCAAGGTGACCGAGCAGTCGAAGGACAATCCGGTCTTCTACGTGCAATATGCATCGGCGCGCTGCCATTCGGTGTTCCGGCAGGCGAGGGAGCAGCTCGGCCTCGACACGATCGGCCGCGAGGAGATGAAGCAGCTCAGCGACCGGCTCACCGACGAGGGCGAGGTGGCGCTGATCCGCAAGCTCGCCGAATATCCCCGCCTGATCGAGAGTGCGGCCCTGGCGATGGAGCCGCATCGGCTCGCATTCTACCTCCACGATCTCGCTTCGGCGCTGCACGCACATTGGAATCGCGGCAACGAGACAACGGACTTACGCTTTGTTAAGGTTAACGACCGACAATTGACGATTGCCAGACTGGGCCTGGTGCAGGCGGTGTCGGACGTGCTGACATCCGGCCTGGTGCTGATCGGAGCGGAGGCCCCGACCGAGATGCGCTAGGTTCCCGGAACGTTCTGTCACCATTTGCCCACAATACGCTGGTAGGGGCCGGTTTTTAGTGACGTCGCCGGCGTCCTTCGAGTGTGAGTGCGGGATAAAGCATGGCAGACACCAACCTGAAGCAGCGTGTCGATATCTCAGATTTCGACGAGTCCGATCCGTTCGCGGAACTGACGCGCATCATGGGGCATGACCCACGCATCCAGACGTCGCCGGCCGCCGCGCCGAGCGACGAGGATTTCGGCATCGATCTGGAGCAGGAACTGCTGAAAGACCTCGGCTTCGAGGAGTTCGACGCTCCTGCCAACGAGGCTGAAGCCGCGGCGGAACCCGCGGTCGAATCCGGCTATGCCGAGGAGCAGCCGGCCGAGGCCTCCTATGCGGTGGCCGAAGAGCAGGGCTGGGAAATCCCGGCCGAACCCGGCGAGCCGATCGTCGATGATCAGGCTGCCGAGCCTGTGGATTCCTACGTCTCGCCCGATGCCGATGATGTTTTCGGCGGCGATTTCGACGACGCTTTCACGGCCCAGGCCGAAGAGCAGCCGGCCGCCTGGCATCAGGAGCCCGTCCTTGCCGAAGCGCTGGGCGCGGGGACGGACGACATCTCGCCTTCCGGGCAATGGGACGACGAGCCGGCCGCCGAGGCGCAGCCCGTTGCGGCCGCCGCATCGGAGCTGACCCCGTCCGGCGCAAGCTTCGAGGACGAGGATTTCCTCGCCGATGTCGACATGGATTTCGGCGACGTTCTTGCCGAGCACCAGCCGGAGCCGGCCGGCCTGTCTTCGGACGATCCGATCGCTTACGAGCCGGCGGCGGAAGAGCCGCTTGAGGCCTCGGTCGAGGCCGTAACGGCCGCCATCGTGCCGGAGCCGGTCGAGGAACAGGCTCCGCTCAGCCTCGAGGACGAGCTCAGCGCGATGCTCGCCGGCGAGGACGAGCAGCAGCCGGCAGCGGATGCGGGAACGTCGAACGAGCCCGTCGAGGACGATTGGCAGCCTGCGGTCAGCACATTCGGCGCCGGTGGCAGTTTCGACGATCCGGACGAGCTCGAGCCGGCCGCGGAGCCTTACTGGGAGCCGCAGGACGGCGCCCGCACCGACGAGAGCCGCTTCGACGAAGGGCACTGGCAGGCGGCCGAGGCCCCCGCGCCGGAAACCGGCGATGCATGGGCGGAGGAGGCCGACCAGC
>CAYYZC010000318.1:1781-3805 GCA_964475605.1 uncultured Chelativorans sp.
CGCAGGCACACGATCCCTTCGCGGTATTCTCCAACCTCGCGCCGGCGGCAGCCGTCGCGCAGCCCTTCGCCCGCCAGCCGGCGCAAAGCTGGCTGCGTCCGGCTCCGGACGACCAGCCGGCGGACCATGAGGTCGCGGCGGAAGCGGAATCCGGGCACGGCCTTGCCGAGCCGTTCGACGTGGAGACGGTCTCCGTCAACGAGGATAGCGTCCCGGTCGCGGACGAGCTCGACCTGCCGGAGCTTCCCGCCCAGGACGAGCCGCCGTCCTCTTCGGTCTTCGACGAGTTCGAGGCCGAGTTCGCCGATGCGTTCGCCGCGGGCCGGAACGATGCCGCTGCGCAGGAGCCGGTCGAGGACTATGTCGAGCCCGGCACGGACGCCGGCTATCATTCCGAGGCCTATGCGGCGGCCGATGCCGGCTCGCACTATGGCGACTACGGTCACGAGGCAGCGCACGATCCGGCCATGCCGGCCGACCATGCGCATTCCCTGCCGCCGGAAGAATATCCGCTGGACGAATATGCATATCAGCGTGACCTCGAACAGGCGATGGCGACGTCGTTCGACGAGGCGGAGAACGACGGCACGGCCGGACAAAGGTCGCGCAGGCGCGGCCTCTTCATCGCCGGCGCCCTGGCGGGCGTCGCGCTGATCGGCGGCGTCGGGGTCTTCGGCATGTCGTTCTTCGGCGATGGCGGCAGCACGGGGCCGGTGACGATCCGCGCCGATGCCGATCCGATCAGGATCAAGCCGGAGAATCCGGGCGGCGCCGTGGTGCCGAACCAGGACAACGAGGTCTATCAGCGCGTCGCCGGCACCGACAATGGCCGCACCGTGGAGCAGGAGAGCCTGATCACCACGGCCGAGGAGCCGATCGACATGGCGGCGGCCCGCGAGAGCGAGGCGCTCGCGCCGGGCATCAGCACCGATGACGACGACATGCCGGCGGTGGAGGCGCTGCCCGGCGTCAAGTCGCAGGATCGGATCGAGCAGGCGGAGCAGCAGGAGGCGCCGCCGCGCGAGGAGTTCGCCGCTCTAGAGCCGCGCCGCGTCAAGACCATGATCGTGCAGCCGGACGGGACACTGGTGCAGCGTGAGGAGCCGGAGACCACGACCCCCGAGGCGGACGGTGCGGAAACCACCGCGTCGGCCGAGGTGAACGGCCCGGGCGATGCGACGTCGCTCGCCGCTGCATCCGAGGCGACGGATACGACGCCCATGTCTTCGTCGCCTGGCAATGACGAGGCCGCGTCGGGCGACACCGGAACGGCCCCTGTCGCGTCGGTCGAGCAGGCGCAGCTTATCCCGGCCCGGACGGAACCGGCACAGCCTGCGGCAGCCCCGACGCCTGCTGCGACTACCCCTGCCGCGACTGCCCCTGCCGCGACCAATGCGCCGGCCAGCGAATGGTCGATGCAGATCGCCTCCCAGCCGAGCGCGGAGAGCGCCCAGGAGACCTATCAGGTTCTGGCGCGGCGCTACGGCAATGTGCTCGAGGGCCGCGGCGTCAACATCGTCCGCGCCAATATCGAGGGCAAGGGCGTCTATTACCGGGTCCGCATCCCGACATCGAGCCGCGACGAGGCGATCAACCTCTGCACGGACTATAAATCGGCGGGCGGGAGCTGCTTCGTCTCCCGCTGATCGAGGCTGGCGATCAGTGAAAAAGGCGGTGCCATGCGGCGCCGCCTTTTTGTCTGAGGCCCTGCCTGCCGTCAGGCTGGCCGCACCAGAACGTGCTTCTTCTTGCCAAGCGACAGCTTGATCAGCCCCTCGGCTCCGACCTCGCCCGCTCCGACGACCTGCCGCTCGTCGGAGACCGGGCGGTCGTTGATGCGCACCGCGCCGCCCTGCACATGGCGCCGCGCCTCGCCATTGGAGCCGGCCAGCCCGGCCTTCACGAAGAGCGCAAGCACGCCGATCCCGGCATCGAGCTCTGCGGCGGCGATCTCCACCGTCGGCAGCGTGTCGGCGAGCGCGCCTTCCTCGAAGGTCTTGCGCGCCGTCTCGGCGGCTTCCTCC
>CAYYZC010000319.1:0-3786 GCA_964475605.1 uncultured Chelativorans sp.
GAAACCTCGACGCCGTCCATGACCACCTCGCCGGTGATCGAGGCGCGCAGGCTGAGCTTGCCGCCGATCTTCGGCGCCGACAGCCCCTTCATGCCCTTCTCCAGCACGAAGCCGCGGATCTGGTCGTCATGGGCGGCCGATTTCGCCCAGATGACGAACACGTCGGCGATCGGCGAATTGGAGATCCACATCTTGGACCCGTCGAGCCGGTAGCCGCCGTCGATCTTCGTCGCCCGCGTCTTCATGCCGCCGGGGTCGGAGCCGGCATCGGGCTCCGTCAGCCCGAAGCAGCCGATGAATTCGCCCGAGGCGAGCTTCGGCAGGTACCGCTTCCGCTGCTCCTCGGAGCCATAGGCATGGATCGGATACATGACCAGCGAGGACTGCACGCTCATCATCGAGCGGTAGCCGCTGTCGACGCGCTCGACCTCGCGCGCGACGAGCCCGTAGGAGACGTAGTTGGCGCCGACGCCGCCATACTCCTCCGGGATCGTGACGCCGAGCAGCCCGGCCTCGCCCATCTCGCGGAAGATCCCCGGATCCGACTTCTCCTCCAGATAGGCCTCTGCGATGCGCGGCACGAGCCTGTCGGCGGCGAAGGCCGCCGCCGCATCGCGGATCATCCGCTCGTCCTCCGAAAGCTGGTCCTCGAGCAGGAAGGGATCGTTCCACGCGAAGGAGCCCACCTTGGCGGGCTGGAATTCCATGTTCATCCGTCTTGTCACCGATTGGGTTGGTCCGTGCGCCGACATTAGACCCTTTCACGGCGCGATTGAAGCCTTGGCGCGCCTTTCGTCCGTTCCTTCAAATGCGAACCGGGTGGCCAAGGCGGCGCTAACCAACCGTCATGAAATAGCCGCTCGGTCCGCGTTTCCCGCGCCTGCGGAACGGATCCGTTAACCAGCGCCCGTCATGGCTGGTCGGCTAACAGGTCCAGGATCGGCCAGCATGTCGCAGAATACCGGCAAGTCGGGCTCGGACAGGCTCGTTCTCGCACTGAAGGGCGCCTATTCGGTGGCGCTCGTCATCATCGCCGCAATGGCGCTCGCCACCTACCTGCTCCTTCAGGGCATGATCGCCGCCCATCAGGAGCACGATGCGCTGCTCGAGATCATCGACACGCAAAAGACGCTGTCGCAGCGGGTCGTCTTCCTCGCCGGCGCCGCGCCGTCAGTGCCGGCGGACGCCATGCCGCCGCTGCTTGCCGCCCTCAAGGAGGCGACGACGCAGTTCGAGCAGAACCACGACCGCCTGCTTGCCGAGCTTGGCGGGCAGCCGGCGCCGGCAGCGGCGGCGGTCCATCGTCCCGGCACCGCGCAGAACGTGCTCTTCGGCGCTCCGTACTATCTCGACTACTATGCCACCGACCTCGCGGTGAACGGCCGCCGCCTCTATTCGGCGCTGGAGGCGCCGGACGCCGGGGCGGGCGCGGCCGGCCTCCTGCCGCTCGACAAGGACATGGCCGAGGTGACGCTTGACGGCTATGCGGCGCTGCGCAACGTCATGGCGCAGGACGCTCGCGCCTATGTCGACCGCACGCTGACGCTGCACCGGCTGCTCTTCTTCGCCACGGTTGCGGTGATCCTGCTGATCGCGCTCTTCATCTTCCGCCCGATGATCGAGGTCGTCCGGCGCAAGACGGGGGAACTCGTCGATGCCCGCAACTCGATGGCCTATATCGCCATCCATGACGGGCTCACCGGGCTCAACAACCGCATCTTCATGCGCGATCATTTCGATACGCTGATCAGATCGGCGGAGCGCCGCAAGGAGCGGCTCGCCGTCATCCAGCTCGACCTCGACCGCTTCAAGCAGATCAACGACACGCTCGGCCATGCGGCCGGCGACTTCGTGCTCGTCAAGACGGCGGAGCGGATGCGCGCCTCCTGCCGCGCCTCCGATATCTGCGCCAGGCTCGGCGGCGACGAGTTCGTCATGGTGATGCCGGCGGCCGGCAGCTCGGACGATATCGACCGGCTGGCGCAGCGCATCCTCGACCGGATCAACGAGCCGATCGTCTTCGGCGGCGCGACGATCATGCCCGGCGCCAGCGCCGGCATCGCGGTCTACCCGCTCGATGCCGACAATGGCGAGGACCTCATGGTCCATGCCGACCTCGCGCTCTATTCGGCCAAGCGCCAGGGCGGCGGCGGCTTCGCCTTCTTCTCCGACGAGCTGCGCAGGGAGCTCGACCATCGCAAGCGGCTGGAGCAGGACATCAGGACGACGATCGAGGCCGACGGCTTCATCGTATATTTCCAGCCCCAGGTCTCGCTCGCTTCCGGCGCCGTCACCGGCGTCGAGGCGCTGGTGCGCTGGCATCACGAAGAGCGCGGCGTGATCACGCCGGGCGAGTTCATACCGGTGGCCGAGAAGGCGGGCCTGATGCCGGCGATCGGCCGCATCGTCATGCGCAAGGCGATCAGCGAGGCGGCCGCATGGCACCGCGGCGGCGTCCCGTTCGGCCGCCTGGCGATCAACGTCTCGGGCACCGAGCTGCGCGAGCCCGATTTCAACGAGTTCCTGTTCAGTACGCTGGGCGAGGCCGGCCTGCCGCCGGAGAAGCTGTCGCTGGAGATCGTGGAATCCGTCATCCTCGACGACGAGAAGACGGGAATCGCAGCCAAGCTGCGGGCGATCCGCGCCGCCGGCATCTATCTCGAGCTCGACGATTTCGGCACCGGCTATGCCTCGCTCAGCCATGTCAATCCGAACGAGATCGACCGGCTCAAGATCGACCGCCGCTTCGTCCAGAACATCCACGCCAATGACGACAACAGCAAGATCGTGCGCGCCATCACCGAGCTGGCCCGCGGGCTCGGCATCTCGATCCTCGCCGAGGGTGCGGAGACCGAGGACGAGCTGACCCTGCTGCAGTCGATCGGCTGCGAGGAGGTTCAGGGCTATTCGATCGCCTTCCCGATGCCCGATGCGCAGGCGCGCGAATGGCTGGTGGCGCGCGCGCCGAGGAAGCCGGTCCTGACCGTGGTCAAGGGCAGCATCGCCTGACGCGGGCGACCTGCGCGACGGGCTTGACCGAAGTCATTGCGCCGAACGGCAGGCCCTGCCAGACTTTCGTCTTTGACGAGGAGGGCGACATGCCGAGATCGATTGCCTGCACAATCCTGTTCATGGCGCTTCTTGCCGGCCCCGCCGGGGCGGATGCCATGGACGACTGGTATGGCGGCGAATACGAGACTTGCGCCGACGAGACCTCGACGATCGGGATCGCGACCTGCGTCGACGGTCTCCATGCGGCCTGGGACGGCCGGCTCAACACCGCCTACCAGGCCGTGATGAACCGCCTCGAAGGCGCGCAGAAGACGGCGTTGCGCGACGCGCAGCGCGCCTGGATCGCCTATCGCGACGCCAATTGCGCCTTCTATGCCGCCGGCGAGGGCACGATCGCCCAGATCGAGACCGCGGTCTGCATGTATGCGCTGACCAGGCAGCGCGCCGAGGAGATGGAGATGCTGGCCGGCGGCTGACGCCGATGGGGACGGCCGTCCCCGGCGCCTATGCCGGGCCGGGCGAATCCGGTTATGCTGGGCGCATGACCATCCGCCAGCTCCCCGAGACCATCGTCAACCGGATCGCCGCCGGCGAGGTGATCGAGCGCCCGGCGAGCGTCGTCAAGGAGCTGGTGGAGAATGCGCTCGACGCCGGCGCGCGGCGGATCGAGATCGCCACCGCGGGCGGCGGGCTGTCGCTGATCCGGGTGAGCGACGACGGCGACGGCATCGCGCCCGGCGAGCTTCCGCTCGCCGTCGGCCGGCACTGCACCTC
>CAYYZC010000320.1:0-3782 GCA_964475605.1 uncultured Chelativorans sp.
TGCCGCCAACATGCCCGAGGAGGTAGGCGGCGCCGGGCTCGATACCTCGACATGGCTGCTCTACGAGAAGGAGCTCGGCCGCACCAACTACGCGCTCCACTGGACCTGCGTGGCGCGGCCGTCGAACATCCTGCTCGCCGGCACGCCGGAACAGCGCGAGCGCTATCTGATGCCCTGCATGCGCGGCGAAACCTGGGACTGCCTGGCGATGACGGAGCCCGGCGCCGGTTCGGACCTGCGCGGCATGAAGGCGACGGCGCGTCAGGACGGCACCGACTGGGTGCTCGACGGCACCAAGCACTTCATCAGCCATGCCGACATCGCCGGCTTCGCCATCGTCTTCATGGCGAGCGGCGAGGAGGAGGGGTCTGCTTCGCTCGGGCGCGGCAAGCCCAGGAAGATCACCGCGTTCCTCGTCGACAAGGGCACGAAGGGTTTTGCCGTGCGCGACGGCTACCGCAATGTCAGCCATCGCGGCTACACCAATTCGGTGCTCGAATTCGACGATTGCCGCCTGCCGGCAAGCCAGGTGCTGGGCGAGGTGCACAAGGGCTTCGATCTCGCCAATAGCTGGCTCGGCGCGACGCGGCTCCAGGTCGCCGCGACCTGCCTCGGGAGGGCCGAGCGGGCGCTGGGCCACGCGATCGACTATGCGGGAAGCCGAGAGCAGTTCGGCCGGAAGATCGGCAAATTCCAGGGGGTGTCGTTCAAGCTCGCCGACATGGCGATGGAGTTGAAGGCGGCCGAGCTGATGGTGATGGAGGCGGGCTGGAAATACGATGCCGGCACGGTCACCGACCAGGACATGGCGATGGCCAAGCTCAAGGCGACCGAGATGCTCGCCTTCGTCGCCGACGAGGCGATCCAGATCCATGGCGGCATGGGGCTGATGGACGAGCTGCCGCTGGAGCGCATCTGGCGCGACGCACGGGTCGAGCGCATCTGGGAGGGCACGAGCGAGATCCAGCGCCACATCATCTCGCGCGCCCTGTTGAGGGCGGTGGGGGGATAGATTTGTCGGGCCCGGACGCCGTCATCCTTGCTGCGGATGCCGCGTGCATGAACCGCCTCGATCGCCTGCTTCGACCCAGGTCGATCGCCGTCATCGGCGGCGGGTTCTTCGGCACCAATGTCGTCCGGCAATGCCTGAAGGCGGGCTTCGACGGCGAGATATGGCCGGTCCATCCGACCCGGGAGACGGTGGAAGGCCTGCGCGCCTGGCGCTCGGTCGAGGAATTGCCCGCCGCCCCCGACGCGGCCTTCGTCGGCGTCAATCGTCACGCGACCATCGACGTTGTCAGGGCGCTTGCGGCGCGCCGTGCCGGCGGAGCTGTCTGCTTCGCCTCCGGGTTCAGGGAGACGGAGGACGCCGACGGTGCGCGCCTGCAGGACGGGCTGGTCGCCGCGGCCGGCGAAATGCCGTTCGTCGGCCCGAATTGCTACGGGCTCATCAACTATGCCGACGGTGCGCTGCTGTGGCCCGACCAGCATGGCGGCCGGCGGCTCGCACCCGGCACGCGCGGCGTCGCCATCGTCACCCAGTCGTCGAACATCGCGATCAACCTGACCATGCAGCGCCGCGGCCTGCCGGTCGCCTATGTGCTGACGGCCGGCAACCAGGCGCAGACCGGCCTGTCGGAAATGGCGTTGGCGCTGATCGAGGATGCGCGCGTCTCGGCGCTGGGGCTGCATATAGAAGGCTTCGATTCCGTCGCCGGGTTCGAGCGGCTGGCGGCACGCGCTCGCGCGCTGGCAAAGCCGATCGTCGCCCTCAAGGCCGGGCGCTCCGAGCAGGCGCGCGCGGCGACGATCTCGCATACCGCCTCGATCGCGGGCTCCGATGCCGCCGCCGACGCGTTCCTGCGGCGGCTGGGGATTGCGCGCGCCCACGGCATCCCGGCTTTCCTCGAGGCTCTGAAGCTGCTCCATGTGGCGGGTCCGCTTTCCGGGCCGCGGCTTTCCTCGCTGAGCTGTTCCGGCGGCGAGGCGTCGCTGATCGCCGATGCGGCCATGGGTCGGCGCATCTGTTTCCCGCCGCTCCAACACGCGCATCGCGAGCGTATCGGCGAAACGCTGGGTCCGCTCGTCACGGTCGCCAACCCGCTCGACTACCACACCTTCATCTGGAACGACGAAGCGGCGATGACGCGGAGCTTTTCCGCCATGGTGTCGGGCGGCTTCGACCTCAATCTGCTGGTGCTCGATTTCCCGCGCTCCGACCGCTGCTCCGACGCCGACTGGTGGCCGGCGGTCGACGCCTTCGGCAAGGCTTTGCGCGATTGCGGCGCGAAGGGCGCGGTCGTCGCCTCGATGGCGGAGAACCTGCCCGAGGAGCATGCGGAACGGTTGATAGGAATGGGCATCGCGCCGCTGTCGGGCATCGTCGAAGCGCTCGACGCGGCGGAGGCGGCGGCCTTCATAGGCGAGGCATGGGCGGCGGCGCCAGCGCCGTCATCCTCGGGCTTATTGTTCGGAGGATCTGCCGCATCAGCCGATATACCCCCACCCCTGACCCCTCCCCACAAGGGGGAGGGGGACCCCGGTGGCATTCCCGACGAGGCCGAGGCCAAATCGCTGCTCGCTGCCGCGGGACTGCCGGTGCCGGCGGGGCGGAGGGTCGCGACGCCGGAGGAGGCCGTCGCGGCGGCCAGCGAGCTGGGTTTCCCCGTCGCGCTCAAGGCGCTCGGCATCGTCCACAAATCCGAGCACGATGCGGTGCGGCTGAACCTCGCCGAGCCGGACGCGGTTCGCCGTGCCGCGGTTGAGCTGGCACCGATCGGGGTCGCCCTCCATGTCGAGCGTATGATCGAGGGCGGCGTAGCCGAGCTGATCGTCGGGGTGACCCGCGACCCGGTGCTGGGGCCGGTCATGACGCTGGGCAGCGGCGGTGTGCTGGTCGAGCTGCTCGCCGATACGGCGACTTTGCTGCTGCCGGCAAGGCGCGACGAGATCGAAGCCGCGCTGCGCTCGCTGAAACTCTTCCCGCTGCTCGACGGTTATCGCGGCCGACCGCGGGCCGACCTGCATGCGGGAATCGAGGCGATCGCGGGCATCGCCGGATTCGCGCTTGCGCATGGCGAGGCGATCGAGGAACTGGAAGTGAACCCGCTCATCGTGTGCGAGAAGGGCGCCTGGATCGCCGATGCGCTGGTGGCGGCGGGGAGATGATGGGCAAACCAGGGTGCCGGCCCATCCGGACAATCTGCGGAGCATGTCATGACCGAGACCGTCGGAACACGCCGTGAAGGCGCCATCCTCGAGGTGACGCTCGACCGGCCCAAGGCCAATGCGATCGACCTTGCCACCTCACGGCTGATGGGCGAGACGTTCCAAGGCTTCCGCGACGATCCGGAGCTGCGGGTTGCGATCGTCAGGACGGCGGGCGACAAGTTCTTCTCGGCCGGCTGGGACCTCAAGGCCGCCGCCGCGGGCGACGCGGTCGACGGCGATTACGGCGTCGGTGGCTTCGGCGGCCTGCAGGAGCTGCGTGATCTCAACAAACCGGTGATCGCCTGCGTCGACGGCATGGCGGTCGGCGGCGGCTTCGAGCTGGCGCTGGCCTGCGACCTGATCTACGCCTCGGACCGTTCGAGCTTCGCGCTGCCGGAGATACGCGCCGGCACGCTGGCCGACGCGGCGAGCGTTAAGCTGCCGAAGCGAATCCCCTATCACGTCGCGATGGACCTGCTGCTCACCGGACGCTGGATGGATGCGGCCGAAGCGCATCGCTGGGGCCTCGTCAACGAGGTGCTCGCCGCCGAACGGCTGGAGGAGCGGGTGTG
>CAYYZC010000321.1:0-3766 GCA_964475605.1 uncultured Chelativorans sp.
GAGTCGCGCTGGATGATGCCGCGCTGGCCGATCTCGTTGCCGTGGCGGTCGAGGAAGGTGATGGCGAAATCGCCCTGGCTCAGCCAGTCCCTGGAGGTCTCGTCGAAGGCGGGCAGCGCCAGCGCGAGCATGAGGATGGCGCCGACCGTGCCGAGGGTGAAGCTCTCGCTGGCGAGCTCGAAGAAGCCGCGCTTCCAGCCGGTGACGCGGAAGCGGCGGAAGAAGATGGTGATGTTCTCCCACCATTCGCGGAAGCGGTAGCCGCCATCATAGAGCGTGGAATCGATCCAGGCATCGAGCGCGAGGAAGATCGTCGCGCGCGGCGCCCTCGATTTCCGCTGCCCCTGGGGATTGTCCATATTCCCAAGCCCGTACCCATGCACCCGACCTGAGCCTGGAAACTCATCCCGGCGAATTCAGGGCAGGCGCGCGAAACTCCACCTTCGCGGCCTTTGTTCCGCATTTTACGCCCACCGGCAATGCGGAGCACGATAAAAGCGCGGTGATCGTAAACGGCGGAGAGGCGGCTGTGGCAAAGCTGCCGCGGCGGGGAGGTTAGAACAGGACGAAGCTGCCGGAATTTTCACCGACCGAAATAGGAAAAAAGTCCTTGACACCGTGACGGTGCTTTGGTAGGGTTCAGCTATCGTCGGAAAATTGCGTCTGAGGGCGGCGTTGCAGCGGCAACGCGCGGCAATCGGCAGTAGGCAAGACGGCAGAATTGTCCGGGACGAAGTTCAAGAAATCGGAGGATTTGATGGCGGCTGCGGGCGATCCGGCCTGGACGGCGCGGCGCGCGCTCTTCGAGGGCGCGGAAGCCTCGGTCGAACTGATCGCGGCAGCGTCGCGGGTGAGGCCGGACAGGCTGGAGGCGCGGGCACAGCGTGAGGGTTGGATCGCGAAAGGCTCGGCCGGCGGCGATTTCGCGCGGCGCCTGCGGCGCATGCGCGACCTCGCGGTGAAGCTGATCGAGAAGATGGAGATCTGGGACGAAGCCGGCGGCGCGCCGGACCGGGCCAGCCTCGCCGAATTGTCGGCGGTGCTGCGCACGCTGGAGAAACTTGGCGACGGCACGCGCGACGACGAGCGCGCGAAAGAGAACCAGGCAAGGCGGAATGCGGACATCGCCGGAATCCTCAAGAGGCTCGATGACAGGGTCGTCGAGCTTGCAACCGAACTCGCAACGGAACTGGCTGCGCAGAAAGTTCAGTGACGAAGAGCTCCGGCTGGCGAGCCTGGAGTGGATATTCGAGGCCAGGGGGCGGCAATACCGTCCCGGTTTCGTCAAGGACAATTGGCTGGTCATCGGCGGGCGCGGCTCGGGCAAGACGCGGCTCGGCGCCGAATGGGTGAATTCGCTGGTGCGCGGCTTCGCGCCCTTCGCCGGCCATCCGCATATGCGCATCGCGCTGATCGGCGAAACGCTGGGCGATGTGCGCGAGGTGATGGTGGAGGGGGCATCCGGCATCGCAGCGATCTCGCGGCACGACCGGCCGCGCTACGAGCCGACGCGGCGGCGCCTGCTGTGGGAGAGCGGAGCGGTGGCGCAGGCCTTCTCGTCGGAGGATCCGGAGAGCCTGCGCGGGCCGCAATTCGAGGCCGCCTGGGGCGACGAGGTGGCGAAGTGGAAGAATGTGGATGCGGTGTTCGACATGCTGCAGTTCGGCTTGCGGTTGGGAACGGGGCCGAGGCAGTTGCTGACCACGACGCCGCGCCCGACGGCGCTGATCAAGCGGCTGGTCGCCGATCCCGCCTTCAGCGTGACGCGGATGAGGACGCTTGAGAACGAGGCCAACCTGGCCGCCGGCTTCCTCGACGCGCTCAGGGCGCGCTATGGCGGCACGCGGCTGGCGCGCCAGGAGCTCGACGGCGAGATCATCGAGGATCGCGAGGACGCGCTCTGGTCGCGCGCGGCGATCGAGGCGGTGACGGGCGGCAGCGGGGAGCTCGGCCGCATTGTCGTCGCGGTCGATCCGCCGGCGAGCTCGCGCCGGACCTCGGATGCCTGCGGCATTGTCGTGGCGGGGCTCGACGGACAGGGCCGCGCCGTGGTGCTGGAGGATGCGACGCTCGGGCGGGCGCGGCCGCAGGACTGGGCAGGGCGGGCGGTGGCGCTCTACCATCGATATGAGGCGGACTGCATCGTCGCCGAGGTCAACCAGGGCGGCGAGATGGTGTCGTCGGTGATCGCCACGGTCGACCCGGGCGTCCCGGTGCGCCCGGTGCGGGCGCGGCGCGGGAAATGGCTGCGCGCCGAACCGGTCGCGGCTCTCTACGAGCAGGGGCGGGTGGTCCACGCCGGGCGTTTCCCGCTGCTGGAGGACGAGATGTGCGATTTCGGCCGCGACGGGCTTTCGGACGGGCGCTCGCCGGATCGCGTCGACGCGCTGGTCTGGGCGGTGAGCGAATTGCTGCTGGGCACGTCGCAGGCGCCACGCATACGCAGAATAGGCTGACGATCATGAAAATCCAATGGCGATGGCCCCGGGGCAGGCGTTCCGGGGAAGGGGAAGGCGTGCCCGAAGCGAAGGCGGGAGGCGCGGGCTTCGTCGCGCTGCATATGCAGGGCGAGGCGTTGTGGACGCGGCGCGATTATGCGGCGCTGTCGCGCGAAGGCTATATGCGCAATCCGGTCGTCCATCGCGCGGTGCGGATGGTGGCGGAGGCTGCCGGCAACGTGCCGTGGCTGCTCTATGACGGGATGGACGAGCTCGACGAGCATCCGCTGCTCGATCTGATGGCGCGGCCGAATGCGCGCCAGGCCGGATCGAGCTTCGTCGAGGCGCTGTGCGGGCATCTGCTGATGTCGGGCAATGCCTTCGTCGAGCTGATCGGCACCGGCGGGGCGCGCGAGCTTCACCTGCTGCGGCCCGACAGGATCGCGATCGTGGCCGATGGCGGCGGCTGGCCGGTGGCGCTGGAGCACCGGGAGGGCAGCGCCAAGCGCAGGATCGCGCTCGCCGCCGGCGAAGAGGGCGGCGCGCTGCATCTGCGGCTCTTCCACCCGCTCGACGACCATTACGGCTTCCCGCCGCTGCAGGCGGCATTGATGGCGCTCGACATCCACAATTCGGCGGGGCGCTGGAACAAGGCGCTGCTCGACAATTCGGCACGGCCCTCCGGCGCGCTGGTCTATGCGCCGAAGGAAGGCGGGAATCTGACCGAGGAGCAGTTCGACAGGCTGAAGGCCGAGCTCGAAGAGGGCTATTCGGGGGTGACGCGGGCCGGGCGGCCGCTGCTGCTTGAAGGCGGGCTCGACTGGAAGGCGATGGGCCTGACGCCCAAGGACATGGACTTCATCGAGGCCAAGAACAGCGCCAGCCGCGACATCGCGCTCGCCTTCGGCGTGCCGCCGATGATCCTCGGCATTCCGGGCGACAACACCTATTCGAACTATCAGGAAGCGAACCGCGCCTTCTACCGCTCGACCGTGCTGCCGCTGATCGGCCGCATCGCCGGCGAGTTCTCTGCCTGGCTGGCGCCGCTGTTCGGGCGGCGGCTGCGCCTGAGCTTCGATGCCGACCGCATCGAGGGCCTGACGGCGGAGCGCGAGGCGCTGTGGGCGCGGATCGGCGCGGCCGATTTCCTGAGCGAGGACGAGAAGCGCGAGGCGGTCGGCTACCGGCCGCGCGGCGGCGACTGAGGCGCGAGGAGAGTGCGATGACGGATGCGGCATGGCTGTGGACGGCCAAGGCGACCGGCGCGGTCGCCGGCTCGGCGATCTCGCTCGCCTATATGTTGCCGCGCGGCAGGCGCGAGGCGGCGA
>CAYYZC010000322.1:0-3758 GCA_964475605.1 uncultured Chelativorans sp.
CTGCAGGCCTTCACCGAGGAGAGCGGCATCGAGACCGAGGTGCTGTTCCTCGACAAGGGGCTGGAGGACCGCATCGCCGCGGAGGGCACCAACTCGCCTGCCGACGTCATCCTGACCGTCGACATCTCGCGCCTCACCGCGACCAAGGAGAAGGGCGTCACGCAGTCGGTCGAGGACGACACGATCAACGCCAACATCCCGGCCGAGTATCGCGATCCGGAAGGTCACTGGTTCGGCCTGACGCGCCGCGGCCGCGTCGTCTATGCATCGACGGACCGCGTCGAGACGGACGCGCTCACCTATGCCGAGCTCGCCGATCCGAAGTTCAACGGAAAGTTCTGCATCCGCACCGGCCATCACGACTACAATCTCGCCCTCTTCGCCGCGATGATCGCCCATTGGGGCGAGGAGAAGACCGAAGAATGGATGGAGGGCTTCAAGCAGAACCTGGCCCGCAAGCCCGACGGCGGCGACCGCAACCAGGCGCAGGCGGTCTTCGCCGGCGAGTGCGATCTGGCCATCGGCAACACCTATTATGTCGGCCTGATGCGCAACAACGACAAGGAGCCCCAGGAGAAGGAGTGGGCGGCCGCGATCAAGGTCATCTTCCCGACCTTCGAGGATGGCGGGACGCATGTGAACATCTCCGGGATGGCGCTCGCCGAGCACGCGCCGAACAAGGAGAATGCGCTTGAGCTGATGCGTTTCCTCTCCAGCGACAAGGCGCAGCAGATCTATGCCGAACAGGTCTACGAATATCCGGTCAAGGCCGGCGTCGAGCCATCGGAGACGGTGCGATCCTTCGGCGAGCTGAACGCCGACACGCTGCCGCTGGCGGAGATCGCCAGCCATCGCGGCGCCGCCTCGGAGATGGTCGACCGCGTCGGCCTCGACGACGGCCCCGGCAGCTAGGGCGCTCCGGAGAAACGGATGCAAGCCGGGCCGACGACGGTCCGGCTTTTTCCTTTTTCCGGCGCATGAAGGATGGCCGAGACCGTCGAGAATTCCGTTTTCGCAGAAACGGCCGCGGATGATGCGCCGCCGGCGCCGCGCGCCCGGCGCGAGCATCACCGGGGGACGGTCGCGGTGGCGGCGATCATCTGCGCCATCGTTCTGCTGCCGATCCTGACGCTGGGCGGGCTCGCCCTTTCAGGCGACGGCGTCACCTGGCCGCATCTGGCCAAGCATGTGCTGCCGCGTTCCACGCTGGTGACGTTGCACCTTCTGGCGCTGGTCGCGGTGATCAGCGCCGTCATCGGCGTCGCCAGCGCATGGTGCGTCGTCGCCTACGACTTCCCGCTGCGCCGCACCCTCTCCTGGGCGCTGGTCCTGCCGCTCGCCGTGCCGCCTTATCTCGCGGCCTATGCCTTCGCCGAGTTCCTGACCTTCACCGGGCCTGTCCAGGGAGGCGTGCGCTGGCTGTTCGGCTTTTCGACGCCGCGCGACTACTGGTTCCCGGAGATCCGCTCCACCGGCGGCGCCGCGCTGGTGATGGCGCTGGTGCTCTATCCTTACGTCTACCTCACCTCGCGCGTCGTCTTCATCATGCAAGGCCGCGACATCGCCGATGTCGCCCGCACGCTCGGCGCGCGCCCCTCGAAAGTGTTCTGGCGCATCCTGCTGCCGGTCTCGCGGCCCGCCATCGTCGCCGGCGTGGCGCTGGTGCTGATGGAGACGCTCAACGACATCGGCGCCTCGGAATATCTCGGCGTCAGGACGCTCACCATCTCCGTCTTCACCACCTGGCTCAACCGCGGCAGTCTCGAAGGCGCGGCGCAGATCGCCATGCTGATGATGATCCTGGTGTTCTCCCTGCTGATGGCCGAGCAATGGGCCCGCCGCCGCCAGCGCTTCAACGGCGGGCGCGCCGCGCGCATGGCGGCCCGGCCGCCGCGCCTGCGCCTGTCGGGCTGGCGCGCCAATGCGACCGCCGCCGCGGTCGCCGCACCGGTCGCCGCCGGCTTCGGCATCCCGCTCTTCGTCTTCGGCGACTACGCCTCGCGGCGTCTCGACCGGCTTCTCGAGCCGGCGCTGGGCAAGGCGCTGCTCACCAGCATCTCGACGGCTGCCATAACCGCGGTCCTGACCATCGCCGTGGCGCTGGTCCTGATCAATGCGGGCCGCCTGTCGCGCTCCACCACGGTCGCCGGCCTGACGCGCTTCGCGATGATCGGCTATGCGCTGCCGGGGACGATCCTGGGGCTCGGCCTGCTCTTCCCGCTCGCCTGGATCGACAATTCGCTCGACGCCCTGGCGCGCGGGCAATTCGGCTTCTCGACCGGGCTGCTGCTGTCGGGCTCCGCCTTCGCCGTGGTGCTCGCCTGCTCGATCCGCTTCCTGGCGCTCGCCGAAAGCGCGGTGCGCTCCGGCCTGACCAAGCTGGCGCCCAGTCTCGACCAGGCGGCGCGCAGCCTCGGCCAGACGCCGTTCGGAAGCGCGCGGCGCGTGCTCCTGCCGCTGCTCTGGCCGGCCATTATGACGGCGGGCGTGCTCGTTTTCGTGGATACGGTGAAGGAGCTCTCCGCGACGATCCTGCTGCGCCCCTTCGGCTTCAACACGCTCGCCACCTTCGTCTACGAGCACGCCTCTCGCGGCGTCGTGCAGGACGGGGCGCTCGCCTCGCTGCTGATCATCGCGGCCGCGCTGCTGCCGGTGGTCATCCTGTCGAGGGAACTGACCCGCGACGAGGATGTCGTGCTTTGACGGAGCGCAAAAAAGAAGCGCCCCGACAAGGGGGCGCCAGATGTGTGATTGGCTGTGACGTGGCTTGAGCAGATCAATCGATCGCGATCAAACGACCGCTACAAGTTACCCACGAATATCGGGGCTGAAACTTAACAATACCTTACCGGAATGCGAACAGGTTTACGTTTGCGTATCGTCCCTGAAATCGAGGTAAATGCCCCGGGAAGGGTTCGTTAACCCTGCGGACTGCCTTCAGGGACCCGAGGCAATCGCATATGACCTCGCGAGGTCGGCGTTGGGAGCTGGATTGGCTCCACACGCACACGCCCTGCCTTCAGGTCCGCAGCGCCTCGAGGTCGCGGAAATGCTCCAGCGCTTCGGGATTGGCGAGCGCCTCCTTGTTCTTCACCACCCGGCCATGGACGACGTCGCGCACGGCAAGCTCGGTGATCTTGCCGGACTTGGTGCGCGGGATGTCGGCGACGGCGACGATGCGGGCCGGCACGTGGCGCGGGCTCGCGCCTTCCCGGATGCGCGCCCTGATCCGCTTCTCCAGATCCTCGTCCAGCACGACGCCCTCGGCGAGCCGGACGAACAGCACGACGCGGACATCGCCGTCCCAGTCCTGGCCGATGCAGATCGCCTCGACCACCTCCTCCATCTTCTCGACCTGGTTGTAGATCTCCGCCGTGCCGATGCGGACGCCGCCGGGGTTGAGGGTGGCGTCGGAACGGCCGTGGATGATCATGCCGCCATGCCCGGTCCATTCGGCGAAGTCGCCATGGCACCACACCCCGTCGAAGCGGTCGAAATAGGCGGCGCGGTATTTCGCCCCGCCCGGATCGTTCCAGAACTTGACCGGCATGGACGGAAACGCCCTGGTGCAGACGAGCTCGCCCTTGCCGGATTTCAAGGGCGCCCCGTCCTCGTTCCAGACATCGACGGCCAGACCCAGCGCCGGGCCCTGGATCTCGCCCTCCCAGACGGGCTTGGTCGGCACGCCGAGCACGAAGCAGGCGACGATGTCGGTGCCGCCGGAGATCGAGGCGAGATGCACATCCTTCTTGATCCCG
>CAYYZC010000323.1:0-3731 GCA_964475605.1 uncultured Chelativorans sp.
AGAATCGCCCGCGCGACCCATGCGGAGCGCCAGACGGCGCTGTTTTCGGCTACCATGCCGAAGGAGATCGAGGCGCTGGCGCGCGGCATCCTCAAGGACCCCGTCCATGTCGAGGTGGCGCCGCAGGGCACCACCGCCGGCGAGATCAGGCAGAGCCTGATCATGGCGCGCACCAAGCAGAAGCGGAAAGTTCTCTCCGACATGCTCGCCGACACGCAGATGCGGCGCGTGCTCGTCTTCTCGCGCACCAAGCACGGTGCCGACCGCGTCGCCCGCGATCTCGACCGCGACGGCTTCGAGGCCGCCGTGATCCACGGCAACAAGTCGCAGAACGCCCGCCAGCGCGCGCTGGGGGCCTTCCGCGACGGCTCGGTGCGCATCCTCGTCGCCACCGATCTCGCCGCGCGCGGGATCGACGTCCCCGGCATCAGCCATGTCGTCAATTTCGACCTGCCCGACGAGGCGGAAAGCTACGTCCACCGGATCGGCCGGACCGGGCGCAACGGCGCCGACGGCGATGCGGTCACGCTTTGCGATCCGTCCGAGACGGGCAAGCTGCGCGATGTCGAGCGGGTGATCCGCGGCAAGATCGCGGTCCAGGCATCCTTCCTCGCCGAGCCCGATCCGGCGCCGGAGAAGAGGCGGCCGGGGCAGGCGGAAGCCAAGGCGCCGCGGGACGAGCGCCCAGCACAGCCGCGCATGCGCCATGGAGACGGCGCCGCAAAGACGGCGCAGCGCAAGCCGGGCGGGCGCAAGCGCCGGCGCGGAGCGAGGAACGGGCGGCCGGCACAGCGCGCCGCCTGAACGCCTTCTGGCCCGAACCTGGACGCTCTCTGGACCCAAGGGTCCAGATTGCCTCCGCGTGGCTGATGCTTTAATCGGAACTGCGGCCTACGGGCTCCAAGACCAAAAAGCAGGAAAGCGCGAATGGCCGGCTTGGCATGGCTTGCGATCGCCTATGTGCTGTCGCAGTTCTATCGTTCGTTCCTGGCGGTTCTGACGCCGGCGCTGAGCACGGAGCTCGGCGCCACCAATGCCGAGCTCTCCGCGGCATCCGGTGCCTGGTTCATCGCCTTCGCGCTGATGCAGTTCGTGGTCGGCGTCTCACTCGACAGATACGGGCCGCGGCGCACCTCCAGCATCATCCTGGGGCTCGGCGGCGGAGGCGGGGCGCTGCTCTTCGCCGCGGCGAGCGAGCCCTGGATGGTGATCGCCGCGATGACGCTGATCGGCATCGGCTGCGCGCCGGTGCTGATGGCGGGCGTGTTCATCTTCGCGCGTCAGTTCGAGCCGGCGCGGCTGGCGGTCCTCACCTCATGGCTGGTCGGCTTCGGAACGGCGGGCAACGTCATCGGCGCATCGCCGCTGGCAGCGGCTGCCGAGGCGTTCGGCTGGCGCCAGACGCTGCTGGTACTTGCCGCATTCACGCTGCTGACCGCGGCCGCGCTGTTCCTGCTGATGCGCGACCCCGAGGCGCCCGAAGGCATGGTCCGCGACGAGACTGGGTTCAGCGGCTATCTCGGACTGTTCCGCCTGCGCGCCCTGTGGCTGCTGCTGCCGCTGGTCGCCGTCAACTATGCTGGCGCGGCAGGCATCCGCGGCCTCTGGGCCGGCCCCTACATGGCCGACGTCCATGGCGCCGACGTGCTGCTGATCGGCCAGGTGACGCTGTTCATGGCGCTGGCGATGGTGGTCGGCAGCTTCCTCTACGGTCCGCTCGACACGATCTTCGGAACCCGCAAATGGGTGGCCGTGGTCGGCAATGCGATCGGCACGGCGGCACTCGCCTATCTCGCCCTCAACCCCGGGCAGGGGGTCGTCGAGGCGACGATCGTGCTGGTGGTGATCGGCGTCGCCGGCGGCTCCTACGGCCTGCTGATGGCCCATGGCCGCGCCTATCTGCCGCCGCATCTGGTCGGACGCGGCATGACCATGCTCAACTTCTTCGCCATCGGCGGGGTCGGGCTGATGCAGTTCGCGACCGGAGCGGTGTTCACGGCGACGGCGGTCGAGAGCGATCCGTCACATGCCTATTCCGCGGTCTTCGGCTTCTATGCGGTCGCCGCCCTCGTCGCCTTGGGCCTTTACCTCTTCGCGCACGACGCCAAGCCGGAGCGGGGGCTCAAGGGTCGTGCGATTGCGCTCGACAGGTCCTCGTCGAACCCGTAGCGGTTTCGACCGCTCGGCCTCACTTGGAGGATTGTCTCGTGTTGACGCGCCTGTCCCAGCCCGTCGCCTTGCGCACGATCCTGTACCACAGCGCCGCCGGCAGATAGAGGCCGGCCTTCAGCGTCCAGCTCAGCCGCCGCGGGAAGGTGATCTCGAAGCCGCCCTCGCGCAGGCCCTCGACGATCCGTCGCGAGGCCTCCTCGACCTTGATGATCGTCGGCATCGGGAATTTGTTCCTCGCCGTCAGCGGCGTCTCGACCCAGCCCGGATTGATGATCTGGATGCGGATGTTGAGCCGCTCGAAATCGTAGCGCAGCGATGTCGCGATGCTGTTGAGCGCGGCCTTGGTGCTGCCGTAGGCGGCGGCGGCGGGCAGGCCGAAATAGGCCGTCACCGAGCCGACGACGGCGATATGGCCGAAGCCGCGGTCGCGCATCAGGTTGGCGACGGGCACGAGCCCGAAGATGGTGCCGAAGACGTTGGTGGTGAAGAGCCTGACGAAGCCTTCGGTTTCCAGGCGTTCGCCCTGGGTCGCGTTGAAGGTGCCGGCATTGAAGATGGCGAGCACGATCTTGCCCGCTTCGGCCTCGATCCGGCCGATGGTCCTGGCCATCCCCGCCTCGTCGGTGACATCGCAGGGGAAGACCATGATGCGGCCTCTCAGGCCGCGCGCCTCGCGGACGAGCTCCTCCAGCTTCGCTTCGCCGCGGGCCGTCGCCGCCACTGTATAGCCGAGGCCGGCGAGGTCGAGCGCGACGCGGCGGCCGATGCCGGAGCTGGCACCGGTGATCCAGGCGACGCCATCCTGCGGGTCGGCTCTGTAGAGAGACATATATCGGTCCCAACGGGTAGGGTGGCCGGGACGGCCGGTCGAATCATTGCGGGCAAATGAACTACATTCCGACACGGTCGGAAAGCCTTCGGGGTTGACGGAAGACGCGACCGCTTCGGGGCAGGGTCGAGAAGAACCGCTTTTGCAATTTCGACCCCGCGAAGCCAAATCCGACCTTGAAACGTGGAGGCGGCGTTTCTACGGTCGCTCAGGGCCTGTCGAGCTCCGACGGACCCTGGCTTGCGAGAAGGAATGCAGCATGCACGAATCGGTGATCGGCGCCATCGGCAATACGCCCTTGATCCGGCTGAAGCGCGCCTCCGAAGAGACCGGATGCGAGATCCTCGGCAAGGCGGAGTTCATGAATCCCGGCCAGTCGGTGAAGGACCGCGCCGGGCTCTTCATCATCCGCGATGCCGAGCGCAAGGGCCTGCTCAGACCGGGCGGCGTGATCGTCGAGGGCACGGCGGGCAATACCGGCATCGGCCTCACCGTCGTCGCCAAGGCGCTCGGCTACCGCACCGTGATCGTCATCCCCGAGACGCAGAGCCAGGAGAAGAAGGATACGCTGCGCCTGGGCGGCGCGGAGCTGCTCGAAGTGCCGGCGGTGCCCTACAGGAACCCGAACAACTATGTGAAGGTGTCCGGGCGGCTCGCCGAGCAGCTCGCCCGCAGCGAGACGAACGGCGCCATCTGGGCCAACCAGTTCGACAATGTCGCCAATCGCGAC
>CAYYZC010000324.1:0-3725 GCA_964475605.1 uncultured Chelativorans sp.
CGTCACGCCCGACCATTCATGCGCGAAGAGCTTGCCGGTGCGCCCGACGCCGCACTGGACCTCGTCGAAGATGAGCAGCAGGTCGTGCTCGTCGCAGAGCGCGCGCAGCTTCCTGAGGAACTCCGTCGGCACGGCGCGGATGCCGCCCTCGCCCTGGATCGGCTCGATCAGCAGCGCCGCGGTCTCGGCGGTGATCGCCTTTTCGAGGGCCGGCACGTCGCCGAACGGAACCTGGTCGAAGCCCTCCACCTTGGGGCCGAAACCCTCCAGATACTTGGCCTGGCCGCCGGCGGCGATCGTCGCCAGGGTCCGGCCGTGGAACGCGCCCTCGAAGCTGATGATCCGGTAGCGGCCGGCATTGCCGGCGGCGTAGTGATAGCGCCGCGCCGCCTTGATCGAGGCTTCAAGCGCCTCGGCGCCGGAATTGGTGAAGAACACCTTGTCGGCGAAGGTGTGCTCGACAAGGCGCTCTGCCAGGCGGCGCTGGCCGGGTATCTCGTAGAGGTTGGAGACGTGCCAGAGCTTGGCCGCCTGCTCGGTCAGCGCCGCGACCAGATGCGGATGGGCGTGGCCGAGCGAGTTGACGGCAATGCCGCCGGCGAAATCCAGATAGCGCTCGCCATCCTCGGTGACGAGGAAGCTGCCCTCTCCGCGCTCGAAGGCCAGCGGCGCCCGGGCATAGGTGTCGAATAGCGCCGAACTGCTCATCCTGCCGGTCTCCGCCGTCGCCTCGCGCAGCCGACGACGTTGCGGAACCCGATCCACCGGCACGCGGGATTAAATCAAAAAGCCGCCCGAAGGGCGGCGAAACGTCGCTCTTATCGACGCTTTCGCCGGTCGAGTCAACGCCAGGCAGACGCTGCGCGATGGGCCAGCAGGCGGTGGACGGCAGGGCCGCAAACTGGGGAAAACGAAAAAAACAGATTCGTGTTGCGCGCCGGACTCTTGTCACCGAGTCAGGGCATATTGTAGGTTTCAGCCCGCAGATAGCTAGATTTCGTGCGGCGGATCTAATCACCCAGCAGATGTGGCGTCTTGCCGGTCGTGACCGGGCGAGCAGGGATTCGGATTCACCCACAGCGGCAGCGAGGAGCAGCGTTCATGAACTGGACGGACGAACGGGTCGAACTCTTGAAACGGCTGTGGGCCGAAGGGCTCAGCGCCAGCCAGATCGCCGGGCAGATGGGCGGCGTCAGCCGCAATGCGGTGATCGGCAAGGTCCACCGTCTCAAGCTAGCGGGGCGCGGGCGCGCCTCCGCCTCGCAGCCGCGGCAGAAGAAGGTGATGCAGTCCGGCGTCAGCAAGGCGCCGCCGCGTCCGCCGCGGCCGATGACGACGACGGTCGGCGCCAATGCGCTGCAGGTCATGTTCGACGCGGAGCCGGTGGCGATGCGCCGGGCGGCCGAGGACGTGGTGGTGCCGATCTCGCGCAAGCTCGGCCTGCTCGATCTCACCGAGAAGACCTGCAAATGGCCAAACGGCGACCCGCTGTCGGAGACGTTCAGCTTCTGCGGCAACGATGCCGGCGAAAGCTCGCCCTATTGCAAGTACCATGCGCGGGTGGCGTTCCAGCCGGCTTCGGAGCGCCGCCGCGCGAGGTAGGGCCGCGCGAGGCAGGAACGGCCCCGCATCCGATCAGGTTTTGGGCAGGACCATTTCGTGGCTCCGGTCGACCTTCGGCCGTTCGGGCGGCATCTGCTCGCCGGTGACGACGTAGAAAACGGTCTCGGCGATGTTGGTGGCATGGTCGCCGATGCGCTCGATGTTCTTGGCGCAGAACAGCAGATGGGTGCAGGAGGAGATGTTGCGCGGATCCTCCATCATATAGGTCAGCAGCTCCCGGAACAGCGAGGTGTACATGGCGTCGATCTCCTCGTCGCGGTCGCGCACGAAGCCGATCGTCTCGACCGAGCGCGAGGCATAGACGTCGAGCACCTGCTTGAGCTGGATCAGCGCCAAGGTGGAAAGCGCGTCGAGGCCGCGATAGAGCCGGACCGGCTGCGGCGCCTCCGAAACGGCGATGACGCGCTTGGCGATGTTTTTGCCGAGGTCGCCGACGCGCTCCAGATCGGATGCGATCCGGATCGCCCCGATGATCTCGCGCAGGTCGACCGCCAATGGCTGACGCTTGGCGATCAGCACCACGGCGCGCTCGTCGATCCAGCGCTGGCTCTCGTCGAGCACCCGGTCGTCGGCGATCACCTTGCGCGCCAGGGGGATATCCGAATTGATCAGCGCAGCGACCGACTGCTCGACCATGCGCTCGGCCTGCCCGCCCATCGAGGCGATGCGGTTGCCGAGCGTGGCGAGATCCTCGTCATAGGCGCGGACGATGTGCTGCGTGTTCATGTCTCGATCCTGTGGCGGGCCCGGAGATCGTCGGGGACCTGGCTGTCTTCAAGATAGGCCGGCCGGGTGACGGGAGGAAGAACGTCATGGCCTTCATTCACGGGGCCACTCGCGGGGCAGATGGGCGCTGAAGGACGAGCCCTCGCCCAACGCCGAGCGGATGACGAGGCGGCCGCCATGGCGGGCCAGTATGTGCTTGACGATGGCAAGCCCGAGGCCGGTCCCCTTCTGCGTCCGGCTGGTCTCGATATCGACCCGGTAGAAGCGCTCGGTTACGCGCGGGATGTGCTCTTCGGGAATGCCCGGCCCGTAGTCCCGCACAGTGACGACGGCCTCGGGCCCGGCGCCATGCGTCCCCTCCTCCACGATCAGCTCCACCCTGCCGCCGGAGCCGCCATATTTGCAGGCGTTCTCCAGCAGGTTCTCGAAGACCTGGATGAGCTCGTCGCGACCGCCGGGCACCTCCACCGGGTGGTCGGGGAAATGCCGTTCGATCCGCACCCCGTGCTCGGCGGCGAGATGGCCGAGCGCATCTGCTACGCTTCCCGCCAGCTCGACCAGGTCGATGCGCTCGCCCGACCGGTTGAGCGGCTTCATCTCCAGCCGCGACAGGGACAGCAGGTCGTCGATCAGGCGCGCCATGCGCGCCGTCTGCGTCTGCATGATCTGGAGGAAGTCGTCGCGCGCCTTCAGGTCGTCGCGGGCGGGCCCGCGCAAGGTGTCGATGAAACCGGCGACCGAGGCGAGCGGCGTGCGCAGCTCGTGGCTTGCATTGGCGATGAAGTCGGCGCGCATGCGGTCGATGCGGCGCGCCTCGCTCTGGTCCTCGAAGCAAAGCACATGAAGGCCGTCGACATCTCCGACCGGCATGGCGAAAACGCGGAAGGCGCGCTCGAGCGGGACGCGCTCCAGATAGTCGACGCTGGCCCGCTTGACCTTGCCTTCGAGCGCATCGCCGAGCAGGCCCTGCATCTCCGGGCTGCGGAATTTCAGCCGCAGCGACGCGCCGGCAGGCAGCGGCCCGAATGTTTCCGTCGCGGCCCGGTTGGCATGGACCGTCAGCCCATTGGCATCGAACACGATCAGCGGTTCGGGCACCGCATCGGCGAGCGCCAGTGCGGAGATGCGGGCGACGGCGGTCGGGGCGGCTGCGGCGGCCGCCTGCAACGCCGGCACACGGCGCACGGATTGCAAGGCCACGACCGCCAGGACGGCAAGGGCTGCAAGCAGCGCCACCCAGGCCGGCGCGTCGCCGGCCAGCGCCACGGCCAGAATGGAGAGGATGGCGACGACGAGCAGCCAGCGCGCATGGAAGAGCCGCATGCGCAGCAGGCCCGCCCAGCGGGAAGGGCCGGTTCCGCCGCCAGTGCCGCTCG
>CAYYZC010000325.1:0-3721 GCA_964475605.1 uncultured Chelativorans sp.
GCGGCAGCTTGTGCAGGTAGCTGAGGCTCGAATAGCCGGTGCCGAAATCGTCGAGCGCGATGCGCACGCCGAGCTCCTTGATCTCCTCGATATAGGCGCGCACCGAGGAATGGTCGTCGAGCAGCGCCGTCTCGGTGACCTCGATCTCGAGCCGCTCGGGCGCCAGGCCCGCCTCGGCCAGCGCATCGCGGACCTTGTCGACGATCTCGCGGCTGCGGAAATCCTTGGCCGACAGATTGACGGAGACGGACACCTCCTCCGGCCATTTGGCGCATTCGAGCGTGGTCGCCCTCAGCATGAAGGAGGAGATCTCGGAGATGATGCCCATCTCCTCGGCGAGCGGGATGAAGACGGCCGGCGAGACCGGGCCGGTATCGGGATGGTCCCAGCGGCACAGCGCCTCGCAGCTCGCGATGCGCATCGTGTCCATGGCGACGATCGGCTGATAGACGACGCGCAGCGAGCGCGATTCCACCGCCTGCCTGAGATCGGCCTTGAGCGCCTGCTTGTTGCGGAATTCGAGGTCCATCGCCGCCTCGAAGACGCGCCAGCCGTTCTTGCCGTTCTCCTTCGCCTTGTAGAGCGCGAGGTCGGCCTTGACGATCATGTTGTCGACATCGGCGCTGCCGGCCGGCGACAGCACGCCGCCGGCGCTCAACTGGATGCGCAGCGAGTGGCCGGCGACGTCGACCTCGCCCTGCAGGCTCCCGAAGATGCGGTGCAGCATCTCCTCGAAGGCGGTCTCGTTCTCGACGTCGTCGACGAAGACCATGAACTCGTCGCCGCCGAAGCGGCTCACCTTGACGCGCTGGTCGCCGTTGCGCGCCAGCCGCTCCGCCACCGCATAGATCAGCCCGTCGCCGATCGGATGGCCGAGCGTGTCGTTGACGCTCTTGAAGTCGTCGAGGTCGAAGACGGCCAGGCCGCAGAGCCGCTGCGGGTCGCCGAGCGCGATCATCTCGGAGATCAGCTCGTGGAAATAGGCGCGGTTGGGCAGGCCGGTGAGGCTGTCGAAGCGCGCCATGGTGCGGATGCGCTCTTCCTGCTCGGCGCGCGCCGTGACGTCGTCGAAGGTGATGACGCCAAGCTCGTCATGGCCCTCGCGCGCGGAGAATTCGTAGTGGCGTCCGTCGCTGAGCTTGACCACCACCTTGCGGTTCCTGCCCTCGCGCAGAGCACGGGTAAGCTGCGCCTCCGCGTAGCGGGAATTGGCCATGCTGAGCAATCCGCCGGCGACGCCGCGCAGCAGCAGCGCGCGCAGCGAGCGGCCGAGCAGGCAGTCCGGGCTCGGGACCTTCATCAGGCTCGCCGCCTCCGCATTGGCGACGACGACGCGGCCGGCCGGGCTCAGCATGATGAGGCCGGACGACATGGTATTGAGCGCGCGGTCGAAGCGCTGCGCCAGCCTGTTCGCCTTCTTCTGCTCCGAAAGCGCGGCGAACAGCACCTCGCGCACATTGTCGGCGAACCTGCGGATAGCGAAGAAGAACGGCGCCGACAGGAGGCCGAGGACCATATGGTAGATGTCGCCGCGCAGCAGGAAGCCGAGCGAGATCGGCCAGGTCAGCCCGATGATCAGGATCATGACCATGCGCGGCGAGCCGTAATTGCGCCCCGCGATCGAGGTCGCGGTTGCCAGCGTCACGCAGACCGAGGCGATCTCGGCGAAATTGTCATGGGCGTAATAGATGCCCGAAAAGCAGAAGGAGCCCAGCGCCGCCGCCTGGATGGACCCCATGAGGATATATTGCCGCTCCAGGCTCTCCGCCTCCTCGCGGGTCCTGGGCGGAGGGGCGCGCTTGAAGTTGCGGATGGCGACGAGCCGCCACACCCCGGCCGCCGCGATGGCGAACGCGACGAGAAGATAGACCGGATGGCCGGTCTTCCAGAAGACGAGCAGGGCCAGGAGCGTTTGCGCGGCGATGCCGACCGCAAGCGTCACCCCGTCCCGGAACAACGTCTCCACGAACGGGACATAGATGTCGACCGGAATCTTGTCTTTTGTTCTGTTCGGCATTCGGATTCCCGCACCGGGTCCGGACACCATGCCATTCCTGCATTAAGAAAGGCTTATGGACTGTCCCGGTGCGGGACAGTCTATTCCGCCGCCTGCAACGCGTCCTGCGGCGCCTCGCGCAGCCGCGCGATCAGCCGCCCGCGCTCCTCCCCCGCCCGCTTGGCATTGGCCGCCTTGACATGGCCGAAGCCGCGGATGAGCGCCGGCACCGAGGCAAGCGCGGCGGCAGCCTCGATGCGGCCGGGCGCAAGCATCAAGACGATGAGGTCGAGGTCGCTCTCATAGTCGGCGAGGAGGCGCCGCTCCATGCGCCGCTCCTCGGTGCGGCCGAACAGGTCGAGCGGCGTGCCGCGCAGACCCTTGAGCTTCGCCAGCAGCCGGAAGCCCGACATCATCCAGGGTCCGAAGGAGGATTTGCGCGGCGTGCCGTCGGCGCCGCGGCGGCCGAGGATCGGCGGCGCGAGATGGAATTCGAGCCGGTCATGGCTTTCGAACTCGGCCTGGAGCTGGCGCATGAAGCTGCCGTCGGCATAGAGCCGCGCGACCTCGTATTCGTCCTTGATCGCCATCAGCTTGAAGAGGTTGCGCGCCGCCGCCTCGGTGACCGCGGCGGAGCCCGGCAGCGCCGCCTGCTCGGCAGCCCGCACCGCCGCGATCCGCTCGCGGTAGCGCTGCGCATAGGCCCGGTTCTGATAGGCGGCGAGGAATTCGGCACGCCGCTCGATCACCTCGTCGAGCGTCTCCGACAGCCGCCGGCCGCGCGCGCCGGCACCGGCGGCATCGATCAGCCCCTGCACGAATTCCGGCTCGTGCGCGGCGCGGCGTCCCCAGCGGAACGCGTCGACATTCATCTTCACCGCCTGGCCGTTGAGCTCGATCGCCTTCTCGATCGCCCCGGCCGACAGCGGCAGGCCGCCATTCTGGTAGGCGAGCCCGAGCATGAACATGTTGGCGCCGACGGAGTTTCCGAACAGCACGGCCGCAGCGCGCGTGGCGTCGAAGAAATGCGCCCTCTCCTCGCCTACCGTCTTGCGGATGGCGCGCTTCAAGCGCTCCGTCGGCAGCGAGAAATCGGCAGAGCGGGTGAAGTCGCCGGGCATCACCTCGGCCGTGTTGGCGACGAAGATGGTCTCGCCCTCGCGCGCGGCGGCGAGCACCTTCTTGCCGCCCGAGACGACGAGGTCGCAACCCAGGATCAGGTCCGCCTTGCCGGCGGAGACGCGGATGGCGCTGATTTCCTCGGGAGTGCGCGCGACGCGCACATGGGTGAAGACGGCGCCGCCCTTCTGCGCCAGCCCCGCCATGTCGATGATCCCGCAGCCCTTGCCTTCCAGATGCGCGGCCATGCCGATGATGGCGCCGATCGTCACCACGCCGGTACCGCCGATGCCGTCGACCACGGATGCCCAGCCGTTGCGGCCGAGCTCGAAGGGCCGGGGATCGGGAACCCCTGCGAGCGCCTCGCCGTCGCCCGCCACGCCCTTCGCCTTGCGGAGCTTCGCGCCATGGACGGTGACGAAGGAGGGGCAGAAGCCGTTGACGCAGGAGAAATCCTTGTTGCAGCTCGACTGGTCGATGCGGCGCTTGCGCCCGAACTCCGTCTCCAGCGGCTGGACCGACACGCAGTTCGACTTGACGCCGCAATCGCCGCAGCCTTCGCAGACCAGTTCGTTGATGATCACCCGCCGGTCCGGATCGGGGAAG
>CAYYZC010000326.1:0-3685 GCA_964475605.1 uncultured Chelativorans sp.
CAGCGTCGTCACCTGGTATTGCGCGGCGACGGCGGTGCTGTCGCTGCTCTGCCACCTGCTGCTGGAGGAAACGGTCTGGCCGCAAGGCGCCGTCCAGTGGCTGGCCGTGGCGGGCCTCGGCCTGATGCCGGTGGGCGCGGCCTTCTACGCCTGGGATCACGGCGTCAAGCACGGCAACATCCAGGTGCTGGGCGCGGCGAGCTATGCCGCGCCGCTATTGTCCACCGTCGTGCTCATCCTCGCGGGCCGCGCCGAGGCGACCCCGATCGTGCTCGCCGCCTGCCTGCTGATCACCTGCGGCGCAGCGCTCGCCGCCAAGGACATGCTGTTCTCATCGTCATCCCGGCGGCGCGCGGCTTAGAAGTTATCCTTGCGCTTGCGGATTTCGGCGAACACCTCCTCGTCGGAGGCATTCTCCATGCCGAGATTGCGGCGGATCGCCTCGTCGTCCCAGCGCAGGAACGGGTTGGTCGCCAGTTCCTCGCCGATCGTGGTCGGCAGCGTCGGGCGGCCTTCGGCGCGCAGCGCCTCGATCTTCTCCGCCCGCTCCTTGAGGGCCGAATTGCCCGGATCGACGCTGAGCGCGAAGCGGGCGTTGGATTGCGTATATTCATGGCCGCAATAGACGACCGTCGCCGGCGGCAGCGCGGCCAGCTTGCGCAGCGAGGCGAGCATCTGCGCCGCGCTGCCTTCGAGCAACCGTCCGCAGCCGAGCGCAAACAGCGTATCGGCGGCAAACGCGATGCCGCTCTTCGGGAAATAGTAGGTGATGTGCCCGGCCGTGTGCCCCGGCGTCTCGATCACCTCGGCCTCCCCGCCGCCGAAGCCGACCCTGTCGCCCTCGGCGACTTGGCGGTCGATGCCGGGGATCTTCGACGCCTCCGCCCGCGGGCCGACGATGGTCAGCCCGAAGCGCTCCTTCAGCGCCAGATTGGCCTCGACATGGTCCTGATGGTGATGGGTGACGAGCAGCAGGCTCGGCGTCCAGCCGGTGCGCTCGATCGCCTCCAGGATCGGCCGCTCCTCCGGCGCGTCGATCAGCGCGGTCTCGCCGCTCTGCCGGTCATGGATGAGCACGCCAAAATTGTCGCTCCGGCACATGAACTGCTCGACCTGAAAAGCCATCCTCGATCTCCATATTCGCTTCGCGGGAACGATAGGGCGCAAGTGCAGGCTTGTCATCGGCTGGCAACCCGATTCGGACATTGTGCCTCACTCGATCCCGGGCAGATGCCGGAATCGCAAGGACGTCAACGTGCACCGTTTCTTGATGTCGGCGGCCGGCGCCGATAGGCTCCGCATCATGCTCTCCGACATCGTCGAACTCCGCAGCTTCTATGCCTCCACCCTCGGGCGGCTGGCGGAGCGTTCGATCGCCATGGCGCTGAGCGGCATCTGGACCAAGCTGCCCAATGAACGCCTCGTCGGTCTCGGCTACGCCATGCCCTGGCTCGACCGCTTCGGCAGCGATGCGGAGCGCGCCTTCGCCTTCATGCCGGCCGGACAGGGCGCGATGCGCTGGCCTGCCAACGGCCCCTGCGCCACCGCGCTCGTCTTCGACGAGGAACTGCCGCTCTACGATTCCTCCGTCGACCGGGTCCTGCTCGTCCATGCGCTGGAACATGCGGAGAATCCGCGCGAGACGCTGATGGAGATCTGGCGCGTCCTGGCGCCGGGCGGGCGCGTGGTGATCGTCGTGCCCAACCGCCGCGGCGTCTGGGCGCGGTTCGAGCATACGCCCTTCGGCAGTGGCCGGCCGTTCTCGCGCGGCCAGTTGACGGCGCTGCTGCGCGACACCAACTTCACGCCCGGCCCCTGGGGCGATGCGCTGCTCTTCCCGCCCTCGCATGCGCGCTGGCTGCTGCGCTTCCACGCGCTGCTGGAGCGCAGCGGACGCCGCTTCTGGCCGCTCTTCGCCGGCGTCATCATCGTCGAGGCGCAGAAGCGCCTCTACCAGGGCGTCCCGGTCGCCTCGCGCGCCTCGCGCCGCGTCTTCGTGCCGGTGCTGACGCCGCAGGGCGCGGCGCGCTGTCTCAAGGACCGCGCCCGGGAGTGTTGAGAAACGCCCGGCGTGAAGATCAGCACTCCCCCGGATAGCCTTCGGGACCCTCGACATTGCCCTGGCCGAAGACCGCTTCGAGCTCGCGCATGATCTCGGCCGCTTCCGCGCGATGCGAGGCTTCCGCCTCGCTCGAGGCGAACCCTCCGTCATGTTCCGCCATCGTCTCGCACCATTGGTCATGCCATGCGGAGATCCACTCGGCGAGATCGAAGGGCAGGACCGCATGGAGATGCACGGAAACCCCCGTATCGGCGTCGCGCAGCAGAACATCGCCGTCGTCGAGCGAAAGCACGACCCGGCGGGGGCGCTCCCGGTCGCCGTCGAGATTGCCCCGCGACCTGAAGCTGAGCTGGTGGATCAGCAGGGCCAGGTAGAAGACGGCGGCAAGCGCCGTCAGGCCGGCCGAAATCGGCTCGCCATAGTCGGAGAGCCTGCCGCTTCGGAACAGCCAGACCACGCCGACCGCCATCAATGCGCAGCCGAGCGCGGCGTTGAGCGTCTTGCGGCGCGCGGCCACGTCCTCCTCGTCTTCCGCCGGGAAGGCGGAAGCTGCCCAGAACAGCCAGCCGGCCTGCACGGCGAGGTTGAGGATGAAGATCGGCACCGCCCAGGCGCTCATCACGGCAAGGGCGACGCCGCCCGCCCCCGTCAGCGCGCCGCCGGTGCCGAGCAGCCAGCGGCGCACAATGCGCTTCGGCTCCTCCTTCTTCAGGGCGATCATGTCGATCGCCCGGTCGATCAGCTCCGAGAAGGTCAGGCTGCGGATCACGGCCAATGCGCCGATGGCATAGAAAATGCCGACCGCGCGGAACACGACCTCGACGATGTCCATCTCCGTACCCCAAGCCCATTGAATCCATGCAGCCGGAATGCGGAAAAGACAATCGTACCAATGAACTATCGGCGAGGCAGGAAGCCCGCCCGCCGGCGTGACGGAAATACCGCCCGGATCGACGGCTCAGGCCGGAACCGGCGTGGCGGAGATGCCGATGTCGGCCGGATCGTAGCTCGTGGTCTGGTAGACCTGGTTGATCCAGTTGCCGAACAGCAGATGGGCATGGGAGCGCCATCGGTTCAACGGCGGACGGCGCGGGTCGTCGTCCGGGTAGTATTCATGCGGCACCTCGATCGCCGTGCCGGCGGCGACGTCACGGTCGTACTCCTCCTTGAGCGAGGTGGAATCATACTCGATGTGGTTGAACATATAGAGCCGGTTGCCCATCCTTTCGGCCAGCATGCACGGGCCCGTCGCATCCGATTCCATCAGCAGCTCCAGCCCGGCGCCGGCCGGAATGTCGGCCGAGCGGACTTCCGTCCAGCGCGAGACGGGGATGGCGAAATCGTCGGAGAAACCGGTGAGATAGGGCGATGCCGGCGCGTGGTTGCGGTGGCGGAAGACGCCGAAGGCCTTCCTGTCGAGCGTGTATTTCGGGATGCCGTGGAAATGCCAGGCCGCTGCCATCGCGCCCCAGCAGATGAAGAAGGAGGAATGGACGTTGGTCGCGGTCCAGTCGAGAATGCTCTTCAACTCCTCCCAATACGTCACCTCCTCGAAAGGCAGCAATTCGATGGGCGCGCCGGTGACGATGAACCCGTCGAACTTGCGCGCCGCGACCTCCTCCC
>CAYYZC010000327.1:0-3676 GCA_964475605.1 uncultured Chelativorans sp.
CGACGCATCCCGGCCTGTCGGCGGTCGAGCGCTTCATGAAGCACTATTTCCTCACCGCCAAGACGGTGGGCGACCTCACCCGCATCTTCTGCGCCGCGCTGGAGGAGGAGCAGGCAAAGCACGTGCCCGGCTTCAACCGCATCTTCCGCACCTTCTCGCGCCGCCGGCGCAAGATCGCGGGAAGCCCGGATTTCATCATCGACAATCACCGCATCAATGTCGCCGACGACAAGGCGTTCGAGCGCGATCCGGTCAATCTGCTGCGCCTGTTCAGGCTCGCCGACAAGCACGGTCTGGAGTTCCACCCCGACGCGCTCAAGCTGCTGACGCGCTCGCTCAAGCTGGTCGACCCCGAGTTGCGACGCGACGGCCAAGCCAACCGGCTGTTCATGGAGCTGCTGACCTCCGACCGCAATCCCGAGCTCAATCTGCGCCGCATGAACGAGGCCGGGCTGCTCGGCAAGCTCATCCCCGACTTCAACCGGATCGTGGCGATGATGCAGTTCAATATGTACCACCACTATACGGTGGACGAGCATCTGATCCGCTGCGTCGGCGTCTTCTCCGAGATAGAGCGCGGCGAAGCCGAGGCGCTGCATCCGCTGACCCACACGCTGATGCCGGGGCTGCGCCCCTATCGCGAGCTCATCTATGTCGCGATCCTGCTCCATGACATCGCCAAGGGACGGCCGGAGGACCATTCGATCGCCGGTGCGCGGGTGGCACGGCGGCTCTGCCCGCATATGGGCTTCAACCAGGCCGATACGGCGACCATCGCCTGGCTGGTCGAGCACCATCTGCTGATGTCGATGACGGCGCAGACGCGCGACCTCAACGACCGCAAGACGATCCAGGACTTCGCCGACGTCGTGCAGTCGGTGGAGCGGCTGAAGCTGCTTCTCGTGCTTACCGTCTGCGACATCAGGGGCGTCGGGCCGGGCGTCTGGAACGGCTGGAAAGGCCAGCTCCTGCGCACGCTCTATTTCGAGACCGAGCTGCAGCTCACCGGCGGCTTCTCCGAGACGCCGCGGGCGCGCCGCGCCGAGCTGGCGCGCGAGGAGCTTGCGGAGGCGCTTGCCGGCTGGGAGGAGGCGGAGCGCCGGCACCTCATCGAGCTTCACTACGAGAACTACCTGCTGACGGTTGATCTCGCCGACCAGATCCGCCATGCGGAGTTCATCCGCGAGGCGAGCGCGGCCGGCAGGCGGCTGGCCACCATGGTGCGCACGCATCAGTTCGAGGCGGTGACGGAGATCACGGTGCTGTCGCCCGACCATCCGCGGCTGCTTTCGATCATCGCCGGCGCCTGCGCGGCGGCCGGCGCCAACATCGTCGACGCGCAGGTCTTCACCACCACCGACGGCCGTGCTCTGGATTCGATCCTGATCAATCGCGAATTCGAGCTCGACGCCGACGAGCGCCGACGAGCGGAGCGGGTCGGACGGCTGATCGAGGACGTGCTGTCGGGCCGGAGCTGGCTGCCGGAGATCATCGAGAAGCGCACCAGGCCGAGGCGGGCGACGAAGGCGTTCCGGATCGAGCCGCGGGCGGAGATCCGCAACACGCTGTCGAACCGTTTCTCCGTCATCGAGGTCGAGGGGCTCGACCGGCCGGGCCTCCTATCGGAGATCACCGGCGCCCTGTCGGACCTGTCGCTCGACATCGCCTCGGCGCATATCACGACCTTCGGCGAGAAGGTGATCGACACCTTCTACGTCACCGACCTGACGGGGCAGAAGATCGACAGCCAGTCGCGCCAGACGGCGATCCGCGAGCGGCTCGTCCGGGTGCTCAGGGACGAGCCGAAGGACCGGGCACCGGGCGGCGGCTCCGAGGCCGCAATCTCCGAAGCAGCCGCGGAGTAGGCCGGAGATGGCGGTCGATCGAGCCTGTGCGCCCCATGTTACCCCCCTCTGTCCTGCCGGACATCTCCCCCTCAAACGGGGGGATTGGCTGTCATATCAGCTTTTGCCAATCGGAAACGTCGAAGGTGAGGCGGAGCGACCGAAGCGCGTGATCTCCCCCCTTGAGGGGGAGATGTCCGGCAGGACAGAGGGGGGTGCGCAAGGGGTTCCGAACCATGCCGGATATGCTCTTCCGGGATTTCGGAGCGGCCCTGCATGAGCCTCGTCAGGAAGTTCGCCACCGTCGGCGGCGCCACGGCGGGCAGCCGGTTGCTGGGCTTCGTTCGCGAGGCGCTGATCGGCGCCGCACTCGGCGCCGGCCCGGTGGCCGACGCCTTCTATGCCGCCTTCCGCTTTCCGAACCTGTTTCGCCGGCTATTCGCCGAGGGCGCGTTCAACACGGCCTTCATCCCGCTTTTCGCCAAGGAACTCGAGGGCGGCGGGAACGAAGCGGCGAAACGCTTCGGCGAGGACGTCCTGTCGGTCCTGATGACGGCGCTGCTGGCGCTCTCGGCGCTCGCCATCATCGTCATGCCCTTGCTCGTCGGCACCATCATCGCCCCCGGCTTCGAGAAGGATCCGGCCAAGTTCGACCTCACCGTGACGATGACGCGGATCATGTTCCCGTATCTGTTCTGCATGTCGCTGGTCGCCATGCTGTCGGGCATCCTCAATTCGATGCGGCGCTACTTCCTCGCCGCCTTCGTGCCGGTGCTGCTGAACATCCTCCTGATCGTCGTCCTGCTCGGCGCATTGCAGGCAGGCATCGACAGCCGCGCGACCGGGCTATGGCTCGCCTGGGGCGTGTTCGTCTCCGGCGTCGCACAGCTCTTCCTCCTCGTCTACGGGGTGCGGCGGGAAGGCTTCGCCATGTCGCTGCGCCTTCCCCGGATGACGCCCGGCGTCAAGCGGCTGCTCGTGCTGATGGGGCCGGCGCTGCTCACCGGGGGCGTAACGCAGATCAACCTGCTGGTCGGCCAGATCATCGCGTCGGCACAGGCCGGCGCCATCGCGCTGCTCAACTATGCCGACCGCATCAACCAGCTCCCGCTCGGGGTCATCGGTATCGCCATCGGCGTCGTCCTGCTGCCGGAACTCGCCCGCGCGCTCAAGGCCGGCGACGAGGCCGATGCGCAGCATCTGCAGAACCGCTCGCTCGAATTCGCACTCGGACTGACGCTGCCGGCGACGGTCGGCCTCATCCTGCTGCCCGGCCCGATCGTCAATATCCTCTACGAACGCGGCGCCTTCACCGCCGAGACGACTGCGATGACCGCGGCAGCGCTTGCCGCCTTCGCGACCGGCCTGCCGGCCTATGTGCTGATCAAGGTGTTCTCGCCGGCCTATTTCGCCCGTCTCGACATGAAGACGCCGATGTGGTTCTCGGTCGCGGCGGTTGCGATCAATATCGCGGCAAGCCTGCTGCTCTTCCCGAGCCTCGGCCATGTCGGCATCGCGCTCGCCACGTCGCTGGCGGCGTGGTTCAACTTCGTCCTGCTGGCGCTGGTTCTATGGCGTCGCGGCGATTTCAGGCCGTCGCCGCTGACGCTCCGGCGAGTGCTGCTGATCGTCGCGGCGAGCGCTGCTATGGGGCTCGTCATCGTCGGGCTGACGCGGCTCGCCGCACCATGGCTCGCAAGCGACCTGCTGCTGGCGCGGCTCACCGCGGTGGCAGGCATCATCGCGGCGGCGGCGACCATCTATTTCGCCGGCATCATCGCCACCGGCGCCGTCGAGCGCCAGCAACTGCTCGGCCTGATCAGACGGCAGCG
>CAYYZC010000328.1:0-3675 GCA_964475605.1 uncultured Chelativorans sp.
CCCGGGCGTTGCGGCCGCGTGCGGCGATGGCTTCGAGCATGGCGAGGACCGCCGCGCAGGCAGAACCGCCGGCAATGCCGTCCCACTGGCGGGCGGTGCGCGCATTGCCGCCTGTCGCCAGGCTCCAGGCCCCGTCGGACAAGGCCGTGAGCCGCACGTCGCCGATGACGGGATCGAGATCGAAGCGCCCGCCGCCGTCGACGACGACGGAGACCTTCGGGCCGAGCCGCCGCGAGAGGCCGGCAGCCTGGATCGCGATGCGGATTTCCTGCGCGAGCGCGTTGGGATCGGCGGTCTCGTCCGGATCGAGCCCGGCAAGCGGCCCGGTCTCGACCGGAACGCCTTCCATGATTTCGATGCCGAGCGCATCGACCGCCTGCGCGAATTCCGGGGCTGATTGCGTGTCGAGCCCGCGGATCTGGAGGTTGCCGCGGGCGCTGATCTCGAGCAGGCCGTTGCCGTGGAGGGCGGCGGCCTCCGCGAGAGCCGCAACGGCGTCGGGCGCGATACCCGATGCGACGGGCCGCAGGCGCGCCAGCAACCCGTCGCCGGTTTCCATCGGCGCGGAGAGGGTGGGGCAGGCGCCCCTGCGGCGGGCGGCGCTCATGCCGCGGCCTCGTGCCGGCGCGCCTCTGCGACCAACTCGGCGAGGTCGTTGTCGAGCGAATTGCGCCGCGGCAGCCATAGCCCGCGCCGCCGTGCGTCCGCGAGACGTTCGGCGATGGCGCGCGCGGCGGCCGGGTTCTCCGACAGCAGGAAGCGGCGCACGCGCTGATTGCCGAGATAGGCCTCGTGGACGGCATCGATGAGGTTGCCGGAGACGGCATTGGTGGTCTCGGCGAAGCCGACAAGCCGGTCGACCGTCTCGGCGAGCTCGGACGCCCCGCGCGGCCCGTGGCGAAGCTGCCCCTCGATGAAGCGCGGGTTGAGCGCCCGCGCCCTGACGATGCGCGTCACCGCCTCGGCGACCGAGCGCGCCTTCGGTCGCGCCGGGTCGGTCGTGTCGAGGCTGATCAGATCGGCCTTGCCGCCGAGTGCGGCGACCGCCGCAGCGAAGCCGCCGATGAAGGCGACGTCGGCGGAACCCTCGAGGAGGTCGCGGGCCGGGTCGTCGCCGGCATGGACGAGCAGCTCGGCCTCGACGACGCGCTGCGCGAACTCGCCTGGCACGGCGGTGCCGAGGCCTTCGGCGCCGCCATAGGCGTGGGAGTTGGCGGCGAGGAAGGCTTCGCCGATCTCCTCGCGGACCTCCCAGCGCCCACGCGAAAGCAGGTCCTCGATGCCGGCGCCGTAGGTGCCGGGCGAGGTACCGAAGATGCGCCGCGGCTTGTCTGCGCCGCTGCGCCTCGCGCTCTCGCCGAGCGGATTGTCGCCCGGCGCCTCGTCGCGCGCGGCGACGGCGGCGACGGCCGCGTCGATCAGCACGATCTGGGTCGGGAACATGTCGCGGAAGAGCCCGGAAATGTGGAAGGTGACGTCGATGCGCGGCCGCCCGAGCACCGCCGGCGGAAGCACCTCGATGCCGCTCACCCGCCCGGTCGCCGGATCCCATTGCGGGCGGCAGCCCATCAGGGCGAGCCCCTGCGCGATCTCCTCGCCGCCGGTGCGCAGCGAGGCCGAGCCCCAGAGGTCGAGCACCAGGGCCCGCGGCCATTCGCCGTGGTCCTGGAGATAGCGCCGCAGCACCTCGTCCGCAGCCGCCGAGCCTATCTCGAAGGCGGTCGGGGTCGGCATGGTGCGCGGATCGGAGGCGAAGAGGTTGCGCCCTGTCGGCAGCACGTCGAGCCGGCCACGCGCCGGCGCGCCGGCCGGTCCCGCCCGCACATGCCGCCCGTCGAGCGCGGCGATCAGCGAAGCACGCTCGGCCGCGGCGCTCTCCTCGCGCAGCGGGTCGACCTCGTCCGGCGCCGGGCGGCCATAGATGTGGAGCCCGTCCTTGATCGCGAAATCCTTGAGGTCGCAAAGCCAGGCATCGATCCTGACCAATGCCGCGTCGGGATCGGCCTCGCCGGAGACGCCGACATCCGAGGCGAGGCCGGTGCGCGTCGCCGTCTCGACGATCAGCTTTGCCAGCCGGTCGCGACGGCGGCGGTCGAGGCCGTCGGCCTGCGCATATTCGTCGACCAGCCGCTCCAGCTTCTGCTGGTTTTCGTCCAGTCCGGCAGCGGCTAGCGGCGGCGGCAGGTGGCCCAGCGTGACGGCCGCGATGCGGCGCTTGGCTTGTGCGGCTTCGCCCGGATTGGAGACGATGAAGGGATAGACCACCGGCAGCGCGCCGGTGACGATCTCCGGAAAGCAGTCCTTGCTCAACGCCACGGTCTTGCCGGGCAGCCATTCGAGCGTGCCGTGCGCGCCGACATGGACGACGGCGTGGACGTCGAGCGTCTTTTGCAGCCACAGCCCAAAGGCGACAAGTTCATGGCGCGGCGGCAGGGTCGGGTCGTGATAGTCGGCGCGGCGGTCCTCGGAGCGTCCCCGGTCCGGGGCGAGGGCGACGGTGATGGCGCCGAAGGTGGCAGCGCGGAAGGTGATCCTTGATGGGGCTGGTCCGTATGAACCCCAAGCCTTTTCGACAGATTCGCGTGCGGCAGCGGGTAGGTCGACGAAGCGAGCAACGTGGTCGTCGCGGCTTACTTCTTCGCCGCCGTGCTCCAGCGCATCCAGCAATTCCCTGGGCGAATCCGGAATCCCTTCAACGGCATAGCCGGCATTTCTCAGGTCACGCAGCATGGCGAGCACGCTGTTCGGTACATCCAGTCCCACGGCATAGCCGGTGCGGCCGGGGGCACTGGGATAGTCAGGGATGAGGATGCAGATACGGCGGTCCTGGCGCGGCGCGTGCTGCAGGCGCAGGAAGGCGGCGATGCGCTCGGCCACCTGTTCGACCCGGTCCGGCTCCGCACGATTGGCGACGGCACGAAAGCCGAGTTCGGCATCGGCTTCGCCCTCGGCCTTGAAGGAGATTGCGCCGGCAAGGATGCGGCCGTCGAGTTCCGGCAGCACCACGTGCATGGCGAGGTCGGCGGGGGCCAGGCCGCGCTGGTTGGTCTCCCACGCCTCGCGCCGCGTGGTGGCGACGATGACCTGGAAGACCGGCATGCCGGCACGGTCGAACAGCGTCTCGGCGCCGGGTTCCGCGCCGGAGGCGAAGGCGGTGGCGGTGACGATGGCCGAGGGTTTCAGTTCGGCGAACGCGGCCTCGACCAAGGCGAGCGAGGTTGGGTCCTTCAGGCTGGAGACGAAGATCGGTACGGCGGCAATACCCTTGCCGCGCAGGGCTTGGGTCAGCGCATCGATGGGCGCGGCGTCCGCGGCGAGCAGCATCGAGCGGTAGAACAGGATGGGGACGATGGGCGCGGTTTTTCCCTCTTCCTCGAGGGGGAGGGAGACCACCCCCTCGCCCGGTTCGTAATATCCGGCCTTCGGCACCTCCAAGGGCGCAACCGTTGCGACATCACGGCCGGCCAACCCCGCCATGCGCCGTACCAGCGCGCGCATGTTGCCGGGGCCGCCCTGGCGGAAGTAGCCGAGGAGTTCGGCGAGTTCCGCCGGAGGCAGGGTGGACGCTTCGGCGAGGCGGATATCGGTGTCGCGGTCCTCGCCGGGCAGCAGCGCCAGTTTTATGCCTCGCTCGCGCGCCAATACGGACAGCCGGTCGCAGCCGTAGCGCCACCA
>CAYYZC010000329.1:0-2187 GCA_964475605.1 uncultured Chelativorans sp.
GGCACCGGGGAATCCGCCGCCGGATCCGAGATCCAGCCACCGTCGCGCTTCCGGTTTCATGCCGACGAGTTGCGCACTATCCAGAATATGCCGCGACCAAAGCTCCGGCAGCGTAGAGAGTGCGGCAAGGTTGATCCGTGAAGACCACCGCCGGAACTCGCTCTCGAAACCTTCGAGAGCCGCCAGCGTTTCACGTGAAACAGAACCGGCGACCTGCTGAAGACCGGCAAGCCTGTCCATGCTAGGCGACGCGCTTCCGGTCCGCAGCGGACAACCGTGTCAGGACCAGTGCCAGGGCGGCCGGCGTCATCCCGTCGACGCGCGAGGCCTCCAGAAGCGAACGCGGCTGCCGGCGCGAAAGTTTCTGGCGCAATTCCAGCGACAGCCCAGGAAGGGCGGAATAATCGAAATCCTCAGGGATCACTTTTCGTGATTCGCGCTGCAGGATCGCAGCATCACCGGCCTGCCGGTCCAGATAGACCGCATAGCGCGCCTCGGTCTCGATCTGCTCCGCTATATTCGGCTGCATATTCCTTAGCTCGGGCCAGATCGTCGCGAGACGCGCAATATCGATACCTGTCTGCGCCAGCAGCTCATAAGCGCTCCTGCGCACGCCGTCCTGATTGACATCGAGCCCCGCCTTGCGGGCCTGATTAGGCGTCAGGCTGAGCTCCTTCGCCATGTTCCGCGCCGCCTGCAACGCCCGGCGCGCCTGTTCGAACCGCGCGCTGCGAGCATTGCCCACCAGTCCCAGCTCGATCCCCCGCGGCGTCAGTCGCTCATCGGCATTGTCGGCGCGCAGGGACAGCCGGAACTCGGCGCGCGACGTGAACATCCGATATGGTTCGCTCACGCCCCGCGAGGTGAGATCGTCGATCAGCACGCCGAGATAGGCTTCGGCGCGACCGAACTCCACGCCGCTCTGTCCACCGGCCCGTCGGGCCGCGTTGATGCCGGCGACGATCCCCTGCGCCGCGGCCTCCTCGTAACCCGTCGTTCCGTTGATCTGGCCGGCGAGAAAGAGGCCGGCAAGGCGGCGTGTCTCCAGCGTCGGCGCAAGTTCGCGCGGATCGACATGGTCGTATTCGATCGCATAGCCCCGCTGCAGGATCTTCGCGCGCGACAGCCCCCGAATGGACACCACGATCGCCGCCTGAACGTCTTCCGGAAGCGAGGTCGATATGCCGTTCGGATAGACGGTGTCGTCATCCAGCCCTTCAGGCTCGAGGAATATCTGGTGGCCTTCACGATCGCCGAACTTGACGATCTTGTCCTCGATCGAAGGGCAGTAGCGCGGGCCGATGCCTTCGATCGCGCCCGAATACATCGCGGACCGGCCAAGATTGGCGCGAATGACGTCATGCGTTTCGGAGCCGGTCCGTGTGATGCCGCATTGGATCTGCGGATTGGTGATCCGGTCGGTCATCAGCGAGAACGGTCGCGGATCCGCGTCGGCGTCCTGCATGTCGAGGTCGCCCCAATCGATGGTCCGACCGTCCAGTCGCGGAGGGGTTCCGGTCTTCAGCCGGGCAAGCGAAAAGCCGAGCCGCTTGAAGGTCTCCGCAAGGGCAGTCGACGGCTTTTCACCTATCCGGCCAGCGACGATGCGCCTCTCGCCGATATGGATCAACCCGCGCAGGAAGGTGCCCGTCGTGACGACGATCGCGGCCGAGTTCAGTTCCTGCCCATCGGCGAGTACAACCCCCGCAAGCCGTTCGTTCCGCAGCAGCAGGTCCGCCACCTCGCCTTCCAGAATGGCAAGATTCTCCTGCTCGGCGAGCAATCGCTGGATCGCCTGCCGATAGAGCTTCCTGTCCGCCTGGGTCCTCGGGCCGCGCACGGCCGGTCCCTTGCGGCGATTGAGCAGCCGAAACTGGATACCCGCCGCGTCGGCGGCTCGCCCCATCAATCCGTCGAGCGCATCGATCTCGCGGACCAGATGACCCTTGCCGAGGCCACCGATCGCCGGATTGCAGGACATCACGCCGATCTTGTCGGCAGCCATGGTGACCAGTGCGGTGCGGGCCCCGATGCGTGCAGAAGCAGCAGCCGCTTCGCAGCCGGCATGGCCGCCGCCGATCACGATGACATCGTAATGTTCAGACATCGTCCTTGCTCCTATGCGCGGTTTGGCCGGACCACGCGACACTGTCAAGCAAACACCGGGAGCTGCGTTTCACGTGAGTC
>CAYYZC010000329.1:2287-3664 GCA_964475605.1 uncultured Chelativorans sp.
TCGCCGGTCAGAGACGAAACATTCAGGTCAACGTCCAAGTGCTCTTCCTGTCGCGCGATGAGATCGGATTTCGACCGCAGGACGAGGCGCGGAATCTGCGATGCGATCTCGACATCCATTCCCGACGTGGAACCGTCGCGCAGTTCGAGGATCAGGTCCGCGCTCGCCGCCACAGCCAGGCTCTTTTCGACGCCGATCCGCTCGATCGGATTATCGGTCTCGCGCACCCCGGCCGTGTCGGTCAGCGCGACCTTGTAGCCATCGACGTCGAGGACGACATTGACCGGATCGCGCGTCGTTCCGGCGAACTCCGTCACGATGGCAATGTCCTTGCTCGCTAACGCATTGAGAAGACTGGATTTTCCCGCATTGACGGGTCCGACCAGAACGACCCTGAAGCCCTTGCGAATGATCCGCGCGGCCGCATATCTCTCAAGATGCGCCGTGATCTCCGCGGCCAGGCTGTCTGCAAGCATGCCGATCTGCGGCGCGCCGGCCGACGCCACATCGGCCTCGTCCGAAAAGTCCAGATCCGCTTCCACAAGCGCCCGCATCCGCAATAGCTGCAACCGCCAAGCCCCGTAGAGCTCGACATGGCGCCGATCCTGGTTTTCGACTGCAAACCGCCTTTGCGCCTCCGTCTCCGCTTCGATGAGATCGGCCAGCGCTTCCGCGCCCGTCAGGTCGATCCTGCCATTGACGAAGGCGCGGCGCGTGAACTCGCCGGGCTCGGCGGCGCGCAATCCGGGCTGCCGCAGCAGGGTCTCCAGCAGCCTCGCCACCACGGCACGCCCGCCATGGATCTGGAACTCGGCGCAATCCTCGCCGGTGAAGCTTGCAGGCCCTTCGAAGAAGAGGACGACGCCTTCGTCGATCGGCCTGTCGCCGTCCCGCAGCTTGCGCAGGACGGCGTGACGCGGGGCAGGAACCATGCCGGCAATCACCGTCAGGCAATCGCGAACCGCAGGGCCGCTGATCCTGACGATCGCGACGGCGGATGGCAGTCCGCCGCTCGAGACTGCCGCGATCGTATCGGTAAACGGGCTCGCCACGACCATTCGCCTGTTCGTTGCGGTACCGAATCAAAAGATTCGATCCGCAGCCGAATCGATCAGGTATTCATCGAATCGAAGAAGTCGGAATTGGTCTTCGTCTGCTTCAGCTTGTCGATCAGGAACTCGATCGCGTCGGTCGTTCCCATCGGCGCCAGGATCCGGCGCAGGACGAAGATCTTCTGCAGGTCCTGGCGCTGGACCAGCAGGTCCTCCTTGCGGGTGCCGGACTTGAGGATATCCATCGACGGGAAGATGCGCTTGTCGGCGACCTTGCGGTCGAGCACGATCTCCGAATTGCCGGTGCCCTTGAACTCCTCGAAGA
>CAYYZC010000330.1:0-3656 GCA_964475605.1 uncultured Chelativorans sp.
CGAGAACGGCGACAAGCTGCATCCGACGCAGAAGCCCGAGGCGCTGCTGGCGCGCGTGCTCCTGTCCTCGACGAAGCCGGGCGACGTTGTCCTCGACCCGTTCTTCGGCTCCGGCACCACCGGCGCCGTCGCCAGGCGGCTCGGCCGCGACTTCGTCGGCGTCGAGCGCGAGCAGGCCTATATCGAGGCCGCGCAGGAGCGCATCGATGCGGTGAAGCCGCTCGGCGCGGAGGAAACGCGGGTGATGACCGGCCGGAAGGCCGAGCCGCGCGTCGCCTTCGTCAGCCTCCTCGATTCCGGCCTGATCAAGCCGGGGGTGATGCTGCGCGACGCGAGGCGGCGCTGGAGCGCGGTGGTGCGCGCAGACGGCACGCTTTCGAGCGGCGAGAGCGCCGGCTCGATCCACCGCGTCGGCGCCATCGTGCAGGGTCTGGACGCCTGCAATGGCTGGACGTTCTGGCACTATGAACGCGACGGCGGGCTGACGCCGATCGACGAGCTGCGCCGCATCGCCCGCCTCGGCATGGAACGCGCCGGCGCGTAAGGGCCCGGTATCGGCGATCGGGCGCCGACTTCGCCACTTCGTCGTCCTCGGGCCTGACCCGAGGACCCATGCCTGAACAACGACGACATGCGCGGCGGTGGAGCAGGGGCGGTGCCTTCGCTCCGGCTCGGCCCCGGGATGACGACAGGGGTTGTCGGCCTCTTACCGCTTGCCTTTGTTCATGCCGCCGCGTGGGCCGATGATGCCCGGATAGGCGGCCTCGATCGCCTTCCTCATCACCGTCGGCAGCGCTTCCTCGCCCAGCGTTTCCGCAGGCGCCCACCAGCCGCCGGCCGGCAGCTCCGCACCGGCAACGTCGGCGCGGTAGACATGCAGCCGCAGCTCGAAATGCGTGAAGACATGGGCGATCGCGCCGGCCGCCTGCCAATCCGCGGCAAAGGGCGCGGCGTTCGCCGAAACCGCGCCGTCCTGCCGTGCGCTCCAGCCTGTCGTGGGCGGTTCGCTCATGGCGCCGAGCATGCCCTTCTCGGGGCGCGTGCGCAGCAGGATCGCACCGTCCGCTCTCCGCGCGACGAAGGCCGCGCCCCGGCGCAGCGGCCGCTCCGCCTTCGGCGCCTTGAACGGGTAGCGCTCCGGATCGTCATGGCGCAGTACCGCGCAGCCGTCGTGCAGCGGGCAGACCATGCAGCCCGGCCGCCGCGGCGTGCAGACCGTGGCGCCGAGATCCATCACGGCCTGCGCGAAGCAGCCCGGCCGGTCGGTCGGCATCAGCTCCGCCATGCGCTCCCGGATGAGCGGCTTGGCGCCCGGCAGCGGCGCGGCGATGGCGAAGAACCGCGACAGCACGCGCTCGACATTGCCGTCGACCACCGGCGCCGCCTCGCCGAAGGCGATCGCGGCGATTGCCGCCGCCGTATAGGGGCCGATGCCCGGCAGCGCGAGCAGCGCCGCCTCGCCGGCGGGGAAGCGCCCGTCATGTTCCGCGACGACGGCCTCGGCGCATTTCTTCAGGTTGCGCGCCCGCGAATAATAGCCGAGCCCGGCCCAGGCCCGCATCACGTCGTCGCTCGATGCCGCCGCGAGGTCGCCGACCCGCGGCCAGCGCTCGGTGAAGCGTCGGAAATAGGGCTTGACCGCCTCGACCGTGGTCTGCTGGAGCATGATCTCCGACAGCCAGACGCGATAGGGGTCCGGCCGCTCGCCGGCGAGGATGCGCTGCGAGGGGACGCGCCAGGGCAGTTCGCGCTGGTGGCGGTCGTACCAGGCGAGCAACGAGGCGGCGGCCGGATGACGCTGCATTTCGCCGCATTCGCTGCTATGCTCGTTCGATGCCGCCGCTCTCATGGCCATGCTCGAAGAATCGGAAAAGGCGCTCATGACAGCAAAGCGCAGCCGCCGCAATGCCGTTCCGGTCAGCGACGTGGCGACCGCCATCCTCGATCCGCTGATGCGCAAGCGCGCCGGCGTCTCGGTGGCGCTGGTCCAGAGCTGGGACGAGATCGTCGGCGAGAAGCTGGCGCCGCTGTCGCGCCCGGAACGCATCCAATGGCCGCGGCGTCGGCACGAGGACGATCCGTTCGAGCCGGCGACGCTGGTGATCGCCTGCAGCGGCGCGGCGGCGCTCCATATCCAGCACCAGACCGGCGAGATCATCGACCGGGTCAATTCCTTCCTCGGCTTTGCGGCGATCGCGCGCGTCAGGATCGAGCAGAAGCCGGTCACGCCTGTCCATCCGCCGAAGAAGCCGCCGCGACGGGAACTGTCGCAGGAGGAGGCCGGGCGGATCGACCGGCTGACTGCGAGTATCGAGGACGAGCGCCTGCGCGCCTCGCTGGCCCAGCTGGGCAGCGGCGTCATGACCTCGCGCAACGGCGATTGAGCCGGACGGCGCCCCGAAAGCGCGCCGGACGCCGAACGTTCGATTGCCGATTGCCGACCTGCCGACTGCCGCCCCTTAAGTCTCACAGTCGTGAACGCTGCGTCACCGCGACATGATTGGCTTGGGGATGAAATTGCCTTATCTGGCGCCCAACATCGAGTTTCAGCACATAATCTTCGCTAACAGGTGATTCGCAATGAACCGATCCGTCCCGCGCCGAACCGTTCTGGCATCGATGGCAGCGCTCTCCGTCTCCGCACTTGCGCTGGCGGGTTGCAGCGACAGCGGCGATAGCGCCCAGGCGCAGGAGGCGCCTGCCGGCGACGCGCCGAAGGCGGCCGGCACCGTCGACATGCAGGCGCTGCTGGAGCCGGGCGCGCTGCCGGAGATGGTGATGGGCGAGGAGGACGCGCCGGTCACCATCGTCGAGTATGCCTCGATGACCTGCGGCCATTGCGCCAATTTCCACAACAACACGCTGCCGGCGATCAAGGAGAACTATATCGACACCGGCAAGGCGCGGCTGATCATGCGTGAATTCCCGTTCGATCCGCGCGCCGAGGCGGGCTTCATGCTCGCGCGCTGCGCCGACGACAAGTATTTCGCCATGGTCGGCGCGCTGTTCGAGCAGCAGCGGAACTGGGTTCCTGTGGAAAATGCCCGCGATGCGTTGCTTCAGATTGCGCGGCTCGCCGGTTTCTCCCAGGAATCATTCGAGGCTTGCTTGACGAACCAGGAGCTTCTGGAGGATGTCAGGGCGGTCAGGTTGCGCGGCGCGGAGGATTTCAGCGTCGATGCCACGCCGACATTCTTCATCAACGGAAACAAATATGCGGGGGCGTTGTCGGTTGACGAGATGTCGGCCATCATCGACAGCATGCTTTGATGCGCGGCTGAACGTTGCGCCCGGCCGCGTGACGGCCGGCGCGGGCGGTAGGCGATGAAGTTCTCGCGCCTGCGCCTGCTCGGCTTCAAGTCCTTTGTAGAGCCCACCGATTTCCTCATCGAACGCGGCCTGACGGGTGTCGTCGGGCCGAATGGCTGCGGCAAGTCCAACCTTGTCGAGGCGCTGCGCTGGGTCATGGGCGAGAGCTCGTACAAGAACATGCGCGCCTCCGGCATGGACGACGTGATCTTCTCCGGCTCGGCGACGCGCCCGGCCCGCAACACGGCCGAGGTCACGCTTTTCCTCGACAATGGCGACCGCACCGCGCCGGCTGCCTTCAACGACGCCGACGAGTTGCAGGTGGCGCGCCGCATCGAGCGCGAGTC
>CAYYZC010000331.1:0-3643 GCA_964475605.1 uncultured Chelativorans sp.
GATGCCGACGACTATGCGCGCCGGGTCGTGGGACGGCTGAAGGCCGCGGGGCTGAGCGCGGAGGCCGATCTGCGCAACGAGAAGATCAACTACAAGGTCCGCGAGCACAGTCTGGCGAAGGTGCCGGTGATCCTCGTCTGCGGCAGGCGGGAAGCCGAAGAGGGCAGCGTCAATCTGCGCCGCCTCGGCTCGCGCGACCAGCAGTCATTGGCTCTCGACGAGGCCGTCGCGATGCTCACTGAGGAAGCGACGCCGCCGGACATCAAGCGGCTTCGCGAGGATGCTCTCTCTCCCCTCTGAGGGGATTGCATATGATCTCGCGGGGTCGATGGTTGCGCCGTCATCCTTGGGACAAGCCCGAGGAAGACGGCCGTTGAAGCTGAACCCTCGCCCGCTCCATATGCGATTGCCATGCCTCTGAGGGACAGGGAGGGGCGCTTATCCGGCCTCTTCGTCCTCGACGAGGACTTCGACGTCGCGGTTGCGGCCGGCGACCACGGTCAGCTCCTGCTGATAGATGCGGTCGCGGTTCTTGGCGACGATCACATAGTCGCCCTCCGCCAGCACCATCGAGGCGAAGGCGCCGACCGTTTCGCGCACCAGATCGCCCGAATCGGTGAACACGGCCCAGGACGTGTCGGCGATCGCCTCGCCGCCATGCTCGCGCACCAGCTTCATGGTCAGCTCGGCGGCGCGGTGCTCGACCGTCGCCTCGGTCAGCTTGCCGGCCTCGACGCGGATGTCGGAGCGGATCACCGCATTGACGCGGCCATAGGTCGAGACGACATGGTAGACGCCGCCATTGAGGCGGACGATGCTGTCGGGCGTGACGTCGGGGATGATCAGCGGACGTTCGCCATTGGCGTCGGGCTGCGCCTCGTAGATGGAGAAGCGCAGCCGGTCGGGCTCGATGCGCACGCCGCCGGAAAGCACGGCATCGAGCTTCAGCCCGCCGGCGTCGAGCACCAGCGATTCGTGCTTTCCGTCGGCCGTGACGGTGATGCGCTTGGTCGCGCCGGCGCGTCCGAAGGCGGCATGGACGAGATAGCTGCCCGGCTCGAGATGGAAGCTGCTGGTGCCGCCCTTGGCGGTGGCGACGAGGTCGAGCTCGCTGTCGGGCCCGGCCTCGGGCCTGAAGACGCGCCAGACGAGGCCGCGCGGGATCTCGGCGCCGTCCTGCGTCAGCCGGGCCGAAAGGATGATCTCGCCGCCCGTCGTCTGCGACAGCGGCCGCTCCGTGGTCGGCGGCGCATAGCTCGACAGGCCGGGCAGCTCGAGGCCCTGCAGCACGCGTTCCTGGTCCCGATCCTGCGCTAGAGCAGCGCCGCCCGATGCGAGCAGCAGCAGCGCAAGCAACGGCCAGACGAGATGCCTGCTGATTTTGTCCCCATTCATGCCTTGCCATTGAGACGAAGGCGGTGGCAATTTCAAGGCACAATCGCGACGCTCGTCGTCCGCCCCGCCTTTGCCGTACCGCCCGTTCGGCACCTTGCACCCCGGAAGGAGCAGGTCTTGTCCCAATCGTCCGTGATCGATTTCCTGCTGGCGCGCAAATCGGTGCCGATCTCCGAGCTTCGGGAGCCCGGGCCGAACGAGGAGGAGATCGCCACCATCCTCAAGGCGGCGACGCGGGTGCCCGATCATGGCAGGCTTACCCCATGGCGTTTCATCCTCTATCGCGGCGAGGCGCGGGTGAAGGTGGGCGAGCATCTGGCGGCCCTTGCCGAGGAGCGCGAGGGTCCGCTGGCCGAGGCAAGGCGCCAGCAGGAGCTGACGCGCTTCTCGCGCGCGCCGCTGGTGGTCGGCGTCGTCCATGTGCCGCGCGAAAGCCGCAAGATCCCGCAATGGGAGATGTTCCTGTCGGGCGGCATTGCGGCGATGAACCTGGCGCTGGCCGCCAATGCGCTGGGCTACGGCACCAACCTGATCACCAACTGGTATTCCGACACGGAGGAGGGGCGCCGGCTTCTCGGACTGGCGCCGGAGGAACGCGTGATCGGCTTCGTCCATATCGGCACCAGCGACGTCGAGGTCCCCGAGCGGCCGCGTCCGGATCCGGCGTCGCTCGTCAGCGACTATTCCGGCCCCTGGAACGGATAGCCGGCGATGTTCTACGAGCCGTCCAAAGGCCACGGCCTGCCGCACGACCCGTTCAAGGCGATCGTCGCGCCGCGGCCGATCGGCTGGATCTCGTCGATCGGCGCCGACGGGACGGTCAACCTGGCCCCCTATTCCTTCTTCAACGCACTCGGCACCCATCCGCATCTCGTCATGTTCTCCTCGGAGGGGCGCAAGGACAGCGTCAGCCTGATCGCCGAGACGGGCGAGTTCGTCGCCAATCTGGTCAGCCGGCCACTGGCCGAGAAGATGAACGTGACGGCGATCGACGCGCCGCGGGGCGTGTCGGAGTTCGAGCAGGCCGGCCTCACGCCGGTCGCCTCCCGGCTGGTCAGGCCGCCGCGCGTCGGCGAGGCTCTGGCGGCGCTCGAATGCCGGGTGACCGAGATGATGCAGCCCAAGGGGCTCGACGGCAGGGCGAGCCCGAACCATATCGTCTTCGGCGAGGTGGTCGGCGTCTTCATCGACGACGCCGCGCTGACCGACGGGCTGTTCGACATCGTCAAGGCCGGCAATGTGTCCCGCCTGGGCTATATGGACTACAGTGCCGTCACCGAGACATTCGCCATGAGGCGCCCGCGCTGGGGCGCGTGACCGCCCCGGTGTCCCGCGATCCGTCCTATGACGAATTTCAGATCCACCACACGAGCAGGAGGCAGGATTGGAGCTTGGACTTCAGGGCAAGGCGGTCGTCGTCACCGGCGGCTCCAAGGGAATCGGGTTCGCCTGCGCGCGGGCCTTCGCGGGTGAAGGGGGGCGGGTCGGCATCGTTTCGCGCAGCCAGTCAAATGTCGAGCGCGCCTGCGCCGAAATTACCGGTGCCACAGGTGTTGCGGCCGATCTCGGAGATCCGGAGCAGGCGCTGTCGGCGATCGAGGCGCTGGAAGACCGGATCGGCCCGATCGACATCCTCGTCAACAGCGCCGGCGCCGCCAGGCGCACACCGCCGGACGAGCTTTCCCCGGCAGCCTACCGCGCCGCGATGGACGCCAAGTTCTTCACCTATGTCAATATGATCGACCCGGTGGTGAAGAAGATGGCTGCACGCGGCAGCGGGGTTATCGTCAATGTCATCGGCAATGGCGGCAAGGTCGCCTCGCCGGTCCACCTGCCGGGCGGCGCGGCCAATGCCGGGCTGATGCTGGTGACGGCCGGGCTCGCCAATGCCTATGCCGCAAGCGGCGTGCGCGTGGCGGCGGTCAATCCGGCGATCACCGACACCGACCGGGTGGCGGAAGGCTTGCGCGCCGATGCGCGGCTTTCCGGCATCTCCGATGAGGAGGCGAGGAAGCGCAGCATCGCGCGCATGCCGCTCGGCCGCATGGCGCGCCCGGAGGAGATCGCCGATATGGTGCTGTTCCTCGCATCCGACCGCGCCAGCTACGTGACCGGCGTGACGATCAGCATGGACGGAGCCGCGACGCCGATCGTGGTATAGGCCTGACGATCGGGGGACAGGTCGAGTTCCTGCACACCCCCCTCTGTCCTGCCGGACATCTCCCCCTCAAGGGGGGAGATTACTCGC
>CAYYZC010000332.1:0-3641 GCA_964475605.1 uncultured Chelativorans sp.
AGGGTCAGAGCGTGCGGGCGCCGCGCGATACCGCCCGCGCCAGCATTCCGGTGATCTGCGCCTCCGACTTGCGGAAGGACGTCGCATCGGGCGTGGTCACGTTGAAGACGACATTGACCGGCGCACCACCACCGCCGGCCGCCACGCCGAGCCTGCCGTCGCTGCCGCGGGCGAGCGGCAGGATCGCCTCGGCGCCCGCCTCGCCCATCAGCCCGACCCCTCGGCCCATGCCGAAATAGGTCGGCGCGCCGACCACGCCGCCTGAGGCGAAGGCCGTCACCTTGGCCGCCGCCCCCGGCAGCACGCCGCCGACGAGCTGGCCGAAACCATCCGACGCCAGGTTGAGCAGCGGCTGCAGGCCGCGGTTCAGCGTCATGCCGGCAAGGTTGAGGCCGATCCGCCGCAGCACGCCCTCGAGCGAGCGGCCGCTCACCGCTGCACTCTTCAGCGCGCCGGCGAGCTGGTCGCCGAAGGAGGCCGAGACGCGCCGCAGGTTCTCGATCGCGGTCTCGAACGGCTCCGTGTCGGCCCTGATGTCGACAACGACTTCATTCTCCAATGCTCTGGCTCCTCTGATCGGGAAATTGCGCCATCAGCGCCTCCAGCGAGGCGCGCGCCGGCGGCGAATGGACGGAACCGAGCGCTGCCGCAGCCGAGACGAGCTCGCGCGGCGTCATCGCCCAGAACGATGCCGGTATGAGCCGCAGCAGGCCGAGCCCCAGGGTCATGATCTCGTCCCAGGGAAAGCTCCGCATTCCTGCTGCGGCATTCAGGGGTTTGCGGGGCTCTGGCCTGCCTCCATGCCGCCGAAGCTCGCCGCCAGAAGCTCCGCCACGAGCGCAGCCAGCCCGGCGATGCCGTTCTCGTGCGAAAGCTTCGCCACGTCCTCGTCGCCGATGCGGGTGCCGCCGCCGCGCAGGCCCGCGCCGAGCACGCGCACGATGTCGCGCGCCGAGAGCCGCCCGCCCGAGAAACGCTCGGCCAGCATGCCGAGATCGGCGACCTCGAACGCATCCTCCAGCTCGGCCAGCGCGCCCAGCGTCAGGCACAACCGGTAGTCGCGCCCGTCCAGCCTCGCGGCAATCTCGCCGCGCCTCCTGTTGACCGCCATCACAGTTCCGCGAAGCTGATCGCGCCGGCCGATTCCAGCGCCACCTCGAAGGTCACCTCGCCGTCATGGCTGCCGCCATATTCGAGCGCGGTGACCTGGAACGGACCCTTGATCGTGCCGAAGCCGGGCACCACGACCTGCCAGTCGGAGATCGACCCGTCGAAGAACTGGCTGCGCATCAGCGCGTCCGACTGCGCGTCCTTGAAAATGCCGGAACCGCCGAGGCTGGCGCGCTGCACTCCGCTCGCCGCCAGCAGCTCGCGCCAGCGCCCTTGCGAATCCGCATCGGTGATGTCGACCGTCTCGCTGTTGAAGGCGATGCGCTTGGCCCGCAATCCGGCGACGGTGACGAAGCCGCCCGAACCCGTGCCGTCGATCTTGAGGAGCAGATCCTTCCCCTTCTGAGCGACCATGTCCGCTCTCCTTTCAATTCGATCATCGATGTATTGAGATCCGGCCGGCAGCAGCCGGGGTGGCTCAGAGAGGCTCGGTCACGGCCCGGAAGCGCAGCATGCCGTGGTACACGGCAAGGTCCTCGTTGAAGCGCACTTCCTCGTATTCGAGCCGCAGATGGACCAGCGCATGCGTCTCCAGTTCCGGCGAGACGTCGTGCAGCCGCGCCCGCACCAGCTCCATCAGCCGCAGCGCTTCGGCCTTGCCCTTCGACTTCGACCAGACATGGAGAGTGAACAGGTGCTCGTTCCCGTCCTCCGTGGCGGTGCTCCAGTCGAAGACGCTGGTCCGGCCGAAAGCGAGATAGGGGAACTCGACATTGGCAGGGGCGTGGTCGTGCAGGCGCACGTCGCCGCCCATCTCGCCCTGCAGCTCGGCATCGCCGGTCAGCGCGGCGAACACCGCCTTCTGCAGCTCACTCGCCGCGGATGCCATCATCCAGTCTCCGTTCCCCCTGAAGGCGCCGCCCGGCAGGAATCCTCTGCGGCGGCACCTCAGCCGTTTCAGCGTAGCCCGACTCGATTTCCACTGCCATCCCGTGCGCCTGCGCGCGCAGGCTGCGCACGAGATCGTCGAGCGTCAGTCTCATCGACAGCTTCAAAGCCCCGTCTCCCTGGTCCGGCAGACGAGATAGCGCTGCGTCTCGTCGGGATCGTGCACGGTCAGTATCTCGAACAGCCGCGCCTGCTTGCGAAACCGCATCCCGCTTCTCACATCGCCGCGAAAGCGCAGCGTCACGCGATGCGTGGTCGTCTCGAGCGTCTGGTCGGCGCCGAACCCGCTTTGCGCGGCGACCGGCTCGAGGCGGACGAAGAGCGCCGCCACCTCGACCCAGTTCGCCACATGGCCGCCCATGCCGTCGGAGGCGAGCGCCTGTTCCTCCAGCATCAGCTCGGTCCTGAACGCGCCCGGATCGATGAACTCGGCGCGCATCAGATCCTCGCCATCCGATAGGGCGCGATCAGCCGCGCATATCCGTCCGGGTAGGAGGCCGGCTGGTCGCCCGCGACGAAGCCCACACGGAATTCGTACCAATGGGCGACGAGCAGCAGCAGCGCCCGCTTCAGCAGGTCCGGCACGTCCGTCCCCGCCTCGCCGAATCCGGCGTGGAAATCGATCTCGATCCCGTTCATCGCCCGCACCTTCTCCGGCCTCTTGCCGAAATGCAGCCGCGCCGGCCGTGACAGGCTGTCGAGCTGGTAGTCGGCCGGATCGAGTATCGAGGCCTCGCCGTCGCGCCCATAGGTCGTGACCGAGATGATCTCGCGCACCGGATGCCGGCGCAGCAGCACCCTGCCCGAGGGCGGCAGGCGGTCGATCGCGCAGCGCCAGGACTGGTCGATCAGCGCCAGCCCGGCGGAACGCTCGACCTCGTCGCGCGCCGCCCGGATGAGCCCGGCCAGCAACTCGTCCTCGCTGTCGTGGTCGAGGCGCAGATTGGCCTTCGCTTCCGCCACGGTGACGGGCTCGACCGCAGGGTCGACTGTTCGGAAAAGCGTCATTCTTCACCTGATAGGGGTGGTCTTAGTGATGGGCAGAAATGTTGAGATCGGGGGTGCGGCTCCGGCGGGAGGGAAACCGGAGCCGCCCAGCACGGCGACAGTCGCGGAGGGATACCCGCTGCTGCCATGAGCCGTGCGGAAGGACGCACTGAGGGAGTGCCGAGATTCGGGGCAGGGCGTGCCGAAAATGGTGCTTTCCGAGAACCGAAGCGGAGTGGACTTCAAGTCCATGAGCATCGGAAGCGCAGGAAAGCGCCATTTGCAGGCCGCCCTGGCGTGAATATCGGCGCTCCCTAGGCTGTGCCAAATTTGAGCAGCTTGATCGCATCGAAATCCTGCACCCCGCCGCCGACGCGCTTGGTCGTGTAGAACAGCACGTAGGGCTTGGCGGAATAGGGATCGCGCAGCACGCGCACGCCCGTCCGGTCGACGACCAGATAGCCGCGGCCGAAATCGCCGAAGGCGATCGGTGTGGCGTCAGCGCCGATATCGGGCATGTCCTCGGCCTCGACCAGCGGGAAGCCCATCAGCATGGCGCGCTGGCCGGGCGCGGCGGGCGGCTGCCACAGATAGTT
>CAYYZC010000333.1:0-3641 GCA_964475605.1 uncultured Chelativorans sp.
GGCAGCCGTGCGGCCGTAGTTCGTCCGGATTTTCACCTCGATGACCTGGTCAGGCAGGGCCGTCACGGCAGCAAGGCCGTCCGCCCCCACCGTACGCGCCGAGACGATGAGCTGCAGCCGCGCCCGGCCGCGCCGCTGCGGTGTGGCCATCCAGCGCCAGCTCGCATAGTCGTCGGAAAGCAAACCGAGCGTATTCTCGATCCACTGTGTTTCCGGAGACGCCGTCTCGATCCAAAAGCCGCCCTCAGGCGCCCGTAGCCGCACCGACATGGCCTTGGTGACGACGATGTCGTGCCGGTAGGCTGCGCCGGAGCCCTGCAGTTTTTCAGCGAGACCAGCGAGCTCGGCCTTCGCGATGCTGACCTCGACCAGCTCCGGCACGCCAACGGTCATCGTGCGCGGGATGTTCTCGACGAGTTGCCCTGCGAAAACCGCTGTGGCCGGGGCCTCGTCTGCAATCGGACCCCTCCGGCGCGGTTCAGGTGCAGGCCGCCCAGCAGCGGGCGGCTGCGCACCGGGAGCGCCTTGCTGCGGGTAGTGCATCTGAGGCGGCTCGGGCCACGGGGCACGCGCCGGCCACGGCGGTGCCGCTGCTGGATAGCCCTGGGGCGAGGGTGGCGGTGGTGGCGGATGAGGACGCTCCTGCCGCGGCTGCGCAGGTTGCGGGCGCGACATGGGCGACCCGCTTTCCACGTCCGGGCGATGAGGTCGATAATAGCCATCCGACGGCGCCGGTCGCGGCCAATCGAGCGTGGGCCCGTATTCCGGCGCAGGTGCTCCACGAGGCGGAGCCGCCGTGCGGGGTGGAGGCTCCGCACGCCGCACCGGCGCCTCATGCGCGCTCGGCTCGTCAATCTCTGTATCCGGCCCAAACTCGTCCGGACGATACGGTTCCGGATAGCTGGCCGGGGGCGGCGGAACATGCGGCCGGGTGGAAGCTTGTGGCCGGCTCGGGGGAGATTGCGGCTGGGGCCGAGGCTGCACAGGATGCCGATCGAAGCCAGGCGGTAATCCCGCACTCTGCTGCTCTTGCGGAGTGGTCGCCTCCTCGTCGCCAGGCTCGTACTGCTGCTCCGAATGAGCTGCAGCGTGCGGCGGAAAGTGATCGGGCTGGGGCCGAGGCGCAGCCTGCGTCGCCGTCTCTAGGCCGGGTGTGCTGCCATTCAGCCCCGAGCCGACCCGACGCCGCGCGGCGGCGAGGATTTCCTCCGTTGTCTGCCCCCCGCTCGCCCCGTTCACAGCAGGTCTTGCAGGAGCGGAGTCCCGCGCTGGATACTGCTCCGGATGCGGAGGCGGCACTGGTTGCTGCGGTGCCGACGGCACCTCAGCCGCGATCTGCTGACCCGGATAAGGGGGGGCAGGCGGGGTCTGTTGAGTTGGTTGAGGCTGACCAGCAGGTCTCGGCGGCGGGGCGGAATTCGACGTCGGCCGAGGCTCCGGGTCACGCGAGGCTGCGGCGTTCGCCTTCTGCAGTGCCTTGATGGCTTCCTCGAAAGTGAGCCCTTGCTCCCGCAGCATGCTGGCCGCAGGGCTGCGTCCATCGCCGACGATCGCGGCCAGCACGATGGCGCCGTTGACCTCGCGGCGCCGGCTCTGGCGAGCCGCGGCCGAGGCATACTCGACGATGCGCAGGAGCTCGGGAGAGGCGAGCGGAGGGGAGCCATCCCCTGGCGCAAGGCGTGCGTCGACCTCGGCCAGATAATTCGTCACATCCGCGTTGAGCCGGTTGAGGTCGACCCGGCATGCCTGCAGCACGGCCGACGCATCCGCATCCGAGACCAGCGCCAGGAGCAGATGCTCCAGCAGGACAGCCTGGTGCGACTGGCTCGTGGCATAGTCGAACGCGCGCGCAAGCGTCGTTGCCAGGCCGCGCGATTTCGGCACCCAGCTCAGAGCTTCGGCGTACGACTGCGTCATTCACGCTCCCCTTCGGCTCGTCCTGCGGACTGGAGCCACCGCACACGTCAATGGCAGGCAAATCTGCTCGAGTCGTGGCAAAGCTTAACCGATCGGGCGCCCGTCTGCACGTTCCGGCTGAACCGGCCCTCATGAAGGGTTCCCGCTTGGGCAGCGCCCGCGGCTCCCTGTCCCAGTACTACGGGGGAATTCCATTGAGAGGCAACGCCGAGCCGCTATAACTGCACTCGCCCATGGGCAGGGGAACGACGACATGGCTGGCAGGACCGACAAGATGCAAGTCCCAGGCGCGCACGGCGCCGCTTCGGCACATTCCAAGGCGCAGATCCTGGCCGAGGCGCTGCCCTACCTGCAGCGCTACGATAACCAGACCGTTGTCATCAAATTCGGCGGCCACGCAATGGGCGATACCGCGCTGGCCGATGCCTTCGCGCAGGACATCGTCTACCTCAAGCTGTCGGGCGTGAATCCCATCGTTGTGCACGGCGGGGGGCCGCAGATCGCGGCGATGCTGAAGAAGCTCGAGATCAAGTCGGAGTTCGTCAACGGGCTTCGGGTGACGGACAAGCCGACCGTCGAGGTGGTCCAGATGGTGCTCGCGGGCGCCATCAACAAAGAGATCGTCTCGGCGATCAATCGCCAGGGCGGCAAGGCCGTCGGCATCTGCGGCAAAGATGCCAACCTCATGATCGCCCGCCGGATCACGGAGATGCCGGATCCCGAGTCGAACATCATGAAGGCGGTGGATATCGGCTATGTGGGTGATCCGGAGGAGGTGAACCCCCATATCGTCGATGTGATCTCGAGCTCGGACCTGATTCCCGTTATCGCCCCGGTCGGCGTCAGCCGCGACGGCCACACGCTCAACATCAATGCGGACACGTTCGCCAGCGCGCTGGCCGCGAAGATGAAGGCGAAGCGCCTCCTGCTGCTGACGGACGTCGAGGGCGTGCTGGACACGGACAAGAAGCTCGTTCCGGAGCTTTCCGTCGCCAGGGCGCGCGAGCTGATCCGCAACGGAACCATCACGGGTGGCATGATCCCCAAGATCGAGGGCTGTATCGAGGTGGTCGAGGCCGGGGTCGAGGCGGTCGTCATCATCGATGGCCGGGTGCCGCACTGCGTGCTGCTGGAGTTGTTTACGGAGCACGGTGTCGGCACGCTGGTCGGTACCTCGGAGGAGCCTGCGCTGCCATGAATGCCACGTTACCCGAAGCCGCCGGCAATGCTGGAGCGGTAGCGGCGTCGGCCGCACGCCGGCGCGGGTTCGACGCAACGACCACGTGGATCTTCGATCTCGACAACACGCTTTATCCGGCCGAGTGCAACCTGTTCGCCCAGGTCGACCGGCGCATGGGTGAGTTCATAGCGCAGTATCTTGGCATCACCTTCGAATATGCGAGGCACCTGCAGAAGAGCTATTACCGGCAGTACGGGACGACGCTCTGCGGCCTGATGACGGTTCATAAGCTCGATCCAAAGCCTTTCCTCGACTACGTCCACGACATCGATCTGTCAGTGGTGCCCGAGCATCCGGAGCTGGCGGCTGCAATCGAGAAGCTGCCTGGCCGGCGTCTGATTTTCACCAACGGCTCGCACCGGCATGCGGAGCGCGTGGCCGGGAAGCTCGGCGTGCTGCATCTCTTCGAGGACATCTGCGATATCGCCGCCTGCGAGTACGTGCCGAAGCCCAGCCCCGATGCGTTCGACCGCATGGCCCAACG
>CAYYZC010000334.1:0-3636 GCA_964475605.1 uncultured Chelativorans sp.
ACCTCCATGTCGTCGTCACCGGCCGCAATGCCAAGCCGGCGCTGGTCGAGGCGGCAGACCTCGTCACCGAGATGGGACAGGTGAAGCATCATTTCGCCGCCGGCGTGAAGGCGCAGCAGGGAATCGAATTCTGAGGGCCTGCGGCTATGCGGCCGCGATCCAGATGCCGGCCAGCAGCCCGGAGAGCGCGATCAGCAGCCAGTCGGCGCGGCGATAGAGCCTGAGCGCCCGGCGGATATCGTGGGCCGTGGCCTCGCGCCGCCCGCCAGCACCCATCACCGCATCCTCGACCGGGATGCCGCCATAGGAGCGCGGCCCGGCGAGCGCCAGTCCGAGCGCGCCGGCCATCGCGGCCTCCGGCCAGCCGGCATTGGGCGAGCGATGGGCGGGCGCATCGCGGCGCATCGCCTTCCAGGCGGCATCCGCGTCGTAATGGGGCAGGCTCCATGCGGCTGCGACGATCAGCAGGCCGGCAAGCCGCGAGGCGGGCAGATTGACGAGATCGTCGAGCCGCGCCGCCGCGCGGCCGAACGCTTCGTGCCGTGCCGTGCGGTGGCCGATCATGCTGTCTGCGGTGTTGATCGCCTTGTAGGCGGCGGCGCCGGGCAGGCCGGCAAGGCCGAGCCAGAAACCCGGCGCGACGACGCCGTCGGAGAAATTCTCCGCCAGGCTTTCGATCGCCGCCCGCGCCACGCCCGCCTCGTCGAGGCTTTCCGGATCGCGGCCGACGATCATCGAGACCGCCTGCCTGCCGCCGGCGAGCCCGTCCTTTTCAAGGCTTTCGGCGACGGCGAGGACATGGTCGTCCAGGCTCTTCTGCGCCAGCAGGCTCGTCGCCAGCAGGGCCATGGCTGCGATGCCGAGCATCTGCCAGCCGAGCAGCGCCTGCGCCAGCCATGCGACGGCGGACGGCAGCGCGACGATGACGGCAAGGGTTGCCGCGCCCGTCAGGCGCCGTCGCTCCGCATCGTCCCGCTCGCGGTTCCAATTCCGGTCTAGGAGGGCTATCAGCGATCCGATCCAGACCACCGGATGCCGGACCGCGCGGTAGAGGAAGTCGGGATAGCCGATCGTGCGTTCGACGAGCAGCGACAGGAAGGCGATGAGAAGGGTCATGCTTCAGCGCAGCGGAATTGCCGAGGTGCCCGATCATGGCGGCAGCCTGGAGCGCGCCGCGCGTCTCTTCCCCGATGCGCCGAAGCCGTTCGTCGACCTGTCGACCGGGATCAACCCGCACTCCTATCCGGTTTCCGGCCTGCCCGCCACCGCATTCGCGCGGCTTCCGGAGCCCGGGCGCGAAGCTGAGCTGCGGACGCTGGCTGCCGAATGCTACGGCGCGCCGTCTGCGGCGAACCTGGCCGCCGCGCCGGGGACGCAGATCCTGCTGCCGCAGGTCGCGGCACTGGTTCCCCCCGGCGTGGCCCGCATCCTCGGACCGACCTATGCCGAGCATGCGCGTGCCGCCGCGCTGGCCGGTCATCGCGTCGAGCAGGTGGCGAGGCCCGAAGCGCTGGTCGGCGCCGATCTCGCCATCCTCGTCAATCCCAACAATCCCGACGGCCGGCTGCTCGGCCGCGAGGCGCTGCTGCCGCTGGCCGGGCGAATCGCGGAAAAGGGCGGTCTGACGGTCGTGGACGAAGCTTTCATGGATGTCGTGGAGCCGGACGAAAGCCTGGCCGGCGATGTCGAGGGCAGGGACCTGGTCGTCCTGCGCTCCTTCGGCAAGTTTTACGGCCTTGCCGGCCTGCGTCTTGGCTTCGCCGTCGCCTCGGTAGCATGCGCTGGAGATCTGCGGGCACGGCTCGGGCCCTGGGCGGTTTCCGGCCCGGCGCTGGACGTCGGCATCCGGGCGCTCGGCGACCGCGACTGGCGGAGCGCCATGCGCGCAAGGCTCGCCCGCGAAGCGGCGCGCCTCGACGGCCTGCTGCGCGCGGCGGTGCTGGAGCCTGCCGGCGGCACCAGCCTCTACCGCTTCGTCACGACCGCGCATGCGCCCGGCCTGTTCGAGGCGATGGGCAGGCATGGTATCGTGCTGCGGAACTTCGCGGAGCGAGCGGATGCGTTGCGCATCGGGCTCCCGGGCGAGGAAGGCGAATGGGAGCGGCTGGAACGGGCGCTCGCCGACTGGTCGGGGGCGAAGCCGGTCGCGTCGCAGGAGGCGCGGATTCGATGATCCATGTCTGCTCGCTGTCGCGCCTGGAGGACACGGTCGTCAAGGCAGGGGCTGGCCGTCTGGTGACGCTTCTGAGGGAAGGGACGCCGTTCGTGCGCCCCGCCTCGATCGCGGCGGAGAACCATCTGGCGCTCTTCATGCACGACATCCTTCAGGAGGAGGAGGGCATGGTGGCGCCCGCGCACGGCCATGTGCGGGCACTGGTCGACTTCGCGACGCGATGGGACCGCGCCCGGCCGCTCGTCATCCATTGCTACGCCGGCGTCAGCCGTTCGACGGCGGCTGCCTATGTCGTCGCGGCCGCACTCTCGCCGCAGCGCGACGAGGAGGAACTGGCACGCGCGCTCAGGCGCCTCTCGCCCTCGGCAACGCCGAATCTGCGCATCGTCGCCCTCGCCGACGACATGCTCGGTCGTGAGGGCCGCATGGTCCGCGCTGTTCGAGCGATCGGCCGCGGAGCGGACTGTTTCGAGGGCGAGCCTTTTTGCCTCACGCTCGAGCCTTGATCGCAGGAGGCGCCGGGCAGTGGAGCTTCCGCGGCGTCCCGGCCTGCGGCAAGGTTTGACTTGCGTCGCCATGGTCGCTGCGCTAACCCTCGCCGCGTTGCGGCAAGACCGGGTTTGGCGGAGCTTCCGGCGGCTGCGGCCGAGCGCTTTCGGCGGTCCGGAAACGCAGGCCGAAGCGGCCAACGGGATGGCCGAAACGGGTCGAGTGAAGGGCGAAAGATGAACGGGCTTCTCGGTTCCTACCTGCCGGTCGTGATCTTCATGGGCGTGGCGCTCCTGGTGGGGCTCGCGCTCACGGTGGCGCCGTTCCTGGTCGCCCATCGCAATCCCGATCCGGAAAAGCTTTCCGCCTATGAGTGCGGCTTCAACGCCTTCGACGATGCGCGCATGAAGTTCGACGTCCGCTTCTATCTCGTCGCCATCCTCTTCATCATCTTCGATCTCGAAGTGGCCTTCCTGTTTCCCTGGGCGGTGTCGTTCGGCGAGATCGGATGGCTCGGCTTCTGGTCGATGATGGTGTTCCTGGCGATCCTGACCGTCGGCTTTATATATGAGTGGAAGAAGGGAGCGCTGGAATGGGATTGAGATCCTCGACCCTCGTCGCGCCCGAGCCCAAGGGCGTCATAGATCCGCGTACCGGCCGGCCGGCCGGTTCCGACGACGCATTCTTCGGCGAGCTGAATTCGGAGCTTTCCGACAAGGGTTTCCTCGTCACCTCCTCCGAGGCCCTGATCACCTGGGCGCGGACGGGATCGCTGATGTGGATGACCTTCGGCCTCGCCTGCTGCGCGGTCGAGATGATGCATATGTCGATGCCGCGCTACGATGCCGAACGCTTCGGCATCGCGCCGCGCGCCTCGCCGCGCCAGTCCGACGTGATGATCGTCGCCGGCACGCTGACCAACAAGATGGCGCCGGCGCTGCGCAAGGTCTACGACCAGATGCCGGAGCCGCGCT
>CAYYZC010000335.1:0-1658 GCA_964475605.1 uncultured Chelativorans sp.
CGCACATCCATGACGATCATCTTCTCATGGTTGCGGTTGAAGGGCGCGTAGAGCTCGCGCATCACGGCTTCCGCCTCGGGGCTGTCGGTGCCGACGACGATGCGGTCGGGCTTCATGCAGTCGGCGACCGCGGAGCCCTCCTTCAGGAATTCCGGGTTGGAGACGACGTCGAAGGAGAGGTCGCTGCGCCCGCGGCCGGCGAGCGTGCGCGAGATCGTCTCGCGCACCCGGTCGCAGGTGCCGACCGGAACCGTCGACTTGCCGACGACGAGCTTGCCCTCCTCCATCGTCCGGCCGATCGTCTCGGCGACGGCAAGCACGTATTTCAGGTCGGCCGAGCCGTCCTCGTCGGGCGGGGTGCCGACGGCGATCATGATGACGGAGCCGTGGGCGACCGCGGTCTCCGGATCGGTGGTGAAGCGCAGCCGGCCGGCGGCGCGGTTCTCCTTGACCAGGCTCTCGAGGCCGGGCTCGTAGATCGGAATGATGCCGTCCTCGAGCCGCGCCACCTTGTCCGCATCGACATCGACGCAAAGCACGTCATGTCCGACCTCGGCCAGCACCGCCGCCTGGACGAGCCCGACATATCCAATCCCGAAAACGCTGATCTGCATCTCTTGCTGTCCTGACCTGCCCTGCCGTCAGCCGGCGCCCGGCACATCTAGGTGCGGCCAGCCATCCGAAGCAAGGACAAGAAGGGCCGGCGATCGCTCGCCGGCCCGGTTTCTGGCGTTAAGGTGAATCCGCTCCCGGGCGCGATCAGGCACCGCGCCTGGGCAAGAGCGCCCACACCGCCGGCACGACCGCGGCAGCCAGCGCGACCTTGATCAGGTCCGGCACGATGAAGGGAACGATGCCGAAATTCCAGGCGGCCTCGGCGCCGATCAGGCCGGCAAGCCAGGCGAAGCCCATCGAGAGCATGACGATCTCTGCGCCGAGCATCGCACCGAACAGCTTGAACGGCTTGCGGTCCCAGCCGCGATCGGCGGCCCAGCCCGCGATCGCCACCAGCACCACGAAGCCGGCGAGATAGCCGCCGGTGGTGCCGAGCATGTAGGCGATGCCGATGCCCTTCTCCGGAGTCGACTGGAAGACTGGCAGGCCCATGGCGCCCTCGGCCAGGTAAAGCAGCACGGTGGCCACACCCAATCGCAGCCCGAACGACGCTCCGATCAGCAGAACCACCAGCGTCTGCAGGTTCATGTCGACCGGCCCGAGCACCACCTTGGTCTTGGCCGAGATCGTCAGGAGCACCGTGCCGAGAATCGCGAGGGAGCCGAGCGCGAGCATGCGCGGAAGCCCTCTTTCAGGAAGCGCGAGATCGATCAGCGGGCGTGTGGCGATTGCAGCGGACATCAAAGACCCTCCATTGGCATCCGGCTCCGCAACGAGAACCGGTTCGGTTTTCCCTATAGGTTCATCCGTGCTATGCGGCAACTCGTTTCGCCGCCTCCCCGTCCCCGTTCCCGCTCCGAAGCTCAGATGTCCCTGGAATTCGACACCCAGTTCGAACCGCATCACGGCCAGCCGGTCGAGACCGGACCGGGCGTGGTACGCGTCACCGCGCCCAATGCCAGCGCCTTCACCTTTCAAGGCACCAACAGCTATATCGTCGGGCGCGATTCGCTCGCCGTGATCGATCCGGGGCCGATCGACGA
>CAYYZC010000335.1:1758-3631 GCA_964475605.1 uncultured Chelativorans sp.
CCGACCAGAGCCTGCTCGAAGGCGACGGCTGGACGATGCGCACCATCCACACGCCCGGCCATATGGCGAACCACGCCGTCTTCGCGCTGGAGGGCACCGGCATCGTCTTCTCCGCCGACCACGTGATGGCATGGGCGACGTCGATCGTCGCGCCGCCGGACGGCTCGATGGCCGACTACATGGCCTCGCTCGACAAGTTGCTGGAGCGGGACGACCGGATGTTCCTGCCCGGCCATGGCGGGCCGGTTCGCTCGCCGCGCAGCTTCATGCGCGGGCTCAAGGCCCATCGCAAGATGCGCGAGCGCGCCATCGTCGAACGGCTGCGCAGCGGCGACACCACAATCCCGGAGATCGTCGCCGCCATCTACCGCGACACCGATCCGAGGCTTCACGGCGCCGCCGGCCTGTCGGTCTTCGCCCATCTGGAAGACCTCGTCCGTCGCGGCATCGTCGCCACCGAAGGCGCGCCGTCACTCGACGGGCGCTTCGCTCTCCTGTGAACCGATCGCGCCGCTCGCTTCCAGCGCCTGGATCGCGATCTGGCGGTCGAGATCGGCCATGAACCAGGCGATCCGCCGCGCATTCGAGCTGAAATCGTGGGTGCCGTAGCGGATGTTCAGCCGCATGTCGACGAAGACGGTCTCGCCCTCGTCGCGGACCCGGACGGTCGCGTCGGCGGGAATGGCGAGGACGGCCGAAGGGGCGTACCATTCGTAGGAATAAGCGCCCGTGCCGGCAGCCGGCATTGCTGTCGCATAGGGGCGCCAGCCGCGTTTGCCCGCCACCGTCCAGACGGCGTTCAGGACCTGATCCACGCTCACGTCATAGCGCCGCCCCGTGACCTCCGGATAGGCCTCGGCCTGCAGCGCGGCCTGCGCGGCGGAGATCGGGACGACCGGGTTCATCGCGCCGGTGCGCAGCGGTGCCGCAGCGTCGAGGCGCGGCGGATCGGCGAGATCGGTCGAGATGTCGGTCAGTGGCGGGTAGGCGAGCGCGGCATAGCCGGCGAAGAGATAGGGCGCGAGCACCAGCGCGGAGACCAGGGCGGCGAGGATCGACGCGCGGCCGGCACGCTGGCCCGATTCCCACAGATGCGCCAGCCCGCCGGCGGCAAGCATCACGCCCGCCAGCGCGACCACGAAGACGATACCGAGCGTCCAGAAGAAGGCGATCGGCTCGATCAGGCCGAAGCGATGACCGGCGATGTCGGTGAGCGCGAGCACAAGCGAGAAAAACGCCGTGCGCCTGGCCCAGAATGCGACCGGGGAGACGCGCCGTTCGGGAAAATGGCGCATATGCCGCGCCGCCGCGAATGACATCAGGCTTCATCGTCCCTTCATCGCCTTGCGCCGATGGGTCTAACAGCCGCGGCGACCGAGGTCAAAGCCGTGCCTGTCGCGCGAGTGCTTTGAACTCGGGAGCGTAATCCGGTCGAACCCCCACTCCGTCCCGCTGCGGGACGGAGTGGGGGTGATTTGAGTTCGCCAAGCTGAATTCAGGTTCCCGGCGACGCCTCACCCCGCCGGCAGCTTGTAGTCCTTGAACTGCTGGCGCAGCGTCGTCTTCTGGATCTTGCCGGTCGCAGTATGCGGGATCTCGTCGACGAAGGCGACGTCGTCCGGCAGCCACCATTTGGCGACCTTGCCCTCCATGAAGCCGAGCAGTTCCTCCCGGCTCGGCTCGCGCCCCTCCTTGCGCACGACGACGAGCAGTGGCCGCTCGTCCCATTTCGGATGCGCGATGCCGATCACCGCCGCCTCGGCGACGTCGGGATGGCCGACGGCAAGGTTCTCCAGGTCGATGGTCGAGATCCATTCGCCGCCGGACTTGATCACGTCCTTGGCGCGGTCGGTGATCTGCATGTAGCCGTTGG
>CAYYZC010000336.1:0-3597 GCA_964475605.1 uncultured Chelativorans sp.
CCGGCCGCTCCCGGCCAGTAATAGGCGTCGGATGTAGGTCGCGAGCCGAAGATGGCCTGTCCGACCCGGACGATCGTGGCGCCCTCCTCGATGGCGATCTCGAAATCGCCTGACATGCCCATCGACAGCGCGTCGAAGGCGAGGCCGGCGGGGCCGTCCTGCCGCAGCCGCTCGCGAATATCGCGCAGCAGGCGGAAGCAGCGCCGCACGCGCTCCTCCTCGGCCGAAAAGACGGCGAGCGTCATCAGCCCGCCGACGCGCAGCCGCGAAAAACCGGGCAGTTGGCGCGCGAAGCGGGCGACATCCTCGGGCGCGAGGCCGAACTTGCTCGCCTCGCCGGAGGTGTTGATCTGAACCAGCACGTCGAGCGTGCGGCCCTCGATCTCCAGCCGGCGCTCCAGCGCCTCGGCGACCCGCAGGCTGTCGAGCGCCTGGAACTCGTCGGCGAAACGCGCGACCTCCTTCGCCTTGTTGGTCTGGAGATGTCCGACGATGCTCCACGAGACCGGCAGGTCCCGCAGCGCCTCGGCCTTGGTCTTCGCTTCCTGCACCTTGTTCTCGCCAAGCGCGGACATGCCCGCCGCGACCGCCGCGCGCAGGCGCTCCACCGTGACGGTCTTGCTGACAGGCAGCAGCCGGACCCCGTCGGGATCGCGGCCGGCGCGAAGGCACGCGGCCGTCATCCGCGACCGCACGGCGGCAAGTCGTTCCTTGAATATGCGGGTCTCCTCCTCCGGCCCGGATTCCTTCACGGTATCAAGCATCGGCATTCCGTTTCTCCGCCATCAGCAGCGCGATCTCCGCCCCGACCTTGAGGTCGTCCTCGGCCCCGAATCCGTGATGACGGATGTTTCCGGCGCGGTCGATCAGCACGAGGCTCGGCGTTCCGCGCATGCCGTAGGCGGTCATGGTACGCGGGATCGGTCCGTCGCCCGGACGGTCGACCGCGACGGGAAAGCCGAGGCGATATTCATGGATGAAGGCGGCGAGCGACACCGGCGTCATCGCCTCGTGGTGCTCGAAGACGGTGTGGATGCCGATGACGACGACCTCGCTTTCGGGAAAGGTCGCCGCGATCTTCCTCGCCTGCGGCAGGCCGGCGCTCACACAGCCCGGGCACAGCATCTGGAAGGCATGGAGCACGACCACCCTGCCGCGCAGGCCGGCAAGCGTCGGCGGCTCGCCGGTATTGAACCACTGCACCACGTCGAGCTCCGGCGCCGGTGTGCCTGTCATGTCGTGCCTCCGTTTCGATTGCAGGGCCGGCGTCCGCGCCGATGTCGCACGCGGACGCCGCTTCGTTCATTCGGCCACCTTGCCCGGCAGGCTGAGATCGCCGGACGCGACATCGAACACGTCGGCCACGCACAGGAGCGGCGCATGGACGTCGGCATTCACCCTCAGGCCGGAGGTGACGCCGTCATAGCTCATGCCCACGACCGTCGAGATATCGTCGAAGGGCACGCGCAGCTCGACCACTTGCCCGTCGAGCGCCGGCTCGAAGCCGGGGCTGTCGATGAGCAGCGGCAGGCCCGGCCAGGTCTCGGGCAGTCGCGGCGTCGCGCCCTCGGGAATGTCGATCACCTTGAGCGCGCCCTCGCCGCACGCCTCGTCCGGCCCCAGCACCACCCAGTGGCTGTGCCAGACATCGCCGTCGTTCCCGGGATCGCCGTCGCCGTTCTCGTCATAGAGCGGCGTGTCGTCGAAATCGGGATGTGCGGTGACGGTCATGGCGAGGATGCCCGCACCCTCGTCGAAGCCGACCTCGCCGGGATCGATGCTGGTCGGCCAGACATAGGCGAAGACCTCCGAGCCGGCCAGCGTCCCGACCGGCGTCGGCTTCGTCTCGCCGGCCCGGCCCGACACCGCCATGTGGAAGACGGCCTCCGACCCCTCGACGGTGACCCTTGCGTGGACGACGTCGAAGTCGGCAACCGCCGCGTTGCCCGCCGCCGCGTCGATGCCCTGCGAATGAGCGGCGGAATCGTGCGCATGCGCGCTGCCTGCCAGCAATGCCGCCAGCGCCGCCGATGAAAGCAGCCTGCCCATCATGCGGCTCCCTTCAATGGCTCGGCGTCGACGCAGGCGCAGCCCGCATGGTAAAATATCGCCTTGTGTGTCATGGTCGAAAAGCTCCTTTCTTTTCCAAGAGAGCGTGAGCAAAAAGAGCGCCTCGCCCATGGCCGTGGACGGGGCGCTCGTTCTTCATGCCGGCATGTGCGAAGACGACGCGAGCGCGTGCTCCGCCGCGGCGGCATCCTCATGGTCGCCGCAGTCGAGACGCAACGAAGCGTCGCCGAAAGCGGCATCCACGAAGGCACAGTGATGCGGTTTCTCCGCATCGGAATGGACATAGGGGCGAAAGAAGCGGCAGGTCAGGCACAGCCGCTGCGGCTCGATGGCGCCCTCCTGCTGCAACGAGAGTATCGTCCTGGCCAATGCGCGCCGCATGCCCGCGCGCTCGTCGGAAGACAGCGCCGAAAGCGCCCGCGTCAGCGCCGCAGGCGGCTGGGAGGTTCGCCGGGCGATTTCCGCCCCGGCGGCCGTCAGATGCACGCATGTCGCCCGGCCATCGCCCGGATCGCGCCGCCTCTCCACGAGCCCCTTGCGCTCGAGCGCCGCGACCGCATCGCTGACCGTCGGCTGGGTGACGCCGAGCAGCCTTGCCAGCGCCGTGACCCGGATCGCGCCCCTGCCCGCCAGTTGAGACAGACATGCCGTCTGCGTCGGCGTCAGGCCGAGAGGCTCCGCCTCGCGCCACCCCGCCATGCGCACGAACGCGGAGATCCGGCCGAGGCCGGCGGCCAGATGGTCGATTTCCTGCGGTTCCCTGTTCATAGGATATCGATAGGACTCCTATACATCGGAGTCAAGGCACTCGCCCCGCCTAGGCGCGCTCTTCGGAGCGTACGCGATCTTCATAGCCGGCAGCCGCAAAGCGTATATTGTCGAAGAACCGTCGGATTGCGCCTTCTCTCCGGACCCGCGGAACCTCGGCATGTCGTCCGGGATTGTCCGTCCGGCTTCGTCGGGCGATTCCCATGACGGCAACAAGCGGGAGCACACCGGAAACGTGCTGGGGAAAATCTGTCTCATAATCGTGCTGATGATCGCCGTGCTGGCGGCAGCGCATGTGATATTCAGCCCGCCGTCGCTCGAAGGACGGACGAGCAGCCGCGCGGTGAAGGCATCTTCCGCGACCGCGCTCGGCAGGCTCGCTCTCACGCCGCCGTCGGGGCAGGAGGGACGCAGCGGAGTCATCCCGCTGATCGACGGCCTCGATGCCTTCGCGGCGAGGATCGCGCTGATCCGCGCGGCGGAAGCGGCGCTCGACGTCCAGTACTACATCTGGCAGCGCGACGCGACCGGGCTGATCCTGCTGGAGGAACTCCGCGCGGCGGCGGAACGCGGCGTCCGCGTCCGACTCCTGCTCGACGACAACGGCACCGGCGGCCTCGACGGCGATCTCGCCGCGCTCGACGCCTTGCCGAATGTCGAGGTCCGCCTCTTCAACCCCTTCATCCTCCGCACGCCGAAGCCGCTCGGCTACGCCTTCGACTTCCTCCGGCTGAACCGGCGGATGCACAACAAGTCGCT
>CAYYZC010000337.1:0-1647 GCA_964475605.1 uncultured Chelativorans sp.
AGTCGCGCCTGCTCACCTTCGACCGTTCGCTCGAGGAGGCGGCGATGGATCTCGGCGCGACGCCGATGCGGACCTTCTTCCAGGTCACCCTGCCGGTGATCCTGCCCGCGATCGTCGCCGGCTGGCTGCTCGCCTTCACCCTGTCGCTCGACGATCTGGTGATCGCCAGCTTCACGTCCGGCCCCGGCGCCACCACCTTGCCGATGCGCATCTACAGCCAGGTCAGGCTCGGCGTGACGCCGGAGATCAACGCCATCTGCACGATCCTCATCGGCATCGTCACGGTCGGCGTGGTGATCGCTGCGATCGCCAACAAGCGGCGCGAGGTGCAGCGCATCCGCGACGAGCAGGCGGCACGCCAGGGATAGCGGCTCAGGGTGCTCCGTAGACGACGGGCGAGACGATCGGCGCTTCCCAGCCGCCGCCGACGAAGAACGAGGTGCGCGGGGGCTGCTCCTGGCCGTCGCCCTCGGTACCGGCGGCGCGGATGTCGCCGGACAGGAGCAGCGCGCGGCTGACCAGCGGGATCACCCCTTCCAGAGAAAGCTGATTGCCGCCGAGCAGGAATTCGGCCTGCTCCAGATAGGCCACGCCGTCCCTGACGACGGCCTTCACGCGCGCGCCTTCCAGCGCCTGCGTGCCCTCGGCGATTTCGGAGAACGAGAAGAAATCGTCTTCTTCAAGGCTCTTGCGGAAGCGCGCAAGGTCGAAGCCGCGGATCGTTCCGGCGCCCATGGTGGCCGAAACCGTGCCCTTGGCGCCGCCGAGCACCGCTTTCCAGTCGCGCCCGGTTCCCTCCAGCAGGACGGAGATGTCGACCGGGCCTTCCAGGCTCAGCCGCTCGCTGCCGAGCCTGGCGGCAATCTGGGCGGCGTTGACCGCGGTGGCCAGCAGCCGCATGTCGACCTTGTTGCCGCCGGCATTGCGCTCGACCCGCAGGCCGGTCTGCAGCGTCCCGCCGAAGATCGTCGCATCGGAGATGTCGAAGGCGGCGACGCCCGGCTTGACCTGGACGACGGCCGCGAGGTCCTTCACCGCGACCGAATGGATCGAGGCTGCGGCTGCCGAAAGCCGAAGGTCGAGCGTGATCTGGTCGGAGAACGAGGTGTCGATCTCCGATTCAAGGTCGCCGCGTCCGGCGGCGAGCGGCGAGAAGGCGGTCAGGAACGAGGCGAAGTCGAGCGTCTCGAAGTCGAGCGTGCCGATGAGCGCCGGCTTGCCGTCGGCGTAGGATGCCTCCAGCCCGCCGACGCCGGTGCTGCCGCCGAGCGAAAGCTGCACGTTCTCGAATTTCAGCCGCGAGGCGCCGCCGGTGACATGGGCGCCGAGCGAGGCCTCGCCGACCGCCGCCCCCGGCGAGATCTCGGTCTGCGACCATTCCAGCATCCGCCTCAGCGAAGGCGAGGACATCGACACCGTGCCGTCGAGGAAGGGCTCGGGCGCAAGGCTCGCATTGCCGTTGAAGGATGCGTTGACGAGGTTGGACGTGATCGTCAGCCTGCTCGCCGTGTCGCCGCCGGCCATCAGCAGCAGCGGCTGCGCGCTCGAGGCTTCGATCGTCACGTTCTCGCCGCGCCAGATGCCGCTCGCGGAAAGCTCGGCGGCCCGGTTGAGCGACGGCCAGGCGAGACGCCCGGACAGGCTGGT
>CAYYZC010000337.1:1747-3585 GCA_964475605.1 uncultured Chelativorans sp.
GCCGAGAAGACGACGTCGCCGCGCAGCGCGGCGAAGGCGGACAGGTCGATCTCGGCCGCTTCCGCCTCGATCACCGGCTTGCCCTCCGGCTGCGACCAGTCATAGAGCGCGACATCGACCAGCCGCGCCCGGAATGTCGGCCAGATGACGATGGACGGCGCCTCGCCGAGCTCGACGCGATGGCCGCTCCAGGCGCTGAGCTCGAAGGCGATGCGGTCGCGCACGATCTGCGTCGAGGCGATCCAGGGCAGGGCGACGAGCAGCATCAGCACCGCGATGCCGAACAGGCCGGCCGCGACGAGGCCCTTCTTCACCAGTGACGATCGCATGATCACGCGCTGCCGCTCCTGACGCGTAATGAGGGGGTCTGGAGCCTCCACAACGTCTCCGCCCGCTGCCCAAGCTTCGCCGGCAAGATTTTCCAAGCCAATATGGCCGCGCGAAGGCGGCCGCCCGCGGAGGTCCGGCCGTGCTTGCCGGGAGCCTCCCGCATGTGCTTAACGGACGGCAGGCGGCACCGCAATCCGTGTCCTGCCGAAACCGAGCATTCACGAGGAACAGCGATGTCCGACAGCCAGCCTCTTTGGTCTCCTTCCCCCGCGCGGATCGCAGCGGCGCCGATCACCGAGTTCATGGCGGCGGCCACGCGTGCGGCGGGGCGGGAGATCGCCGACTACGATGCGCTGCACGCATGGTCGGTCGAGGATCGCGAGGCTTTCTGGACGCTGCTGTGGGAGTGGTGCAGCGTGCGCGGCGAGCGCGGCGCGACCGTGCTCGCCGATGGCGACAAGATGCCCGGCGCCCGCTTCTTTCCCGATGCGCGGATCAATTTCGCCGAGAACCTGCTCTGGAAATCGGGCAGCGGCGAGGCGATGGTGTTCCGTGGCGAGGACAAGGTCGAGCGCCGCATGTCGTGGGACGAGCTGCGCGCCCTGGTCTCGCGGTTGCAGCAGCTCTTCCGCTCCTACGGCATCCAGCCCGGTGACCGCATCGCGGCGATGATGCCCAACATGCCCGAGACCGTCGCCGCCATGCTGGCGACCGCGTCGATCGGCGCCATCTGGTCTTCCTGCTCGCCGGATTTCGGCGAGCAGGGCGTGCTCGACCGCTTCGGCCAGATCGAGCCGAAGCTCTTCATCGCGCCGGACGGCTATTGGTACAACGGCAAGCAGATCGACGTGGCACGCAAGATCGCTGCCGTGACGGCGAGGATGCCGAGCCTGCGCGGCACCATCGTCGTCGACTATCTCGGCCGTGCCGGGGACGTCGCGGCCGGCGTGGAGAATGCGCGCCCGCTCGCCGATGCCCTAGGTGATTTCGAGCCGAAGGAGATCGCCTATGAACGGCTGCCCTTCGACCACCCGCTCTACATCCTCTTCTCGTCGGGCACGACGGGCATCCCGAAATGCATCGTGCATGGCGCCGGCGGCGTTCTGCTCATGCATCTGAAGGAACACCGGCTCCATGCCGGGCTGAGGGAAGGCGAGCGCTTCTTCTACTTCACCACCTGCGGCTGGATGATGTGGAACTGGCTGGTGACCGGCCTCGCGACGGGCGCGACCCTCCTGCTCTATGACGGCTCGCCCTTCTATCCGGACGGCAATGCGATCTTCGACTATGCGCAGGCCGAGCGGATGAACCATTTCGGCACGTCGGCCAAGTTCATCGACTCGGTCCGCAAGGCGGGACTCGAGCCGATCCGGACGCATGACCTGTCGAGCGTGCGCATGATCTCGTCGACCGGCTCGCCGCTGTCGCCGGAAGGCTTTCGCTTCGTCTATGCGGGGATCAAGAAGGATGTGCATCTCGCCTCGATCTCCGGCGGCACCGACATCGTC
>CAYYZC010000338.1:0-3556 GCA_964475605.1 uncultured Chelativorans sp.
CCCAGGACAAGAAGGTGACGCGTGGCGCGCTCACCTTCATCCTGACCCGTGGTGTCGGCCGGGCCTTCGTCGCGCGCGACGTGCCTGCGTCGGAGGTCCTCGCCTTCCTGAAGGAGAAGCTTGCCCCATGAGCAGCGAGCTCTGGCTGGTGGTCGGGGCGATCGGCGTGCTGGTCGTGCTGTCCTTCCTGTTCTCCGGAACCGAGACCGGCATGACCGCCGTCTCGCGCGCCAGGCTGCACACGCTGGAGGCCAATGGCGATCGCCGGGCGATGATCGTCAGGCGGCTGATCGAGCGCCGCGACCGGCTGATCGGGGCGCTATTGATCGGCAACAATCTGGTCAATATCCTCGCCTCGGCGCTGGCGACCAGCGCCCTTCTGACGATCTTCGGCGATGCAGGTGTCCTCTATGCCACTGTCGGCATGACCGTGCTGCTGGTGACGTTCTCGGAGATACTGCCCAAATCGGTGGCGCTTTCGAGCCCGGAGAAGTTCACGCTCGCCGTCGCGCCCTTCGCGCGGGCCGCCATGTTCCTGCTCGGCGGGCTGTCGAGCGCGGCCGGGATCGTCGTGCGCTTCATCCTGCGGCTGTTCGGGCTCACGCTCGACCACGGAGCGCCCATCCTGTCGGCACGCGAGGAACTGCGCGGGACGATCGAGGTGCTCCATCGCGAGGGCGGGGTGGTCAAGCAGGACCGCGACCGCGTCGGCGGCCTGCTCGACCTCCACGAACTCGAAGTCTCCGACGTGATGATCCATCGCACAGACATGCGATCGATCAATGTCGAGGAGCCGGCGGAGGAACTGGTCCGCCAGATCCTCCAGAGCCCGCATACACGCCTGCCCCTCTGGCGCGGCTCGATCGACAACATCGTCGGCGTGATCCATGCCAAGGACCTGCTGCGCGCCCTCAACGAGGTCGGCAACGACTTCTCGCGGATCGACATCATGAAGGTCGCGGCGAAGCCCTGGTTCGTGCCCGACACGACCTCGCTCCAGGACCAGTTGAACGCCTTCCTGCGGCGCAAGAGCCATTTCGCCATCGTCGTCGACGAATATGGCGAGGTGGAAGGGCTGGTGACGCTGGAGGATATCATCGAGGAGATCGTCGGCGAGATCGCCGACGAGCACGACGTCGAGGTGCAGGGGGTCAAGCAGGAGGCCGACGGCTCGATCGTCGTCGACGGATCGGTGCCGATCCGCGACCTCAACCGCGCCCTCGACTGGAGCCTGCCCGACGAGGAGGCGACGACGATCGCCGGGCTCGTCATCCACGAGGCGCAGATGATCCCGGAGGAGAAGCAGGCCTTCACCTTCCACGGCAAGCGCTTCACGGTCATGCGCCGCGAGAAGAACCGCATCACGCGGCTCAGGATCAGGACGGCCGAGCCGGGTTAGCCGGCGCCGTCAGGCCGTGCGTACTCGCAATGCGCGGAAATGCCGGCTATCATGTGCGTGGATCGGAGCCGTCTGATGACCGTCAATGTCTCACGCGCAGAGTTCGAAAGGAAGATCGCCGAGCTGCTCGATGCGGCAAGGCTGAAGGGCGAGCGTATCGTCATCACCGAGAACGGCCGCGAGGTCTTCGAGGTGAGGCCGTCCCGCATCGGCTTTCCACGGACGGAAGCCGAGAAGAAGAGCGACGCCGAGATTCTGGCCCGGCTGCGCGGGACCGTCACCCGCTATCGCGATCCTTTCGAGCCGACAGGAATTGAGGACTGGGAAGCCCTCAGGTGATCCTTCTCGATACGCATGTCCTGCTTTGGTGGGCGGGTATCGAAGAATCACGCCTGAGCAAACCGGCGACGAGGCGGATAGAGGCGGAATTGGATCACGGCGGATTGGTCGTCTCGGCGATCTCGGTGTGGGAGATATCCCATCTTCTTGCCAGCCGCCGGATCAGCATCGAACTGCCCTTGCCCGAATGGATCGAAGAGATTTCCGCGATCTCCCGGTTGCAATTCGTGCCGATCGACAATCGCATCGCAATCGAAGCGAACCAGCTGCCCGGCAGGCTCCACAGGGATCCGGCGGACCGCATGATCATAGCGACCGCCCGCATTCTCGACCTCGAGGTTCTGACCGCCGACGCCAAGATCCTGGATTACGATCAGGTCCGGGCCGTCTGGTAGCCTACCACCGCGTGGCTTCGCCGGGGGCGGCGGGCTCGACGGCAAGGGCGTGGATGCTGGCGGCCAGTTCCTCCGTGAGCAGGTCGTTGACCGCGCGGTGGCGCTGCAGGCGGCTCATGCCGGAAAAGGCATCCGCCACGATGCGGATGCGAAAATGGGTCTCCCCGCTGCCGTCGAAGACCTCCTCGTGACCGCCGGCGGTATGGTGATGGCCGGCATGGAGATGGCTCTCGTTGATGACCTCCAGGCGCTGCGGCGCCAGAGCCTCCGTCAACTTGCGCTCAATGCGCTCCTTCATGGACATTGCCTGCTCCAGTTCCCATATCCGACAGTGCCCCGGCGGGGACCCGAGTCGGGCCTAGGGCGATATCAACCGGGAAGTCAATTCTTGTTTCGTGGCGCGAAGCGCCCATAATCTGTCCGATCCGCCCGGCACGGAACCGGAAATGAAGCCGCAGTCGAAATATTTCGAGAAGATCAGGATCAGCCGCGACCCCGCGCCGGAGGTGAGCCCGCGCTCGCCCGTCTGCCAGTGGGACGGCTGCGAGGCGCCGGGCACGCACCGCGCGCCGGTCGGCCGGATGCGCGAGGGCGAGTATTTCAAGTTCTGCTTCGAGCATGTCCGCGCCTACAACAAGGGGTTCAACTATTTCTCCGGCCTCTCCGACACCGAGATCGCGCGTTACCAGAAGGAGGCGCTGACGGGGCATCGGCCGACCTGGCGGGTCGGCTCGCTCGGCGAGACGCGCCCGGCGCCGGACTTCTCCCAGAGACGTTCCGGCTCGGCCGGCTACTACAACCGCATGCGCGACCCCTACAATCTGTTCGGCGGGGAAGCCGGCCCGCCTCCGCCGCGGCGGCGCAAGCTCAGGACGCTTGAGGCCAAGGCGCTGGAAACGCTGGGCCTCGGGGTCGACGCGACTGGCGGTGAGATCAAGGCGCGCTATAAAGAACTGGTCAAGCGCCATCATCCCGATGCGAACGGCGGCGACAGGGCTTCGGAGGACCGCTTCCGCGATGTGCTCCAGGCATATCGCATGCTCAAGCAGTCGGGACTATGCTAGGACGCGGCGGCATCGGCTGCCGAATGCCGATTGGTCACGGGACCGGCCTCTGCTAAGGACAGCCCCGAATTAACCAGATTGCCGGCGGAAGCCCTGCCTCCGCTCGTGGAGATGTGATGAACAAAGTCGAACGCGATATCGCCAACCTGCCCGACACGACGGTCTCGGTGAAGGAGACCTTCGGCTTCGATTCCAGCATGGTGGTGCCGGCCTATTCGGTTCCCGGCGAGCATGTGCCCGATATCGACCCGGACTATCTTTTCGACCGACAGACGACGCTCGCCATCCTGTCGGGCTTCGCCTACAACCGCCGCGTCATGGTGTCCGGCTATCACGGCACCGGCAAGTCGACCCATATC
>CAYYZC010000339.1:0-3549 GCA_964475605.1 uncultured Chelativorans sp.
GTGTCGATGAAGGTGCGCTGCTTGTCGAGCTGGTCGTAATGGTTGGAGAGCAGGAAGGTCTGCCGGCTGCGGTCGAGCTCGGTCTCGATCGAGCGCAGGATCTCGGCGAAGAACGGATTCATGATGTCGTGCACCACGACGCCGACGATGCCGGAGCGCGACGTGCGCAGGCTCGCGGCGCGGCGGTTGTAGATATAGCCGATCTCGCGGGCGTGGTTCTTGATGCGCTCACGCGTTCCGTCGGCGACCAGCGGGCTGTCCCGGAGCGCCAGCGATACCGTCGCCGTCGAGACCCCGAGCGCATCGGCGATCGTCGAGAGCTTGATCTTCTGGGCCAGAGGTCCCCTCCCGCAGCGCGACCGATTAAACGGTTTAAAGCGCTTATGACATCGCGGCGCGGCAGGTCAAAGCTTTTTTGCCGGCTCGCCGGCTTCCGTCTGCGTTCGGGCAGGAATCCTACGGGAGCTCAGTTCGTCTCCAGCACCTGCGGCTCCTCGTCGGCTACGGGCTCGACGATGCCGGTCAGATTGGCCTCGATGCGGCCGAGCAGCTTGGCGAGCGCCTTCAGCTCCTTCTTGTCGAGCCCTTTCAGCGCCTGCTTCTCGGTCTTGCGCACCGACTTCTCGATCGAGCGGATGGCGGCACGGCCAGGCTCGGTCAGGCTGACGATCGCCTGTCGCGCATCGCTGTCCGACGCCTGCTTCTCGACGAATCCCTGCGCCTGGAGCCGGCTGACGGTCTTGGTCACGGTCGGCGGCTTGACGCCCAGCCGGGACGCAAGCTGGCCCGGCGTCAGCCCCGCCTCGCAGTCGCGGAGCGCCATCATGATCTGGTCCTGTCCGGCATAGAAGCCATGCGTCAGCAGGCGCGCCGACAGCGCCGTGCGCGACAGCCGGGCGACCGACTGCACCTTGCCGATCGCGTTGAGCTTTGTCTTCACCATGATTTCCCGTCCTTCCGGCACCTTGCCTGCGCTTTGCGATGCGCGCTAAGCCTTGCTCGTCTGAGGGACGCTATCGCAGAGCGGTATTTCAGGAAGATGACAGCCAGCGAAACAACATCGCGGCGGATCGCGCTGCTGCCGCTCGGCGCCACCGAGCAGCACGGCCCGCATCTGCCGCCGGAGACGGATTCGATCATCGCCGGGGCGATCGCCGAGCGCGTCGCCGGGCGCGTGGCGGGCGAGCTCGATCTCGACCTGCTGCCGGTCGAGGAAACGGGATATTCGATCGAGCACCTCGACCTCGGGCGAACGCGCAGCCTCGGTTATGGCGAGGCGGTCGAGCGCTGGATCGCGATCGGCACGCAACTGGCGGAGAACGGCATCCGCCGCTTCGTCATGCTCAACGCCCATGGCGGCAACTCGCCGCTGACGACCGTCGTCGCGACCGAACTGCGCGTCCGCGCCGCGATGCTCGCGGTCGCGACGAGCTGGACGCGCTTCGGCTACCCCGACGAATTCGTAAGCGCCGACGAGAAGGCGATCGGCATCCATGGCGGGCTGGTCGAGACCTCCGTCATGCTCGCCCTGCGCCCGGACCTCGTCGACATGGGAAAGGCGCGCGACTTCGCTTCCAGGCAATCGGATTTCATGCGCGATTTCCGCCATCTGCGCGCCTACGGGCCGCATGCCTTCGGCTGGAGGATGAGCGACCTATCGGCCGAGGGCGTCGCCGGCAATGCCGCGGCGGCAACGCGCGAAGCGGGCGAGGCGATCCTGGAACGCGCCGTCGGCGGCATTGTCGAGCTGCTGCGCGACGTCGCGCGCTTTGATCTCTCCCTGCTGCGATAGGAAGGCTGCGGCGACGCGTCGGGACGTGGTGCAATCCGCCTCTCCATCCTATATGAGCAGCGACGAACGACATCCCTTACCCAAGAGGACGACCATGGCCGAGGCACAGGCGCAGATCCCGGTAACGGTGCTTACCGGCTATCTCGGATCCGGCAAGACGACATTGCTCAACCGCATCCTCTCGGAGGACCACGGAAAACGCTATGCGGTGATCGTCAACGAGTTCGGCGAGGTCGGCATCGACAACGACCTGATCGTGGAATCCGACGAGGAGATCTACGAGATGAACAATGGCTGCGTCTGCTGCACGGTGCGCGGCGACCTGATCCGCACGCTGGAGGGCCTGATGCGCCGGCCCGGCCGCTTCGACGCCATCCTGGTCGAGACGACGGGACTGGCCGACCCCGCGCCGGTGGCGCAGACCTTCTTCATGGACGACGATGTCCGCGCCAGGACCAGGCTCGACGCCGTCGTCGCGCTGGTCGACGCCAAGCACCTGCCGCTGCGGCTGAAGGATTCGAGAGAGGCGGAGGAGCAGATCGCCTTTGCCGACGTCGTGGTGCTCAACAAGACGGATCTCGTCTCCGAGAGCGAGCTGCGGGACGTCGAGGCCGCCGTCAGGGCGATCAACCCGTCTGCACGCATCCACAAGACGCAGCGGTCCGGCGTCGAGCTCGCCGAGGTGCTCGACCGCGGCGCCTTCGACCTCAAGCGCGCCCTCGACAACGATCCGCATTTCCTCGACGCGCACGACCATGATCACGACCACGAATGCGGTCCGGACTGCGATCACGATCACGACCATCATCACCATCACGACCATGCGCACAGCTCGCCGCTCCACGACCAGACGGTGCGCTCGATCTCGCTGCGCGGCGGCGACATGGACCCGAAGAAATTCTTCCCCTGGCTGGAGAAGACGACCCAGATCGACGGTCCCAACATCCTGCGCCTCAAGGGCATCATCGCCATCAAGGACGATCCCGAGCGCTATGTGGTGCAGGGCGTCCACATGATCCTCGAAGGCGACCACCAGCGCGCCTGGAAGGAGGACGAGAAGCGCGAGAGCCGGCTGGTGCTGATCGGCCGCGACCTCGACACGGAGCGGCTGCAGCGGACCTTCGACGCCTGCCAGGCGGCCTGACCGGCGTTAACCATTCGTTAAGGTTTCGCACGTCGCCGTTCGACACCGTGCGCCCTGCCGGCTAGATTTCGCCGGCAAATGAACGCGGGTCGCTGCGAGGCAGTCGATCTCGTCTCCGGGCGGTCAGGCCGTGAACAGCATCTCATCCTGGATACGCGGGCAGGCGTCCCTCGAGGGCATCCGTTCCTTCATCGTGGACGGCGTATTGGCCCGGCCCGCCATGTTTTGGCTGCTGATCTGCCTGCTATGCGTCGATTTCGCCGCGATCCTGTCGGACATGACCGTCAGCGTCGCGCCCGAGCTGACGGGTGTCGAGCCGGGCTGGTACGCGTCGCTGCGGCTCGACACCGAGCTTGGCCTCTGGTCGGTGTTCGGCTACCTCCAGCTTCTGTTCGTGGCGATCATGCTCGGCCTCGCCAGCTATCTCTCCGGAGAGGTTGCGCTGTCCTTTGTCGCCGGGGCCTTCCTCGTTCCCGCGCTCGACGACATGCTGATGCTGCACGAGCGCGCGGGAAGCGTCATTGCCGGCATCGAGAAATTCGATCCCGTGACGACAGCGCTGGCCCAGGGAGTGGGCGAGCTCGCCTTCCTGGCGCTGCTCGGCTCGCTCGTC
>CAYYZC010000340.1:0-3543 GCA_964475605.1 uncultured Chelativorans sp.
CGCCTGATACTCGAATTTCATCCGCATCGTCGTCGCCACGCCCTCGCCGAAGGCGATCGCCTCGCGCTGGCCCATCGACGACAGGAAGGAGAGGGTGGAGGCCGACGAATCGGCGATAGCCGAGCGGATGATCTCCTGGTCGCGCTCATTGGCGAGGCGCATGGCGAAGACCGTCGAGCACTGCGACAGCACCGTCGGGTCGAGCTCGCCCGGCCGCTGCGTCACGACGCCGAGATAGCAGCCATATTTGCGGCCCTCCTTGGCGATCCGCGACAGCGCGTAGCGGGTCGGCGCGAAGCCGAGCCGCGGATCGGCGGGCATGTAGCGATGCGCCTCCTCGCACAGCAGCAGAAGCTTGAAGACGCCGTTGCTGCCCATCGCAAGGTCGAAGGACATGCGCGCCAGCACCGAGCAGACGGAGTTGACGATCTCGGAGGGCAGGGCGGCAAGCTCGAAGCAGGTGATCGGGCGCCCCTCATGGGGCACGCGGAAGATACGCCCCATCGTCTCGTGGATATTGTCCTCGATCAGGCGCGAGGCGAACATGAAATGATAGCGCGGATCGCTGACGGCCGCTTCGACGCGCCCGCGCAGCGAACGATAGATCGGCAGCGCCGACTTGTTCTCCAGCAGGCCCATCCGCTCGTCGATGAGCTTGATGAGCTCGAACATGCGGTAGGGGATGGGCGTGTCGGCGGTGATCGCGTTCGCCTCCACCGACCGGCGCACCAGTCCGTTGCCGCCATGATTGCGGTAGATGTATTTCGCCTTCGGGATGAGGTCGCGCAGGATGTCGATCTCCTCGTCGACCGGCTCGCGGCCGCGGAACAGCACTTCCACGAACTCCTCGAGGCGGAACAGCCAGAAGGGCAGGTCGAGCGTGCTGGTGTCGACGCGGATCGCCTTGTCGGCGAAGGCGCTGTAGAACTCGTTGTGCGGATCGAGGACAAGGATGCGCAGGTCGGGCCGCGCCTCGATCGCCTTGTGCAGCAGCAGCGAGACCGCCGACGACTTGCCGACCCCGGTCGTGCCGACGATGGCGAAATGGCGGTTGAGCGTGTCGTCGACGGCGATGCGCGCCTCGATAGAGGAATCCTGCGAAAGCTGACCGATCGTCATCGCCTTGCGCCCGGCCAGATCGTAGACGGCCTGAAGGTCGCGCGACCTGATCCGGTGGGCGATGGCGCCGATATGCGGGTAGACCGTGATGCCGCGGTCGAAGACCGGTCCGCGCTCGGCGTCGCGGACCTCGCCGATCAACTCGATATGGACGGTGATCGGATTGGCTTCCTCGGCGCTCCAATGGCCGAGCGGCGCTTCGATGCGGTAGACCAGGCCGACGGTGCGGATATCGCCGAGATTGATGGAGACCAGGCGGCCGACGGTCCAGATGCCGGAGGCGCCTTCCTCGACTTCCTGCGCGAACGCGGAAAGCAGGGCGTGGGCGCCGTCGCATTGCACGACACGGCCGAGCACGCGCGCTTCCGGCTGCGCCCGGTCGCGGCGTTCCTGGCTCGTTGCCTCACCCAGCGTGCCTGACCGTTCCACGAACATTTCTACCCTTCCCCGCTGGCCCCCACAGGTCTTCGAATTCCTAGAGCAGGCAGGTTAAGGTGCGGTATGAGCGGATGGTTGAGCTTGCGTTAAGCATCGGGCCGACATTCGACCGAATGGGAGGGCAGGCGAACGAATGGCAGGGCGGGACGCATTTCCGTTTGACAGGTCGATGCGGCTGCAATTACTGTTCGCGCCATGAAGATGGACCTCATTCTCGTAGGATGGCGCATGGGCAGGGCGGCGTAGCCGCCGGGCGACAGCAACCCATGCGCAGACCAAGGCTCCCGACGGGGCCTTTTTTATTGCCTGCAACACGGATAAACGACCAGCGGCGCCAGGATCGCCACGCAGACGGGATGGAACGGATGAGCAACAGTTCGAACGAGACGGGACGACGCGAGATGACGGGCGCCGAGATGGTCGTCCAGGCGCTGAAGGACAACAGCGTCCGCCATGTCTTCGGCTATCCGGGCGGGGCGGTGCTGCCGATCTATGACGAGCTCTTCCAGCAGGACGATGTCCAGCACATTCTCGTCCGCCACGAGCAGGGGGCGGGCCACGCGGCGGAGGGCTACGCCCGCTCGACCGGCAAGGCCGGCGTGATGCTGGTGACGTCGGGTCCGGGCGCCACCAACGCCGTCACGCCGCTGCAGGACGCGCTGATGGATTCGGTCCCGCTCGTCTGCATCACCGGCCAGGTGCCGACGACGCTGATCGGCTCGGATGCGTTCCAGGAATGCGACACGGTCGGCATCACGCGGCCCTGCACCAAGCACAACTGGCTGGTCAAGGACGTCAACAAGCTGTCGGCGATCCTGCACGAGGCGTTCCACGTCGCGACGACGGGACGGCCGGGACCCGTCGTGGTCGACATCCCCAAGGACGTCCAGTTCGCCAAGGGCGTCTATACGCCGCCGCAGACGGCGCCGCGCACCTCCTACACGCCGCGCGTCCAGGGCGACATCGAGGCGATCCGGGCGGCGATCGGGCTGATGGCCGGCGCGCGCCAGCCGGTCATCTATACGGGCGGCGGCGTCATCAATTCGGGCGCGGAGGCGAGCCATCTGCTGCGCGAGCTGGTCGACCTCACCGGCTTCCCGATCACCTCGACCCTGATGGGCCTCGGCGCCTATCCGGCCTCGGGCGGGAACTGGCTCGGCATGCTCGGCATGCACGGCACCTACGAGGCCAATATGGCCATGCATGATTGCGACGTGATGCTGTGCATCGGCGCCCGCTTCGACGACCGCATCACCGGGCGCATCGACGCCTTCTCGCCCAACTCCAAGAAGATCCATATCGACATCGATCCGTCCTCGCTGAACAAGAATGTCCGCGTCGACGTGCCCATCCTGGGCGATGTCGGGCGGGTGCTGGAGGATATGGTGCGGTTGTGGCGGGCGACGGCCAAGACCGACAAGGCGGGGCTGAAGCCCTGGTGGGAGCAGATCGACCGCTGGCGGGCGCGCGACTCGCTCGCCTTCAAGCCGAACAACGACGTCATCATGCCGCAATATGCGATCCAGCGGCTCTATGAGCTGACCAGGGACCGCGACACCTACATCACCACCGAGGTCGGCCAGCACCAGATGTGGGCGGCCCAGCATTACGGCTTCGAGAAGCCGAACCGCTGGATGACGAGCGGCGGGCTCGGCACGATGGGCTACGGCCTGCCGGCGGCGCTCGGCGTGCAGATCGCCCATCCGAAAGCGCTGGTCGTCGACATCGCCGGCGACGCCTCGGTGCAGATGACCATGCAGGAGATGTCGGCCGCGGTGCAGTACGGCGCGCCGATCAAGATCTTCATCCTCAACAACCAGTACATGGGCATGGTGCGCCAGTGGCAGCAGCTCCTGCACGGCAACCGGCTGTCGCACAGCTACATGGAATCGCTGCCCGACTTCGTGAAGCTCGCCGAGGCCTATGGCTGCGTCGGCATCCGGGCGGAGAAGCCCGGCGAGCTCGACGACGCCATCGCGGAGATGA
>CAYYZC010000341.1:0-3504 GCA_964475605.1 uncultured Chelativorans sp.
TCGTAGAGCGACAGCGGTCCGGTGACGCGGATGCGGACGGCCTCGCCGTCATGCAGGGCGGTGCGGATGGTCTCGGCGAGCCGCGCGATCGAGCGGGCCGCGACATCCTCCGTCAGCGCCGCGCCGAGCATCCTGGCGGTGACCGCACTAGCGAGATCGATGACACGCTCCTCCATCTCGGCAAGGCGCTCGACGAGACGCGTTGCGGCGTCGCCAGAGAACTGCTCGGCAAGCTCGGCTGCTTCCGCCGCGTGGCGCTCGCGCTCGGCCTGGAGGGCTGCCTCATGCTCCTCGCGCAGGCGCGCGGAGAGGGCTTCCTCGGCTGCCGCGACGGCCGTCTTCACCCGGCTCTCGACATCGCCGATCTCGGGCAGCGACGGCATCTCGAAATCGGCGGCGGGCGCCAGATGCGGGAGATCAGGCGCGTCCGCGAAACCTGCCGGCTCGGCGCCGAAATCCTTGAGCGCCATGGCAAGCGCGTGGCTCGGCATCAGGCCGCCTCCTGATTGGCCCATTTCCGCAGGATCTGTGCCGAGCGCTCCTCATTGAGGTCGACCATCTGCGCCAGCCGGTCCTGCGGCGCCGGCTTGAGCTTGAAGCGGATGTCGTCGGCCATCATGTCGGGAAACATCTGCTCGCCGTTCTCGCCGTCGGCGCCCGGAAGCATCAGGGAGTCGAGCGGGTTGGGCAGGGCGAGCTGCATGTCGTCGAGGCCGCCGAGCTCGTTCTTCTCCGGCTTGACCAGCGCATTGGCGAGCGGACGAAGGCCGAACCACGAGACCAGGAAGACGACGACGACGAAGGCAAGCGCGTTGATCATCGTTCCGGCATGGCGCGCGAGATTATCGAGGACGCCGGGCTCCGTCATCTCGACGCCGCCGAGACCGTCGAGGAACTCGACCGCCGAGACGTTGATCACGTCGCCGCGCGCAGCATCGAAGCCGGTCGCCGAGCCGACCATGGCGCGGATCTCCTCGATCCGGGCATCGATCTGCTCGGGCGTCGGCTGACCGCCGAGAACCTCGGCGAGCCTTGCCTGATTGACCACCACCGCGATCGACAGGCGGTCGATCGAATAGCCGTTGCTGACCGTCTCGATATGCTTGGTGTTGAGCTCGTAATTGGTGGTCTCCTCGCGGCGCTCGCTCTCCTCGGTCGATTGCGGACCCTCGCCGGCGGCCGGGCTCTCCTCCGGGAGGTTCTGCTGCACGGTGGCGGGCGGTGCGGCGCCGCGCTCCGTGGCGCTGTCCTCGGAGCGGACGATCTGGACGGAGCGCTCGACGCGCGACTCCGGATCGAAGATCGTCTCCTGGACCTGACGGCTGTCGGTGTTGACGTTGGCCTGGACGCTGGCGCGGAAATTCTCAGTGCCGAGATAGGGCGCCAGCGCGCGGTTGATGTTCTCGGCGATCTGCTCCTCGACCGTGCGCTGGACGCCGATCGCCTGGTTGACGCTGCTGTTGGCCGGATCGTCGCCGGCGGCGAGCAACTGGCCGGACGCGTCGAGCACGGTCACCTTGTCTGAGCTGAGGCCGGGAACCGCGGCGGCGACCATATGGCGGATCGCATAGGCCGTCTTGACGTTGTCGCCGCCGGCGGTGCGGATCACCACCGAGGCGGAGGGCTCCTGCGCCTCGCGGCGGAAGCTGGCGCGTTCCTGCATCACGAGATGGACGCGCGACGCCTTGACGTTGCCGATCGACTGGATGGTGCGCGCGATCTCGCCTTCGAGGGCGCGCACCTTGGTCACCTCCTGCATGAAGGAGGTGAGGCCGAAGGAGCCGACATTGTCGAACAGCTCGTAACCGGCATTGCTGCTGGTCGGCAGGCCGCGCTCGGCAAGCAGCATGCGGGCCTGGCCGGTCCGGCCGGCCGGCACCAGAATACTGCCGCCGTCGCTGGAGATGTCGTAGCGGATGCCGGCATCGCTCAGCACCATCCCGATCTGGCCGACGTCGTTGCGGTCGAGACCGACATAGAGCGTCTCGAAGGCCGGCTTGTTGAGATAGAGCGACCCGACCAGGATCACCGAGACGACGAGCGCGGCCATGCCGCCGAGGATGGTGAGACGCTTGGGCCCGAGAGACAGGACGTTGTCGATGATGGACTGCAACTGTGGCGGCAAGGTCTTCACGCTCCCGGCAATTTGGCAGCCGGAGGATAGGCGGCGAAGCTTGTGCGAAAATGTCGTCGGGCCGCGAGGAAACCCGCGGCCCGCCCGATGACGAAGACAGGATTGGAGGCGATCAGTTCCTGAACAGCGCCAGGATGTTCTGGGCGTTCGAATTGGCGATGGAGAGCGCCTGGATGCCGAGCTGCTGCTGGACCTGGAGCGCCTGGAGGCGCGTCGATTCGCGATTCATGTCGGCATCGACGAGCTGGCCGACGCCGCGGTCGATGGAGTCCATCAGGCTCATGATGAAGTCCTTCTGCATGTCGACGCGCTTCTTCGAGGCGCCGACGGAGGTCGCCGCGTCGGTCATGTCGGCAAGGGTGGCGTCGACCACGCTCAGCATCTGGGTGATCTGCTCGTCGCTGTGGCCGACCACGTTGAGCGAGGCGACCGCATAGCCGTCGGTCGCCGCGATCGTGCCGGCGACGGCCGCCGTCGCGGTGTCGTCGCGCTCGCCCGACGTGCCGAGGCGCAGGCCCTCCAGGATGCCCATCGTCTCGTTGGTCGTCGCCGCGTCGTCGAACAGCTTGATGTCCTGGACGACGATCTCGATGCGCCCGAGCGCGATGGCGCCGGAGGAGGAGCGGCTGAAGGAGGAGACGATCTCGACATTGTTGTGGACGCCGTCGGCGCTGTGGCCGTTGGCGGCCAGCGAGTTGACATAGAGCCAGTTGGCGCCGCTGAAGGTGGCGCCGAGCGCGGTGAAGCGGAGCTGGTTCTGCAGCTCCGTGATTTCGGTCTGGATCTTCTCCTTGTCGTTCTCGCTGGCGCCGATCGCGGCCAGCACCTTCTGCTTGATCATGTCGACGACTTCGATGGCGCTGTTCATCGCCGTGTAGGCGACGTCGACGCGGCTCGCCCCGAGACCAAGCGAATCCTGGACGGTCGAGAGCAGCTTGTTGTCGGAGCGCATGGTCGTCGCGATCGACCAGTAGGCGGCGTTGTCCCTTGCTTCGGCCACCCGCAGGCCGGTCGAGATGCGCGACTGCGTCACCGCCATCGCCTTGTTGGTGATGTGGAGGGACTGAAGTGCCGTCATCGCCGACGGGTTCGTCATGATGCTGGACAAGGTGTCACCTCTTGCATTTGCCAACCGTTAAGCCTGGTTAACAAGAACTAAGGCGACGTGGTTAACGGCCGGTTAAGGCCTCTGCCGTGGCGGCAGGTTCGTTAACGAAGAAGGCCGCGCCCCTGAAAAGGAGCGCGGCCCGTCAGTATCGGAGGGCGGGGAAAACCCCGCCGGAAATACGTCAGTTGCGGAACAGCGACAGGATGTTCTGCGTGTTCGAATTGGCGATCGAGAGCGCCTGGATGCCGAGCTGCTGCTGGAC
>CAYYZC010000342.1:0-2289 GCA_964475605.1 uncultured Chelativorans sp.
GTCACCATCAACCGGCCGCCGCGCGACGGCCGCATGGCCTTCGTCCGCTCGCCGGACGGCATCTCGATCGAACTGCTGCAGCGCGGCGAGGCGCTGGAGAAGGCCGAGCCCTGGGCCTCGATGGAAAACACCGGAAGCTGGTAGAAGCGGCCGCTCAGCGCCTGATGCGCTTGGCCTCGTCGATCAGCACGTTGGCGATCTGCATGCGCAGCTTGGCGCGCTCGCGCATCTGCTCCGGCACCCGGTCGGGATGGTAGCGCAGTGCGAAGCTGCGCCTCGCCTTGTCGAAATCGGTCGCCTTGCGGCATTTTGCGATGCCGAGCTCGCGGGCGATCGTCGCCGGATCGAGGAAGAAGAGGTCGTCGAGGGCCGGCTCCAGCATCGGGTTGGAGGACGGCGCCCCCGGCGCGTCCATCGCTTCGGCGAGGATGTCCTCCAGCGTCGAGCGATAGTCGCGCAACGCCTCGTCCCCGGGCTCCTTGCTGCCGGTCTGGAGACGCTCGATCTGGTCGAGCAGGTCGACGCGCAATTCGGGCGTCGATGCCTGCGCGACGTCCTCGTGTTCGCGCGCGGCTTCGATCAGTTCGTCGAGCAATGACGCAAAATCGAGCTCCGATCGCACGCCCACTTCGGCCTCCCATGCCAAAGGCAGTCTGTCCCTGCCGCAGAGATAACCGTCGAGGAGTTAATAAGGTTGCCGCGAAATCGGTTCGATTTGCCGGATCGACAATCCTAAAGCTCGATCGCCTTTCCGGCCTCAGGGGTCTGCACGTCGACGCCCGACCCCTGCATGCCGGAAACGAACTTCTCCGCCGTCTGGTCGATGATCGGAAAAGTGGCGAAATGGCAGGGGATGACGGTCTCGAACTTGAAGAAGCGCCGGCAGGCGAGCGCTGCGACCGCGCCGCCCATCGTGAACCTGTCGCCGATCGGCACCAGCCCCACCTTGGGCTCGTGCAGCTCGGCGATCAGCGCCATGTCGGAGAAGATGTCGGTATCGCCCATATGATAGACGGTCCGGTCGTTCGGGAAGTGCAGGACGAGCCCGGCCGGATTGCCGAGATAGGTGTTCGTGCCGCCCTCGCCCGACGATGACGACGAGTGCAGCGCCTGCACGAAGGTCGTGGTGAAGCCGCCGCAATCGACCGTGCCGCCATGATTGCCGGGGTTGATGCGGCTGGCGTTCGCACCCTTGGCGACGAGGAAGTTGCAGATCTCGAAATTGGCGACCAGCATCGCGTCGGTCTTCTTCTGGATCTGGACCGCGTCGCCGATATGGTCGTCATGGCCGTGGGTGAGCAGCACATGGGTGGCGCCTTCCGCCGGTTCTTCCCATCCCCCGTCCCAGCTCGGATTGCCGGACAGGAACGGATCGATCAGGATCTTGGCGCCGTCCACCTCGATCGCAAAGGCCGAATGGCCATACCAGGTCAGCTTCATCGCTCTTCCCTTGTCGCTTTAAACTCGGCGAAAGGATAGAACGCGCCGGCTATCTGTCAAACGCGGGAGGAGATCGGCTTGCCCGTCATCACCGTCGAGGAGCTGCCGCAGGCCGTCGAGCAGGGCGGGACGCTCGCCGCGCTCGACCTCGGGACGAAGACGATGGGCATCGCCGTCGCCGACCGCACGCTGTCCTTCGCCCATCCGCGCCCGGTCCTGCCGAGGAAGAAATTCTCCGCCGACGCCGCCGCGATGCTCGACCTCCTCGCCAGCGAGGAGGTCCGCGCGCTGGTCGTCGGCCTGCCCGTCAACATGGACGGCAGCGAAGGCCCCCGCGCCCAGGCGACCCGCGCCTTCGTGCGCAATCTCGCCACGGTGACGGAGATGCCCGTCGCCTTCTGGGACGAGCGGCTGTCGACGGTCGCGGCCGAGAGGGCGCTGATCGACATGGACGTGTCGCGCGCCCGGCGCAGTCAGCGCATCGATTCGGCGGCGGCCGCCTTCATTCTGCAGGGGGTGCTCGACCGGCTTCGGGCCCTGGCGCAGGAGCGAGGCTGAGCGCCAGGCGACGCCGGCGCACCCATTCCGCGATCTCCCGGCGCTTCCTGAAGGCGTAGATCGCCATGATCAGCAGCGTGTCGACGACGCAGGCCCGCGCCACCAGCGGCGGGATCGTCTCGGGATCGATGCCGAGCAGGCCGCCATAGAAGGCGAAGGCGAAATCGTGCACCTGCCGGCTGAGCATAAGGAAGCCGAAATTGATGTCGTGGTAGGAAAGGTAGAACCAGCCCCAGAAAAGGCCCATCGGCAGCGCCCAGAACAGCAGGATGTAGCGCATCAGCCCTGCCC
>CAYYZC010000342.1:2389-3503 GCA_964475605.1 uncultured Chelativorans sp.
AGCGAGGCGACCAGCAGCCAGCCGAACATCATCGCGGCGAGCAGGAAGACCGCCGTCAGCGCGGCGGCCTGCAGTGCGGGCATCATCGCCGCAGGATCCTGCAGGATCGGCGAACCCGGCGCCGTCTCGCCGAAGGCGCGGACGACGAAGAATGACGCCCAATGGGCCGCGAGGCTGGCGGTGAGGATGCGTCGCACGTCGTTCCCTTCCTGATTCCGGAAAGGTGGACCGCTGGCAGGTGGCGGGCAATGGAAACCATTTGTTAAGGTTAACGAGAGGTTGCTTTTCGCTTCCCCTGCGCTCGATCCGGTCGTTCAGCTCAGCTCCGGATAGAGCGTGTCGAGGATGTCGCGCGCGTCGTGCCGCGCGTCGAGCATGCCGTAGGTGGTGCGCCACTGCCCGGCGAGCCGGCTCTCGATGAAGGCGTCGGCGATCTGGCCCGCGCCCATGGCGCGCAGCTCGGCGGCGGCCGCCGACATTGCGAGCTGCTCGACGAGGAGCCGCGCCGAGCCCTCGTCGCTGGCGGCGACCTGGATCGCCGCGCGCAGCACGTCGACCGTGCCCTGCCCCGCCGCGCCGAGATCCTGCCTCATGCCTTCCAGCACGTCCTCGTAGAGCGTCGGATTGCGGCCCATGACGCGCAGCACGTCGAGCGCCATCACGTTGCCCGAGCCTTCCCAGATCGCATTGACCGGCGCTTCGCGATAGTAGCGGGCGAGCGGCGCTTCCTCGACATAGCCGTTGCCGCCCAGGCACTCCATCGCCTCGTAGAGCAGCGGCGGCGCGCTCTTGCAGACCCAGTACTTGACCACCGGCGTCATGGCGCGAGCGAAGGCGGCCTCGCCCTCGTCGTTGGCGGCGCGGTCGAAAGAGCGGGCGAGCCGCATCGACAGCGCCGTCGCCGCCGCCACGTCGAGCGCCATGTCGGCGAGCACGCGCTGCATCAGCGGCTGGTCGACCAGCAGGCGCCCGAACACCTCGCGATGGCGGCAGTGATGAACCGCCTCGGCAAGCCCGGCGCGCATGATGCCGGCGCTGGCCAGCGCGCAGTCGAGCCGGGTCAGCGTCACCATGTCCATGATCGTCTTCACGCCGGCGCCGGGCTCGCCGACCA
>CAYYZC010000343.1:0-3487 GCA_964475605.1 uncultured Chelativorans sp.
ATTGCCGGACTGATGTCGGACGAGCGCGCCGAGATCGTCGCCGCCAAGGCGTCGCGGCTGACAGAGGCGATGCGGGAGATGGGCTGCGACCTCAACAACGCCTATATGCAGCACTCGCTGCTGGCGCTGGTGGTGATCCCGGAACTGCGCATCTCCGACGAGGGCATCATCGACGTGCGGCGCTTCGAGAAGGTCGATCTCTTCGTTTGACGGTCCCGGCTAGAGCTTCAGCTCGAGCAGGCCGCGCGTGCCCCTGTCGGCGCCGCCATAGGCGATCGACGTGCCGAGATTGGTGGCCATGGCGCTGACGATCTTGGTGCCGAGGCCCGTGCCCTTGACCGGACCTTCGCCGCTCCAGCCAATCCCGTCATCCTCGACGATCAGCGTCGCATGGCTCTCGCTGGCGCGCCGCAGGATGACCCGGACCTCGCCGTCCTCGCGGTCGGGATAGGCGTATTTGTAGGCATTGGTGACGAGTTCGGTGACGATCATGCCGACCGAGACGGCCTTGTCGGTGGGGATCGAGAACCGGTCGAACTGCACCTTGGTGCTGGAGCTGTGGCCGGCTGATTTCATCGACGATTCGAGCTCTTGGACGAGCGCGGACAGATACTGGTCGAGCTCGACATGGCGCACGTCGTCCGACGTGTAGAGCCGGCGATGCAGCGAGGCGATCGCCGCGATCCGCGCCTCGGTCTCGGCGAAGGCGTCCTTGGCTTCCGGGTCGGCGAGGGCGGAGGACTGCATGCGCACAAGCGCGGCGACCAGCGACAGGCTGTTGGCGACGCGGTGATTGACCTCGGCAAGCAGGATCTCGGCGCGGTCGCGGGCGGTGCGCACCTCCTGCTCGGCGCGGTCGCGCTCGCGCTGCAGGCGGGCCTTTTCGATCGACTGCTCGATGGCGCTCGCCAGCAGCTCCAGGAAGCCGTCGCCGACCGTCTTGAGCACATAGTCGGAAGCCCCGGCCTTCAACGCCTCGACGGCGACGGTTGGCTCGGTCGAGGCCGTCACATAGACGACGGGCAGCGCCGGGTCGCGCTCGCGCAGCGCCGAAAGCACGCCGAGGCCGGTATCGGCCTCGAGGAAATGGTCGAGCACGACGACATCGGCCCCGTCCTCGTCGAGGCTGGCCAGACCGTCCTCCGCACTGCGGACGTTGCGTGTCTCGAAGCCGCGACGGGTCAGGAATTTCGCGACCAGCCGCCCCAGGGCCGGATCGTCGTCGATATGGAGCACCTTGAAGGTACGGGTCGTCACCTCACTCCGTCTCCGGGACCTTCATGACGGAAAAGAACAGGCCGAGCTGGCGGATCGCATTGGCGAAGTTCTCGTAGTCGACCGGTTTGGTGATGTAGACATTGGCGCCGAGGTCGTAGCAGCGCTGGACCTCGCGCTCGTCGTCGGTCGTGGTCAGCACGACGACCGGGGAGCGCTTCGTGTGGACGTTGCCCTTCACCTTCTCCAGGATGTCGACGCCGGTCATGTCCGGCAGGTTGAGATCGAGCAGGATCAGCAGCTGGCGGCCGGCGCTCGCTTCGCCGCTGCCATCGCTCCCGAGCAGGAAATTCACCGCTTCCGTCCCGTTCTGGAACGGGATGATCTGGTTGTTCACCCCGGCGCGGCGGATGTTCTTCTCGATCAGCCGCGCGTGACCCTCGTCGTCCTCGATCATGACGATCGTGACGGGTGTGCCTCCGTTGCTCACTTCGACATGCTCCTGGCTATGGTCCTGACGTCGCGCGGCAGGACGATTGTAAAGGTGGTGCCTTCTCCATACTCGGAGGAAAGCGTTATGTCGCCCCCAAGATTGCGTACGAGCGTGCGGACATGGGCGAGCCCGATTCCCTCGCCGGGCTGGTCCTGCTTGCCGGAGCGGCGGAAGAGATCGAAGATGCGCTCATGGTCCTGGGGCGCGACGCCGCGGCCGTTGTCGGCAACCTCGATGAGGACGAGGCGGCCGGGCGCCTCGCGCGCGCTGATCGAGATCTCGACCGGACGGTCCTCGGCGCGGTACTTGATCGCGTTGTCGAGCAGGTTGCCGAGGATCTGCTCCAGCGAGAGGCGGTCGGAGACGATCGACTGAACGGCGAGGTCGAGCCTGATCTCACCTTCGGTCTCCGCCACCTGATGCTGGACGGCGTCGGCGCTGTCGCCGGCAAGCTTCTCCAGGTCGATCTTCTCCGGCTTCAGGGCCCTGCGTCCGTCGCGCGAGATCTTCAGGATCGCGTTGATCAGGCTGTCCATCTTCTGCGTCGAGGAGCGGATGAAGCCGATCGCCTCGGGCATGTCCTCAAGGGCTGCGGTCCGCGCCTCCTGCTCCTGCTGCTCGCTCAGCGGCTCGTCGCCGTCCTGGCGCATATAGGTCTGGATCGACTTCATCGTCTCGTTGAGCTCGCTGGTGAAGCCCATGATGTTGACCAGCGGGGCGCGCAGGTCATGGGTCACGATATAGGCGAAGCGCTGCACCTCCTCATTGGCGCGGATCAATTCCTGCGTCCGCTCTCCGACGCGCTTCTCCAGCCCGGCATTCAGCTCGGCGAGCTCGCCCTGCGTCTCGATCAGGTCGTGCGTGTAGCGGCTGGCGATCCACACCGAGCCGCCGACGACGAGGAGGATGACGAGGCCGCCGCCGATCACCGTCCAGCGCAGGATGGAGATGACCGCTCGCTGGTCGGTGACGCCGGCGTCGACCCTTTCGTCGGCGGCGTGGATGACGGCGTCGAGCAGCCTGCGGGCGTCGTCCATCAGCTCGCGGCCCTCGTCGGTCTCGACGATCGCGACGGCCTGGTCGTGCTCGCCGGCGCGCGTCAGGCTGATCGTCCCGTCGATCTCGGCCAGCTTGCCGTCGATCGCACGCCTGAGCGTCCCGACAGCGGCGGCCTGCGGGTATCCTTCCAACGCCGCAACGACCTTCTCGTATTGGGGGATGATCTCGTCGCGCGCCTGCGTGTAAGGTTCGAGATAGTCCTCGTTGAGCGTCAGAAGATAGCCCCTCTGCGCGGTCTCGATGTCCTGAAGAAAGCTGAGCAGGTCGATCGAGGCCGAGCGTGCCTCCTTCGCCTTCACCACCTCGTCGAAATAGGTCCCGGAACGCTCCACGAGCCATGTGGTCGTTGCCACGATGACGGCGAGAGCCGCCATTCCCAGCATCAGCAGGACGATGTTGGTCCGAAGGAAGGAAGCCCTGGTGATCGGCATGGACGAAAAAAGCCTGAGATGCCCCGAAACCCGAAACGCGATTGTTCAGCCGGCTAATGGTAGAGCGAACGGGATCGCGCCGCGAGAACGATCGGAATTGATACCTAATCCCGCGCAAGTCAATTGCCGCAGGATGGAGGCGGACGATTTCGCCGCTTCCGATGCGTCGGCGCAACGCCTTCCTCCCGCAGGTCGCTCAGCGGCTCCAGAAGGTCGGCGTCAGGATCACGAGCACGGCGAGGATCTCCAGGCGCCCGAGCAGCATGGCCAGCGACAGCAGCCATTTCGC
>CAYYZC010000344.1:0-1712 GCA_964475605.1 uncultured Chelativorans sp.
CGCCCTTGACCTTCCAGTTGCTGGAAGGACTATGTCTCTACCGATCCATTGTTCCGGAGATCGGGAATGAGCCACGACCACCATCATCACCACGCGCGCCGCACCTCCGGTACCGGCGACCACGCCGAGGCGGCCGCGGAGACGGTCGTTCGCGATCCCGTCTGCGGCATGAGCGTCGATCCGGCCGCCGGCAAGCCGACGGCCGAGCACGCCGGCCACATCTACCATTTCTGCTCGGATCGCTGCCGGCAGAAGTTCGAGGCCGACCCCGAAAAATATCTCGGCGAGCGCCCCGAGCCGGAACCGATGCCCCCCGGCACGCAATATACCTGCCCGATGCATCCCGAGATCGTGCGCGACAAGCCCGGCTCATGCCCGATCTGCGGCATGGCGCTGGAGCCGATGGGCGTCCCGTCCGGCGACGAGGGGCCGAACCCCGAGCTCGTCGATTTCACGCGCCGTCTGTGGGTCAGCTCCTTGCTGGCACTGCCGCTGCTGCTGATCGCGATGGGCCCGATGCTGGGCCTGCCCTTCCGCGACTGGATCGGCGAGCCCACGGCGACCTGGGTGGAGCTCGTCCTGGCAAGCCCGGTCGTGCTGTGGGCGGCGATCCCCTTCTTCCACCGCGGCTACGAGTCGGTCGTCAACCGCAGCCCGAACATGTGGACGCTGATCTCGATCGGCGTCGGCACGGCCTATCTCTATAGCGTCGCGGCGACCTTATTCCCGGGCGTCTTCCCGCATCAGTTCCGTGGCCATGGCGGTGCGGTGCCGGTCTATTTCGAGGCTGCCGCCGTGATCGTGGCGCTGGTCTTCCTCGGCCAGGTGCTGGAGCTGCGGGCGCGCGAGCGCACCGGTTCGGCGATCCGCGCTTTGCTCGACCTCGCGCCGAAGACGGCGCGGCGCATCGCCGGGGACGGCAGCGAAAGCGACGTGCCGCTCGACGAGGTGCGCGCCGGCGACCGGCTGCGCATCCGACCCGGCGACAGCGTGCCCGTCGACGGCACCGTCGCCGAGGGCCGCTCCGCGATCGACGAGAGCATGATCACCGGTGAGGCGGTGCCGGTCGAGAAGGTGGAGGGCGATGCCGTCACCGGCGGCACGCTCAACAAGAACGGCACGCTGGTCATCGAGGCCAGGAGGGTCGGTGCCGAGACGGTGCTGTCGCAGATCGTGCAGATGGTCGCCACGGCCCAGCGCTCGCGCGCGCCGATCCAGGGCCTCGCCGACCGCGTCTCCTATTATTTCGTGCCGGCGGTCGTCCTCGTCGCCATCCTCGCCTTCGGCATATGGTCGCTGTTCGGTCCGGCGCCGTCGATGATCTTCGCCATCGTCTCGGCCGTCTCGGTGCTGATCATCGCCTGCCCCTGCGCGTTGGGGCTCGCGACCCCGATGTCGATCATGACGGCGACGGGCCGCGGCGCCCAGGCCGGCGTGCTGATCAAGGATGCGGAGGCGCTGGAGCGGTTCTCGAAGGTCGACACGCTGATCGTCGACAAGACCGGCACGCTGACCAAGGGCCAACCGGAGCTGACCGACGTCGTGGCCGTCGGCGGCATCGACGAGATGGAACTGCTCGGCCTCGCAGCCGGCCTCGAGCGCGGGTCGGAGCACCCGCTGGCCGAGGCGATCGTCGAGGGCGCGGCGGCACGCGGCGCGGCGATCGAGGCGTCCCGGGATTTCACCGCGATCACCGGCAAGGGCGTCTCGGG
>CAYYZC010000344.1:1812-3487 GCA_964475605.1 uncultured Chelativorans sp.
CGCGCGGAGCTCCTGCCCGAAGACAAGCAGCGCCTGATCGAGGAATTGCGCGCCGACGGCGCCAGGGTCGCCATGGCCGGCGACGGCGTCAACGACGCCCCGGCGCTCGCCGCCGCCGATGTCGGCATCGCCATGGGCACGGGCGCCGACGTCGCGGTCGAAAGCGCGGGCATCACGCTGCTCCAGGGCGACCTGCAGGGGATCGTACGCGCCCGCACGCTCGCCCGGGCGACGATGCGGAACATCAAGCAGAACCTGTTCTTCGCCTTCGTCTACAATGCGCTCGGCGTACCGGTTGCGGCAGGCGTCCTCTACCCCATATTCGGGATGCTGCTGTCGCCGATGCTCGCGGCCGCCGCGATGAGCCTGTCCTCCGTGTCGGTCATCGCCAACGCGCTGCGGCTGCGGACGATCAGACTTTGAAGGCATGGTCCGGACCGGCCGGAACATGCTTCGGAAAAGCAAGGTGGTTTGCCATGAACATCGGTACCGTCGCAGAACGGTCGGGATTGCCGCCCAAGACGATCCGATACTACGAGGAGATCGGCCTGCTGCGCCCCGACCGGCGCGACAACGGCTATCGCGACTATTCGAGCGAGGACGTCCATCGCCTGCGCTTCCTGCAACGCTCGCGCAGCCTCGGCTTCACCGTCGAGCAATGCCGGCAGCTATTGTCGCTCTATGGCGACACGCATCGCGAGAGCGCCGAGGTCAAGGCGATCGCGCAGGCGAAGCTGACGGAGATCGACCGCAAGATCGCCGAGCTGCAGGGCCTGCGCACCATGCTCGAACATCTCGTCGCCAACTGTCATGGCGACAGCCGGCCCGAATGCCCGATCATTGACGGGCTGGCCGGCAGGACCGGCGCATAGCGCCGGTCGCGGGCTCGACCTATAGAACGAAATCGTCCTCGCCGAGGTGGATCGAGCCCTTCAGCTTGATGGCGAAGTCGGCCTTGCCGTCGCCGTCGATGTCGCCATAGACGAATGTGTTGTTTTTCCTGACATCGACCCGGACCTCGCCCTTCTCGCCGGTGAAGCGGTCCGTTCCAAGGAAGGTGAGACCCGGCCGGTACAGGTCCTTAATGTCGATCAGGTCGCCCTGGTCCTGGCTGAAATCCCCGATGACGTCGGGTGCATCCTTGGTGCTTTGCTTCCACTGATCATATCGGAACGTATCGGCGCCGACGCCGCCGCGCAGATGATCGACCCCCTGCCCCCCCCACAGCATGTCGTCGCCGCTGCCGCCGCGCATCACGTCGACGCCGCCGGCGCCGGTCATCCGGTCGTCTCCCGGGCCGCCGCGCAGCAAGTCGCTGCCGCGGCCGCCGGAGAGTATGTCGTCTCCCTTGCCGCCCTTGAGGTAGTCGCGCCCCGCATTGCCGTTGAGCCTGTCGTTGCCGGCCTTTCCGGAATAGAAATCGTTCATCGTCGTGCCGGCGAAGAGGTCGTCGCCGGGACCGCCGATCTTGACCTCGCCATCTGCGGCGGCAAGCCAGTCGCTGACCGATTTTGCCGCCTTCAGCGCCGCATCGAAACGGCCTTTGGAATTGGAATTCCCGAGCATACTTTCCCCCAACGCTCCATACCTTCAAGGACGACCGGCCGGACGATTTGACACGACCGTCGCGATCCACCTTTGACGAGGCCGCAAGCGCCGTCAAGCACCTCGATCA
>CAYYZC010000345.1:0-2086 GCA_964475605.1 uncultured Chelativorans sp.
CGCGCTCGGGCGAGAACCAGAAGCCGTTATAGATCAGCTCGGCATAGCGCGGCATCAGCTCGTCCTTGAGATGGGCCGCGCCGCGGTCGAGCGTGATCGATTCCATGGCGCGGTGCGCGGAAAGCAGGATGGTGCCGCCGGGGGTCTCGTAGACGCCGCGCGACTTCATGCCGACGAAGCGGTTCTCGACCAGGTCGAGGCGGCCGATGCCGTTGTCGCGGCCGAGATCGTTCAGCGCCTGGAACAGCGTCGCCGGCGACATCGCCTTGCCGTCGAGCGCGATCGGATCGCCGCGCTTGAAGGTCAGCGTGATCTCGGTGACGCTGTCGGGGGCCTCCATCGGCGAGACCGTGCGCTGGTGGACATATTCCGGCGGCTCCTGCCACGGGTCCTCCAGCACCTTCCCTTCCGAGGAGGAGTGCAGCAGATTGGCGTCGACGGAGAAGGGCGCCTCGCCCTGCTTGTCCTTCGGAACCGGGATCTGGTGGTCGCGCGCGAAGTCGAGCAGGTCGGTCCGCGACTTGAACGACCAGTCGCGCCACGGCGCGATCACCTTGATGTCGGGGTTCAGCGCATAGGCGGAGAGCTCGTAGCGCACCTGGTCGTTGCCCTTGCCGGTCGAACCGTGGGCGACGGCGTCGGCGCCGGTCTCGGCCGCGATCTCGACCAGCCGCTTGGCGATCAGCGGCCGCGCGATCGAGGTGCCGAGCAGGTAGACGCCCTCATAGAGCGCATTGGCGCGGAACATCGGAAAGACGTAGTCGGAGACGAACTCCTCGCGCACGTCGACGATGCGGATGTCCTTGATGCCGAGCATCTCGGCCTTCTTGCGGGCCGGCTCGAGCTCGTCGCCCTGGCCGAGATCGGCGGTGAAGGTGACGACCTCCGCGCCAAGCTCCGTCTGCAGCCATTTCAGGATGATCGACGTATCAAGTCCTCCCGAATAGGCGAGCACGACCTTCCTGACGTCCTTCCACTTCGACATTTGAGTTCCTTTGCCTGCCGGCGAGCCTGAAATCGGGCGCAGCAATATCAGGTTTGCGGCCCCTCGCAAGATCGTGTCCGGATTGAACGGGCAGGCAACGGTCCCGAGAGCCGATGTGAACTTGCCGTGTCTTCCGTCATCGATAGAGTTTCGGGCAGTGATTCCGCCAACCGGATCCGGAGGACAGGCTTTGCACCACGAAGGCGACCGTCTTCTTCATGCGTCGGGGCGGGGAGGACATGCGGCGAGGACGGGACGCCTCGCGCCGCTTGTCCTTCTCGGCCTGGCCCTTGCCGGCCCGGCCGGCGCGCAGGAGAAGCCGCGCTGGGAAGCCGACGAGACGGAGGCCATGGCGACGCTTCCCGTCGCCGAAGGGACCGGCCTCGCCGGTGCGCGATTGAGCTGCGCCGGGCATCTGTGGACGCTTGCGCTGGTGACGGAGGCGCCCGTCGCCGAAACGCGCTCCGATGCGACGCTGACGGTCGACGGGAAGAGCTTCGCCAGTGAAGCGGCGGCGGCCGGGACGCTGATCTCGGTCGCGGTGCCGCACGAGGCGATCGAACCGATCGCGCTCGGGCTGCGCATGGCGGTCAGCCTGGCGGAGCCGCCGGCCGGGAGTCCCGGCGAGGCGGCGTTCCCGCTGCGCGGGTCGCAGGTCGCCATCAGGGCGATCGAGGAGCGCTGCACGCCGCCCGACATGTCGGACTATGACGAGGTGACGTTCACCCCCTACTCCTCCTATCTGAACCTGGTGCGGGAGCTGCGGAGCGGCGACATCGAGAGCTTCCGCATCGCGACCCAGGCGGAACCGGAGATCGCCGCTGCGATGATCGAGCTCGACGGTGGCCGCCGGCTGCTCTTCACCCGCATGTGCGGCTCGTCCTGGTATTACGGCATCTCCGGCTGCAACATCACCGGCTTCGCCTCCACGGGGCCGGCCGCCTCGGCGGAAGGCTCCGCGGGGGGCGGAGAGGAAGGCGCGGCGGGCGAGGAGTGGCACGCCGTCTACGACAGCGAAGGCGTCAGGCTCCATCACGATCCGGCCGCGCAGGCGGACGGCTGGCCGGACCTGGTGACGCTGCCGCTGAGAGGGCGCGGCGA
>CAYYZC010000345.1:2186-3485 GCA_964475605.1 uncultured Chelativorans sp.
CATAAGACGGACCAACCGGAACAACCGGTGGCACGGGACCAGCAGCGATGGGCGGATTTCCCCGTCCGGCTGCACGGACAGGCGCCTGTCCGAACACGGACGGGCGGGAGAAAAGCCCAGGAGGAGACAAAGCATGACCGAGAAAGCGAAGACGTCCGGCATTGCTCGCCGCAAATTCCTGACTGGCGCCGCCGTGGCCGGCGCAGGCACATTGGCGATGCCCCAGGTGTCGCGGGCGCAGACGACGACATTGACGATGCAGTCGTCCTGGCCGGTTTCGGACATCTTCCAGGAGATGGCCCAGCAATATTGCGACCGGGTGGGCGAGATGTCGGGTGGGCGCCTGCAGATCGACCTCCAGCCGGCCGGCGCCATCGTTGCCGCATTCTCCGTGCAGGATGCCTGCCATGACGGCATTCTCGACGCCGCGCACACCGTGTCGGCCTACTGGTACGGAAAGCACAAGGCCGCGTCGCTGTTCGGCACGGGCCCGGTGTTCGGCATCGACGGCGCGCAGATCATCGCCTGGTTCCAGTATGGCGGCGGCCAGGCGCTCTATGACGAGCTCGTGCAGGAGATCCTCGGCCTCGACGTCGTCGGCTTCTTCGCCTTCGCGATGCCGACCCAGCCCTTCGGCTGGTTTGCCGAGGAGCCGACCGCGGTCGAGGACGTCGACGGCCTCAAATACCGCACGGTGGGCCTGTCGGCCGACCTCAACCAGGCGATGGGGCTGGCGGTGACGCAGCTTCCGGGCGGCGAGATCGTTCCGGCGATGGAACGCGGCGTCATCGACGCCTTCGAGTACAACAACCCGACCTCCGACCGCCGCTTCGGCGCCCAGGACGTCGTCAAGAACTACATGCTCGGTTCCTATCACCAGGCCGCCGAGGCGTTCGAGCTGATCTTCAACCGGGACCGGTTCGAATCGCTCGAGCCGGAGCTGCAGGCGATCCTCCGCTACGGTGCGGAGGCGGCGAACACCGCCAATTACGGTCTCGCCATGGACAACTACTCGCGCGACCTGCAGGCGCTGATGAGCGAGGCCGGCGTCAACGTAAAGCGCACGCCCCAGGGCATCATGGAAGCCCAGCTGGCGGCATGGGATACGGTGGTCGAGCCTCTGATGGAAGACGACATCTTCCGCCGCATCATCGAAAGCCAGAAGGAATGGGCGGACCGGGTCGGCTTCTACAGCCTGATGAACTCGGCCGACTACAAAGCGGCCTATGAGCACCACTTCCCGGGCAAGCTGACCTACTGAGGGTCGACAGGCCAACCAGTCGCAGCGGAGGCGGCGCC
>CAYYZC010000346.1:0-3470 GCA_964475605.1 uncultured Chelativorans sp.
ACTGAACGCAGCCGTGCCACGTTCGAGAACTGCGTCGGTGGCGCCACTGTCCACCATCATCAGTATCGTGATCCGCGCCCGGCGAAACACCTCCGCCGAGCTCTCCGCCACGTATGCCCCAGCCTCGCGCAACGGCTCGCACTTCTCGGCTGAGCGATTCCAGACCACGACGGAGTTGCCACCACGTGCGAGGTTCAGGGCCATCGGCTGTCCCATAACGCCGAGGCCGATAAAGCCGATTTCCATTCGAATCTCCCTTCTCTAAAGACGGCGACATCAGTCGCGATCAGTAGGGCGTCTCATCCTTACGACGGAAGCTCCAGGCCCCGTTCTCGCGCACGGCCTCGAGGTCGTCGGCCGGATAGCTCACCTCGTCACCTTCGGTTCGGTCACCGATTTCGAGATAGAGGACGGGTTGTCCGGATCGGTTCTCAAGGTGATGAGAGGTGCCGGTGGCCCTGAAGCCAGCGCACATGCCCGCAGTCAGGACGACCTCATCGTCGCCTGCCACAAGGATCGCTTCGCCCTCGACGACATAGACGAACTCGTCCTGCCGGCTGTGCCTGTGCTGAAGCGCGGATACAGCCCCCGGCTCCAGCGTGGTCAAGTTCACCCCGAAGTTCGTCAAACCGAAGAGATCGCCAAGTGGTCGCTTGGTGCGGCCCGCCATGCGTACTGCAAACTCCGGTGGGTAGTTGGAGGGCTTGGTTCGGGGTGCGGCATCCGCCGCCACAATGGCGAGTGCGTCATCCATCAGAAGAAAACCTCGTTAGGTCAACTGTATTGACCTTTTTACGGTGCGGCAGTTGAAATGTCCATGCCAACGTATCATTAATATCATGTCATCGTACTAGACACGGCGCTGATGCTGGAAGACGGAGGGATTCCGGGTGGAAATGAACGAAACCATGCAGGCGGAGTTGGATCGATCGGTCCTCTGCTGGCTTGCGACCGCTGCCGCCGACGGAACGCCCAACGTGTCGCCGAAGGAGATCTTCGCGGGGTTCGGAAGAGAGGCGATCGTCATTGCGGACATCGCGTCTCCCGTCAGCGTTCGCAATATCCGCGCAAACCCCAAGGTCTGCGTCAGCTTCATCGATGTCTTCCGCCAGCGAGGGTTCAAAGCGTCCGGGATTGCGAGGATCATCGCGCCCGATGAGGACGATTTTGGTCGCTGCGGCGCCGAGCTCCTCGAGAAGGCCGGGTCCGATTTTCCGATCCGCCACGTCATCCTCATGAGCATTCAGCATGTCGCGCGCATCAAGGCGCCCAGCTATCTGCTCTTTCCAGATCGGACTGAAGGCGAGAGGATGCGCGAGGCCTATCACGCCTACGGCGTGCACCCCACTTCCTAGCGGGGCCACGGCAATATCGCGGTAGATTCTGAAATGCGTGTTCGCCATGCCTGCAATGCCGTCGCTTTCCGACTAACGACGTCGCTGGCCCCTGGAGCATCGTATAAACCAGTTGTACAGGCGAATGTATGGTGAACCGTAAAGCAGCAGTGATCATTCGCGAGGATGATCAAATTGAGGCATCGGGCATGACGATTGCAGTGCCGTGGTGGAGTTTTACAAAGACGGCGCTCGCAATCGCAACGCTGAGGCTTTGGGAGCAAAACAAATTAGATATCGATGCTCTGTTTGAAGGAAAACAATATACAGCTGCCCAACTATTGAGACACGAAGCTGGATTGCCAGACTACGGCTCTCTTCCGCAATACCACGTAGATGTGGCAGCAGGCATGTTGCCTTGGACAGTCGATATCCTTCTCAAAACGGTGGAGGCGGATCGCCTGCGATATGCACCCGGCCAGGGCTGGGCTTATTCCAATATAGGCTACTACGAGGTTGCGCGGTTGATCGAATTGACATCCCGGCAGCCATTGGCAAACGCTCTCGCCGACTTGGTTTTCAGTCGCGCGGAACTTCTAACTGCCAGACTGGTGGCTACACCAGAAGATCTCACAGATGTCTGCATGGGCGATATGGTCCGTTACCATCCGGGTTGGGTGTACCATGGACTAATCGTTGGAACACCGGTTGATGCGGCCCGCCTACTTCATTCCTTGCTAAAAGGGCGGCTACTCGAACCTCGCTCTTTCGCCCGTATGATCGATCGTAGATCACTCCCACAATACCGTTCAGCGGTTCATCCCGATCCCGCTTATGGGCTCGGACTGATGTTGAGGGCCAAGGAGCCCACGAATTACCCGATCGGACACAGTGGAAGCGGTCCCGGTAGTAGGATTGCAGCCTACGGTCTGAAGAATAGGACCTGCGTTGTCTGGGGTTCAACAAATTCCGGTATCGACCCGGAAGAAGAAGCATTTAGAGCATTGCTCAACAACGAATACTCTTCGATCCTTTTCGCCCCGAACTGAGAGGCTCATATGGACCCTGTTTCCGCCGCCGCCGCCTTCTCCATCGCCGCCGGGCTTCTAACCATTACTCCTGGGCTGGACACCGCTCTGGTTCTGCGAACAGCGACGGTCGAAGGCAGCAGACAGGCCATGGCCGCTGGCGCCGGTGTAGTGTCCGGTGTTCTGGCTTGGGGACTCCTCGCATCCCTCGGATTAGGAGCGGTCCTTTCGGTCTCGGAAGCCGGATATCGGATTCTGCAATATGTGGGCGCGGCCTATCTCTTCTGGCTCGGAACCCAAATGATCCGTAGCGCCATCAAAAGACGCTCAATAGCCAACTCGGCGCACGACTTGCAATTTCCTGCCTCCCCCCACGGACATCAGGCTGACTGGTATTGGCGAGGATTGATGACGAACCTCTTCAACCCGAAGGTTGGCGTGTTCTACGTGGGTTTCCTACCACAATTCGTTCCGGCAGGCGTTCCGGTAGTCGCCTTTAGCGTGGGACTTGCCGGCATGCATGCCGCGATGGGGTTAATGTGGTTTGCTGCGATTACTGTCGCCACACAACCCATCTCGCATATCCTGCGACGACCAGCTTTTACCCGCACCGTTGATGGCTTGACGGGAACTGTGCTGATCGCCTTCGGCCTCAAGCTCGCCCTTGAACACCGAGGTTGATTGCAGATGGACACCGTAGACATCGTTCTCTTGGGAGTTCCTGGTTTGGTCGGTGAGGCACCCGCGCTTCCCCGAGGCGCCGAGCAAAGAGATATAGCGCATCTCAACAAGCGATACGATTGATACGCATGGCGGAGAAGTGTATCGTCAACATTTTGAAATCGTGCCGATTAGGATCGAAAATCAAATGGTGAAATGCGCTGTAACCAGGGAAAATCTCAACAGTGCTGGGGGTATTGCCGTCGCGAAAGGCTATCAGCCGGGTGTGATCGGTCGGTGCGCCGAGATGCACGCACGCTACTATAGTGCCACCGCTGGTTTCGGAGCAGCATTCGAAGCCCAGGTCGCAAAAGGCATGTCGGACTTTATTGAGGAACTAGATCTGTCCGACAGCGGGCTTTGGATAGCCCGGAAGAGGGATGCGATC
>CAYYZC010000347.1:0-3457 GCA_964475605.1 uncultured Chelativorans sp.
GCATGGGCGCCGAGATCGGCATCGCCACCGGCCGCATGCATGCTCGCGGCCCGGTCGGGGTCGAGCAGCTCACCTCGTTCAAGTACCAGGTCAGAGGCACCGGACAGGTGCGGGGATGACGAGGGGCGCCGGGGGGTGCGAAGGGGCGCGACTTTCCAGAAGAGCCGCCTGGCACCATGACTGACCTCCAGCTCCACCCCCGCCACCTGCGCATGCCGCATGTCGAGCGGGGCATGGCGGTGGGGCTGTTCGGCGGGTCGTTCAACCCGCCCCATGCCGGCCATGCCCTGGTCGCCGAGATCTCGCTCCGGGCGATGCGGCTCGACCAGCTCTGGTGGATCGTCACGCCCGGCAATCCGCTCAAGAGCGGACGCGAGCTGGCCGGCCTGACGGAGCGGCTGCACCTGTCGGAGAAGCTGGCGGAGGACCCGCGGATCAGGGTCACCGCCTTCGAAGCCGCCTATGAGACCCGCTACACGGCCGACATGCTGGCGCTGGTGCGCAGGCGCAATCCGGGCGTCCATTTCGTCTGGATCATGGGGGCCGACAATCTCGCCGACTTCCATCGCTGGCAGCGCTGGCGCGAGATCGCGCAGACCATGCCCATCGCCGTCATCGATCGGCCGGGCTCGACACTCGCCTTCATGTCGGCGATCATGGCCAAGGCGTTCGACTTCGCCCGCATAGACGAGCGCGACGCGGCCCTGCTGCCGCGCATGCGCCCGCCCGCCTGGACCTTCATCCACGGGCCGCGCTCGCTTCTGTCCTCGACGGCGATCCGCGACGGCAGGAACGGCAAAGGCTGACCGCTGCGGCCGAATCCTGCGGCGACCGTCACTCCGTCTTGAAACCGTCAAGGGACTCTGCCTATTTATATCCCGTCGCCCCGAAGCGGCGACAGGCTTGTTCTTGATCGAAAGGAAAGACGCTGAGAACAGCATTGGGCAGGAAGGCCGAGCTTGCGCCTTCTACGGCCGGGATGAGCGGCAGCGCCGAGATGTCCCGCGCCTTGAAAATTGTCCTCGACAGCCTGGAAGACTCCAAGGCGGAAGACATCGTTTCAATCGACATCCAGGGTAAATCCAGTCTCGGCGACTATATGGTCGTCGCGTCGGGACGCTCGCATCGCCATGTCGCCGCGGCCGCCGATCATCTGATCACGGCCGTCAAGGAGGCTGGGATGGGTGCTCCGCGCGTGGAAGGGCTGACCAATGCCGACTGGGTGCTGATCGATTGCGGCGACGTCATCGTCCACATCTTCAGGCCAGAGGTGCGGGAGTTCTACAATCTGGAGAAGATGTGGCAGGCTCCCGACCTGGAGGAAGAGACGGTCCATTGATCCGTTCCTGCTCGGCCGGGTCCGGCTGAGCGAGGAGGTCGAAGGATGCGCATCGCGGTCCGTGCCGTGGGCAGGATGAAATCCGGCCCCGAGAAGGAGCTTGCCGAGCGCTATTTCCAGCGCCTTTCGCGTGCCGGCGGAGCGCTGGGGCTCGACTTCGCGGGCGTCGGCGAGTTTGCCGAGAGCCGTGCCCGCCAGGCGCCTGAGCGCAAGCGGCAGGAGGCGTCGCTGCTCCAGGGGTCCGGGACGGACGTCCTGGTCGTGCTCGACGAGCGCGGCCGCAACATCACCTCACAGCAATTGGCGGAGCTGATCGCCCGCCATCGCGACGAGGGGACGAAGTCCCTCGTCTTCGCGATCGGCGGCCCGGACGGGCTCGACGAGGGGCTGCGCGGCCGTGCCGCCGCGGTGCTCGCCTTCGGCGCCCAGACCTGGCCGCATCAGCTTATGCGTACGATGCTCGCCGAGCAGCTCTACCGCGCCGCGACGATCCTCTCCGGGCATCCCTATCACCGCGAATGAGGCCGGTGTGGCGGCGCGACAACGCTTGCCGGCCAATGCGGCGGGACGATACGGTTGCGGGGCGGTTGCCAAGCGGTTGGCGGGCCGCGATAGTTGATGCTTCGTTAACGATGGTGACAATAGATTCGCCGCTCACCCATTCGATTCATCGATCTCATCGGGGACGAAAGGCGATCTTGAGCACACGCGCGAAACTGAAGGCCGCCGCCTTTCTCGCCCTGCTGCTGGCGGGTGTGCCGGCTGCCGCGCAGGACGGGCTGGAGGCGCGGCGTGCCGAAAGCCGGCGCGCCTACGAGGATCTGGTCGACAGGATCAGCCTGAGCGAGGAACGCATCTCCGCTATCGACAAGGCGATCGTCGCGATCCGCAACGACAGCGCGGCCTTGTCGGCGGCGCTGATCCAGGCGGCCAAGACCGAGCGCAAGCTGAGCCAGGACGCCGCCGACATCGCCGCGCGGCTCGAGATCCTGCAAGGGGAGGAGGAGGCTCTGCGGGTCTCGCTGGCCTCGCGCCGCGACGTGCTGGCCGAGGTGATCGGGGCGCTGCAGCGCATCGGCCTCAATCCGCCGCCGGCGATCCTCGTCTCTCCGGACGATGCGCTGTCTTCGGTGCGCAGCTCGATCCTGCTTGCAGCCGTGGTGCCGGAGTTGCGCGGCGAGACGGAGATCCTCGCCGGCGATCTGCAGGAGCTGGCGCGGGTCACCGGATCGATCGAGGCGGAGCGCGAAAGGCTCCTGGAGACGGTCACGCAGCAGGCGGAGGAGCAAAAGCGCCTTTCACTTCTTCTTGAGGAGAAGCAGCGCCTGCGCAGCCGTTCGGAGGCCGAGCTCGCCGCCGAGCGCGAGCGGGCGGCCAGGCTTGCCGAGGAAGCGGGCAGCCTGCGCGAGCTGATCGCGGCGCTCGAGGCCGATATCGAGGCGGCGCGCAAGCGCGCGGAAGAGGCGAAGGCCGCCGCGCTCGCCACGCCGCCGCCGGGACCGATTGCCGAGCCCGACCTGCCCGGCGCGCTGCCTTTCCCTGGCCTGAAGGGCCAGATGCAGCTTCCCGTCGCCGGACATGTCGTGCGCGGCTTCGGCGCCGATGACGGGGCCGGCGGCACCGTCATGGGCGACATGGTTGCGACACATTCGGGAGCCATCGTGACGGCACCTTCGGACGGGACGGTGCTCTATGGCGGTCCGTTCCGCTCCTATGGCCAACTCTTGATACTCGACGCTGGCGAAGGTTATCATGTCGTATTGGCGGGTATGGGCCGAATCAGCGTCGCGCCCGGCCAACGTGTCCTTGCAGGCGAGCCGGTCGGCGTGATGGGAGAAGCCAGATTGGCCAGCGCTGCGGCTGCGGCGAATGAAAATGCCGGTCCGGAGCTCTATATCGAGTTCCGGAAGCAGGGAAAACCCGTCGATCCGGCCCCGTGGTGGACGGAGCGAAAGTCTGGAAGGACAGGAAATGATTCGTAAGTTGTCGCTTCTGTGCGCCGGTGCCCTGATGGGCGCGTCCGCCATGAGCCTGGTCAATGGCAGCTCCACCCTGAGCGCCAACGCCGCCGATTCGGAGACCTATCGCCAGCTCGCGATCTTCGGCGACATCTTCGAG
>CAYYZC010000348.1:0-3454 GCA_964475605.1 uncultured Chelativorans sp.
CTCACCGGGCAAGCTTCGGTCGCACGGTTGCTTCGCAGATGTAAGGAGCACCCGCAGCGCGCAACCGGCCCTATACCGCCTTGTCGCCCTCGTCCCGATTGACGGACGTGAGCGCCATCTGAAGGTCGGTGGTATCGACGCCTGCCTCTTTCGGACCACGGCGCCCAAGCGCGGAGCGTGGCGAGGTCGATGCGATCGAACAGTTCGTTCCCGGTCTCGATCGGGCCGGAGCGCAGAACGGCCGATGCAGCAAGGATAGTGGCGCCCCAACCCAAGCTGCCAAGCTCAAACGTTGTTATGGCCTTCGACCGTGACGAGGAAGGCGAGATGCAGCCAGTATTCGCGCCGGCCGAGCAGCGGTGCTTGTGACTTACGAGGAAAGACGGCGGGATCGACCGAGCCTTGGGAAGGGCTGATGGGACTGGATGTAGCCAGTTCCCTACTTCGAGATTCGTGTTAAAAAGGCCAGCTTCAATTTGTTCGAGGGTGCCGCGTCACCCCGGGAGGGGGACATGGCCGGCAGCCTTGAGGGCATTACCGTCAGCATCTCGGTGGAGATCGACGGTTTCTTTGTTGCCGAGATTCCGATCACTGATGTGCAGGCCGTTGTCGGCGACGGCGTCGAGCTGTCGTTGCCGATCGAATACCGGGTCCTCTCCGATACCGATGGCGATGGCGACATCGAGCCCGTCGAGGGCCCGAATGGGCTGCTGAGTGGTACGGTAACGATCAACATCTCCGGCAACGACGTCTTCGCCCAGTTTTCCGGCCAGGCGAATCCGGCCGGCATGCGCATCATTGTCTCGGGACTGGCACCCAGCGATGCCGTGGCACCCGGCACGATCGAAAATGCGGGAGGGTTTAGCGGCGTCAATGTTCTCAACGCACCTACCTACGACGCTGCCACCAAGGCGCTGACCTTCGATTGGACCTTGCTAGGCTTCCAGCCCGGGACCATCATCAATCAGACGGTGTTCTACGACAACATGCTGGAAGATGCGCCCGTCGCGCAAGACGACGGCTTCGCCATACTGAACGACGAGGTGCTGACCGGCGTCAACGTGCTCGACAATGACAGCGACCTCGACAACAGCGGCGCCCTCGGCATTGTCGATCCGTTGACTGTCACGCATGTCAACGGCAGCACGGGCGGCGTGGGCGGTTTCGTCGATCTGGCGAGCGGCGGTCGCGTCAAGGTCGATGCGGATGGTTCCGTGACCTTCGACCCTGCTGGCGATTTCGATCACCTCGCCAGAGGCGAGACGGCGACCGTCGATTTCACCTATCGGGTGACGGATTCGGCGGGACTTCACGACGAGGCTGCGGCGACGGTCACCGTAACGGGTGTCAACAAGGCGCCTGAGGTGACGCTTGTCGACACGTCCGTCGACGTCGACGAGAACCAGACCTCAGGAACCCCGGCGCGGTTCTCGATATCCGACGCGGACGGGGACACGCAGACGGTCACCCTCACGGCCACCAAAGGCACGCTTTCCATCCCCACCGCCGGCCTCGATTTCACCACCGGAGACGGCACGGCGGATACGGCTCTCGCTTTTTCCGGATCCGTGGCGGCCGTCAACGCGGCGCTTGCCGGCCTGACCTACGTGCCCGATGCCAACGATACGGGCACGGCATTGATCCATATTTCGGTCGATGACGGCCATGGCGGTGTAACATCGACTTCGATGCCGGTCGCTATCGCCGACGTCGATCCGGTTCTTCAGTCGCAGCAGGTTTCCCTGGCCGAGAATTCTGCCGACGGCACCTCGGTGCTGACCGTGATACCAACCGGCGACACCAATGGCCTGACCTACTCCATCGTCGGAGGAAATACTGGCAGCGCATTCGCGATCGACGCGGTCACGGGAGAGATCACCGTTGCAAACGGATCCCTGCTCGATTTCGAAGGCGCCGCTTCAAGCTACAATCTGACCATTGCGGTGGACGACGAAGACGCGGACACGGATGCCGATTCAACCGCGACCATCACGATCGATCTGACAGACATCAACGAGGCACCGGTCGACCTTTCTCTTGCCAACGCGTCGGTCAATCAGAGCGCCGGCGCCGAAGCTCCAGTCGGTACGTTGTCAGCAGTCGATCCGGATGCCGACGATACGTTCGCCTACGCGCTGGTGTCGGGGCCGGGTGATGTCGACAACGCTCGTTTCGACATCGTTGGCGATCAGCTCCGCATCAAAGACGCCGCGGCGACCGATGCAGGAACCTACAGCGTCCGCGTCAGGGTGACGGATGATGACGGCAGCTTCTACGAGAAGTCGTTCACCGTCACTGTGGTCGACGATATCGCTCCCGTCGCCCCCGCTCGCCCGCTCCTGCAGCCTGGTAGTGATACCGGAGCATCGTCTACGGACGGCACCACCAGCGATGCAACTCCGACATTCAGCGGAACGGCGGAGCCGAACAGCACTGTAACATTGTTTGTGGATGCTGTTTCCCAAGGAACGACGACAGCGGACGGATCAGGCGCCTGGACCTTCACGCCGGCCGGCAATCTCGCCGACGGAACCTATGTTGTGACGGCAACGGCAACGGACGCAGCAGGCAATGAATCGCCGGCATCGGCATCATTGTCAGTCACTATCGACACGACGCCGCCGTCCGTTGCATCCATAGTTCGTGTCGGACCAGCCGAAAGCTCCGCTTCGACGCTGAAGTTCGTCGTCACGTTTGCGGAACGGGTCGACGGCGTTGATGTCGGCGACTTCAGCCTGACGTTGACCGGGACAGCTCAAGGTACGATAGACGACGTATCGACCGCGGATGGCATCACGCATACGGTCACCGTGGCTGGGGTCTCAGGTAATGGCACGCTCCAGCTTGATGTCGGTGGTACCGGTATTCTCGATATTGCCGGGAACCAGATATCAACGGGTTTTTCCGCCGGCGAATACGTCACCATCGTTCCACCGCCGGTCAATCTGCCTCCTTCCGTGACGGGTAGCCTTTCGGCTACAGTCGATGAAGGTGGAATTGTCGCGCTAGGCGGTTCCAATCTCGGATTCTCTGATCCGGACAATGCGGCTGCGGATGTAATCTTCATGGTTTCGGGACCGACCAACGGCCTGATCCTGGTAGACGGGGAGCCCGCCGCCTCTTTCACCGGAGCGCAACTGGCCGCAGGCCAGGTTTCCTTCCGTCACGACGATTCCGAGACGGCGGTCGCCTCGTTCCAGTTTTCGGTCGAGGACCATAACGAAGACGATTCGGCACCGGCGACGCTTACCTTTAACCTGACCGTGTCGCCGGTCAACGACGCACCGCAGACCCTGGCTCTCTCGAATGCCTCAATAGCCGAGAACAGTGCGGCAGGCGCGATCGTCGGCACGCTGTCGGCGGACGATCCCGATGGCGACAGCCTCACTTTCGAGCTTATCGACGATGCCGGCGGGCTCTTCGAGATCGTCGGCGGCGAACTGCGTGTGGCGGC